>CABUBY010000227.1 GCA_902489955.1 uncultured Collinsella sp. | reverse complement strand
CCCTCGTGGCCGTGAATGATGCCGCCCTGGTGACCGACGTGTCGGAGCTTGAGTATCGCGAGCTGCTGGTGCCGATCGTGCGCGATGGCAGTGCAGTGGCTCCGCGTGAGAGCATCCAGGACGCGCGCGAGCGCTGTGTTTGGGCGCTCGATCATCTGGACGCAGCTTTCAAGCGCTTCCTGTACCCGCAGACCTATGTGGTGGGCATGGAGCAGGGCCTGGCTCGGGTGCGCGACGAGCTCGTGCGCAAGAACATGGCTGCGGCCTCGGCTTTCCCCTGGGCTCACTAATTCCTTGGGCGGTAGGGGCGAGTCACGCTCCCTTGGCCGCCAGCTCGGCCGTTCGCTGAACAGTTGATTGGTTTGACGTATGACGACTTCTTATAAAACGATGGTGGTAAAGATCGGTTCGTCCACGGTGGTGGGTGCCGATGGCAAGGTCAACCGCGCCTTTATCGGCGGACTTGCCGATCAGGCCGCAGCGCTGCGCAAGCTCGGCTGGCGTCTGGTCGTGGTGAGCTCGGGCGCTATCGCCTGTGGCTATCCCGTGTTGGGCTTCGACCGCAAGCCGGTCGGCGACCTTCCGAGCTTACAGGCCTGCGCCTCGGCCGGTCAGTGCATCATCTCGTCGGCCTACGACGAGGAGTTCCATGCGCGCGACCTGCTCACCTCGCTCGTGCTGCTCACGCGCCACGATACGGCTCGCCGCACGTCCTACCTGCACGCGCGCGACGCCCTGCTGCGCCTGGTTGAGCTGGGCGTGGTGCCGGTCGTCAACGAGAACGATACCGTTACCGTCGATGAGATCAAGTTTGGCGACAACGACACACTGGCGGCGCTTGTGAGCTGTCTGGTTTCTGCCGATCTGTGTGTGACGCTCTCGGACATCGATGGTCTCTATACTGCCAATCCGCATGAGGACCCCACGGCCGAGTTCGTCCCGGTCGTGCATAAGATCGATGCCAAGATTATTGCCTCGGCGGGCGATTCTTCCACATCGGTGGGAACGGGCGGCATGATTACCAAGATTCGCGCGAGCCGCATCCTGATGACGGCGGGCATTCAGAGCGTGATTTGCTCGGGCGAGGAGCCCGATGCGCTCGTGCGCCTCGCCCGCGGCGAGAGCGTGGGCACGCTGTTCGATCCGCCGGCGGAGCGTCTGGACATCGCACCCCGCAAGCTGTGGATCGCGCTGGGCGACAAGGCGCATGGCTCGGTGACGGTCGATGATGGTGCTGCGAAGGCGCTGGTCAGCCGTGGCTCTTCCCTGCTTGCGGTGGGTATTCGCGAGGTCGATGGCGAGTTTGCCGAGGGCGATGTGCTCGACGTTTGCGACCCGAGCGGTATGGTTGTCGCCCGCGGTATCGCCGAGGCCGATTCGGACGTGCTGGAGCTTGCAGCCGGCCGCCGCCAGGACCAGATCGCCAGCAACCGCCTGCTGGCAAACCTGGCCGAGAAGCCCGCGATACACAGGGATAACCTAATCGTCTTCGCCTAACGGGTCGACGCTGCGCGCCGCCCAGGGCGACAATTTGTCATTCAAAAGGCGAGGCATGACCATCAGGTCTATGC
>CABUBY010000226.1 GCA_902489955.1 uncultured Collinsella sp. | reverse complement strand
AACAAGGCAGGCGCCCCGGCCCCGCCGGCAAATAGCGGACACTCCGCATGCAATCTATGCAAACAAACAAGTACGCTTAGCTACATTCGGTAAGTTCGAGCACGCTGCCCTTAACGATAAGCGCCGGCTCCAGGACGACCTCTTCGGCACGCCTGCCGCCCCTACCGGCAAGACGCTTGGACATACAGCCAAAAGCATGCTCCGCAAGGACACCAGGATCCTGCTCAATCGCGGTCAGCGCCGGCTCAAAGAGAACGTCGGCGGCCGAGTTGTCGTAACTCACCACCGAGATGTCGCCCGGGATGCTCTTCCCCATCTCGTGCAAGCGCTTGAGCAGACCGAGGGCGATGTTATCCGAACTTGCGAACACAGCGGTGGCATCAGTTGCGAGCACCGCCTCCGAGGCCTCGTAGGCACTCGGAATGTAGTACTCGCTCTCAAACTCCAAACGTGCGTCGATAGGCAGGCCAACCTCGCGCAGCGCGCGCTCATAGCCGGCAAGTCGCTTACGCCCCGTATTGGAACGGCGCGCGTTAACCAAGCAGGCAATGCGACGGTGGCCCTGCTCGATCAGATAGCGAGTGGCCATGTAGCCACCCATCTCGTGGTCGAACATCACCTTGTCGCACTCGAGCCCCTCAATGGCACGGTCGACCATCACGGCAGGGATAGGCAGATGGCTGACTTCTTCGCGCAGGGCGCGGTCGTCGGAGAACTCGTCGCCCACAACCAGGAAGACGCCATCAACGCCGCGCGTTACCAGCTGGCGCAGCAGCTCCAGATCGTCGTCGGCACTTCCACCCGAGCTGGTAATGAAGAGCGCATAGCCGTCCTCGCGGCAGCGCTTTTCCAGGCTACCGGCGAGCGAGGCAAAAAAGCGGCTCTCGATGTTAGGGACGATAAGGCCCAGCGTGCGCGACTCGCGCATGACCAGACTACGCGCAATCTGGTTGGGAACATAGTGGTTGCGCGCCGCGACCTCCTTGATGAGTTTACGGTTTTCTTCCGAGATGCGACAGGGCCGATTATTGAGCACAAGCGAGACCGACGAGGGGGAAAGCCCCACCTCCTGGGCGATCTGCTTGAGGGTGACTTTGTTGGCCATCTCGCTCCTTCCGGGTTTACGCGCAATCTCTTGAAAGTATAGCGACTACCCCTCTACCTCGGTGATAAACACTTTACCAATCCGGTAGACGGCTGTTTTATCGCCGCCAGCGCACCAAATCCGTCCGGGTGGGGTATATTGCAATCGATTGATGACAACAACCACCAAAAGGCGGATATTCGTATGCACGAGAACGACTTTTTTAACGAGGACCTGCTGTGCGCGCTTGCTGGCGTTGCCGGCGAGGACAACGTGCTGATGAGCGAGCCCATGCGCGAGCACACCACGTTTAAGATCGGCGGCCCGGCCGACGTCTTTGTCACGCCCGATACCGAGCAGGGCCTCGTCGCCACGCTCGATACCTGCTATCGCTGCGATCTGCCCCTCACCATCGTGGGCAACGGCTCCGACCTGCTCGTCGGCGACAAGGGCATCCGCGGCGTCGTCGTGGCGCTGGGCGAAGGCCTCTCCGACATTACGGTCGACGGCACGCATGTCACGGCGGCAGCCGG
>CABUBY010000225.1 GCA_902489955.1 uncultured Collinsella sp. | reverse complement strand
CCTCCCCCGCGTGTACCAGATCATCGACGAGATCAGCCGTCGTTGGCACGAGTCGTTCGACACCACGCAGGAGGGCTGGCAGGAGCGTCTGCGCCAGACCGCCATCCTGTGGGACGGCGAGATTCGCATGGCCAACCTGTCCGTGATCTGCAGCCACAGCGTCAACGGCGTGGCCAAGATTCACTCCGACATCATCAAGAACATCGTGCTCAAGGACTTCTATGCCCTGACGCCCGAGAAGTTCAACAACAAGACGAACGGCATCTCGCACCGTCGCTTCTTTGCCGAGGCCAACCCCACCTACGCCAAACTCGTGACCGAGGCCATTGGCGACGGCTGGCTCAAGGACGCCTTTGAGCTGGAGAAACTCAAGGAGTTTAAGGACGACACCGAGTTCCTGAAGGCCGTGGGCGCCTCCAAGCGCGCCAACAAGGAGCGTCTGGCCGCCTACGTTAAGGCCGAGACCGGTCTGGTCATTGACCCCAACACCGTCTTCGATGTTCAGGTAAAGCGCTTCCACGCCTACAAGCGCCAGCTCATGAACATCATGAAGGTGATGGACATCTACAACCGTCGCATCGCCGATCCCAACTTCCACGTGACGCCGACGACCTTCATCTTTAGCGGCAAGGCTGCCTCGAGCTACACCTTCGCCAAGGAAACCATCCGCCTCATTAACTCCGTGGCCGACGTCATCAACAACGATGCCCGCGTCAACGAGGTCATGAAGGTCTGCTTTATCCCCAACTTCCGCGTGAGCAACGCCCAGCTCATCTACCCCGCCGCCGAGATCTCGGAGCAGATCTCCACGGCCGGCAAGGAGGCCTCGGGCACGTCCAACATGAAGCTCATGATGAACGGCGCCATTACGCTGGGCACCCTCGACGGCGCCAACATCGAGATCGCTGACCTGGCCGGCCGCGAGAACGAGGCCATCTTTGGCCTGACCGCTCCCGAGGTCGAGCAGCTTTGGGCATCCAACAGCTACTTTGCGTGGGATACCCTCAACAACGATCGCGAGCGTCTGGGCCGCGTGATGGACGAGCTTAAGGACAACACGTTTGCGGGTCTTTCGGGCAACTTCGAGAGCATCTACAACGAGCTCATGAACAACAACGACCCCGACCTGGTTATGGCCGATTTCCGCAGCTACGTGGATGCATGGGAGAAGCTCACCGGCAGCTACGGCGACCAGGAGACCTGGAACCGCAAGGCGCTGCTCAACACCGCCTCATCCGGCTGGTTCTCGAGCGACCGCACCATTCGCGAGTACCGCGACGAGATCTGGCACGCGTAAAGGCGCGCGAGCTCCCTTTGCCGCACGGCATTACTCGACGGGCGCGACCGAGCGCCGCGCCCGTCGCTAATGGGTTTAGGAACATCGATGACAGAAGGAGAAATCGATGAGTAAGAAAGAATGCATCGCGATGCTCCTCGCAGGAGGACAGGGCAGCCGATTGGGGGCACTCACCCAAAAGATCGCTAAGCCGGCGGTTAGCTTTGGTGGCAAGTTCCGCATTATCGACTTTTCGCTGTCCAACTGCTCCAACTCGGGCATCGACACGGTGGGCGTTCTGACGCAGTACCGTCCCTACCTGCTGCATGCCTACGTGGGCTCCGGCGAGGCTTGGGATCTGG
>CABUBY010000224.1 GCA_902489955.1 uncultured Collinsella sp. | reverse complement strand
CGAGTAGCTCCTCTTTCGCCTCGACCACGTTCACAAACCCGACCGGCACCCCAACGACGAGCGCGGGCGCGATCTTTCCCGCGTCCATGAGCTCGGCGAGGCGCAGAAGTGCTGTGGGAGCGTTGCCGACGGCCACGATGAGCGGACCCTCGATGCCGCAAGCTTTGTCCATGCTCGCAACGGCGCGAGTCGTGCCCGCGGCGCGCGCCGTTGCGGCGACATCAGGGTCGGCCATGTAGCATACGGCCTTGCAGCCGAGCTTCGCGAGCGCGGGCTTGCTTATGCCTGCAAGCGCCATGTTCGTGTCGGTGAGCACCGTGGCCCCTGCGCGCAGTGCGTCGAGCGCACAGTGCGCGGCGTCATGGGTGAACACGAGGGAATCGGCGTACGAGAAGTCGGCAGTGGTGTGGATGACGCGCTTCACGACGGGCTCTTCGAGCGGAGGGAACGTGCGGCCGCCGAGCTCTTCGGTGATGATCTCGAAGCTGCGCCGCTCGATGTCGCCGGGCGCCATCTCCTTGGAATCCATCTAGTACTCCACTCCTTCCCTTGCACATATCCCCTGAGCGTAGGGGTGTTTCTCGCACCGCATCTCGGTTATGTAGTCGGCCTTCTCCACGATCTTGCGGGAAGGCGCGCGCCCGGTGAGCGCTACTTCGACGCCACGCGCGGACATATCGAGCGCGCGGTCCACGAGCGCCTCGTCGACAAGCCCCTTCGAAAGCGCGTCGAGCGCCTCGTCGAGCACGAGCAGCCCCTCCTGAGCGCCCTCGAACTCGGCGAGCGCGGAAGCGAGGTTCCCATCGTGCAGCTCGCAAGTCGCGGCAAGTTCTTCCGACGTCATTGACCAGGTAAACTTGTCCGACACCTTCCCCGCGAACACGGGCACGCCGAAATGCTCGGCGAGCAGGCGCGCCTCCCCGCTTTCGCCATCTTTCAGGAACTGCACGACGACGACGCGGCGGCCTGCGGCGAGCATGCGAAGGGCGAGGCCCATCGCCGCCGTGGTCTTGCCTTTGCCGTCGCCATGATACACGTGGATCATACGCCCTCCTCGATAATGCGGTAGACATACTCCATGTCGAGCGCCCCGCGCACGACGTCGGCCAGGCGGTCGAACTCGCGCGCACGGTGATCGGCCGCGGACGCTGCGCCCGCAGCACCCACGACGCTCTCGGGCAGGCCGCGCATGCGCGCGAGCGAGCGCGCAAGGGCGAGCGCCACCCCCGGTTCGTCGAACAGGCCGTGGAGATAGGTTCCGAACACGTTTCCGCAGGCCGCGCCTTCTGGTTTGCCGCCAATCGTGCCCGCAGGGGCGCAGGAGACGGTCGTTTCGCCGTCGTGAATCTCATACCCGCGCGCCGTCATGCCGTTCCACACCGAGAACGCGCCTTGGGCGCCCGTGATGCGCAGCTCCGACTGGGCGAGGCGCTTTTCCTCCTTGAACACCGTACTTGCAGGGATGAGCCCGAGCCCGCGCGCGGTGCCAGCGCCTTCTCTGCCGTGCGGGTCGGAAAGCTCGTCTCCCAAAAGCTGGTAGCCTCCGCATATGCCGAGCACCGGTGTGCCCGCGCCCGAAAGCGCGCGTACACAGGCTCCGATGCCGCTAGCCGCAAGCCAGCGCGCGTCGTCGAGCGTGG
>CABUBY010000223.1 GCA_902489955.1 uncultured Collinsella sp. | reverse complement strand
GAACCCCGAGATTCGGGTTGTCGCCGTCGAGCCCGCCACTTCCCCGGTGCTCTCTAAGGGTCAGGCCGGCCCGCACAAGATCCAGGGTATCGGCGCCGGTTTTGTGCCCGACGTCCTCGACACCCAGGTCTATGACGAGATCATCCCCGTCGAGAACGACGACGCCTTTGCCACCGGCCGCGCCGTGGGCCACAAGGAGGGCGTGCTCGTGGGCATTTCGTCCGGCGCCGCCGTGTGGGCCGCACTGCAGCTGGCAAAGCGCCCCGAGAACGAGGGTAAGACCATCGTGGCGCTGCTCGCCGACACCGGCGAGCGCTACCTGTCCACGGCGCTCTTCCAGGACTAGAGCTTCTCGTTCTTAGAACGAGTCCAAGGCACGCCGGTCTCCCCTCTCTTCTGGCAGCCTGGGCTTATCCCAACAGGGTGTCCCACGAGACCTCCGAACTTGCTACAATGTCTGCGGCGCGGAACCAGCCTCCCGCGCCGCTTTTCTTTTTTGGCCACATGCCACCAAGGAGAACCTCCCCATGCACAACAAGCGCGTGCTCGTCGCCATGAGCGGCGGCGTCGATTCCAGCGTGACCGCGTATCTGCTCAAAAGTCAGGGTTACGAATGTGTCGGTGCCACCATGCGCCTCACCTGCCCCGCACCCGATCCCGCAACAGGCATGAGTAAGGTCGACCGCGATATCGCGGATGCAAAGGCCGTCGCCGAGCGCCTGGGGATACCCCATCACGTGCTCGACCTGCAGCAGACCTTCGACCGCAACGTTATCGAGCGCTTCGTGACTGCCTACCAGGAAGGACTGACGCCCAACCCGTGCATCATCTGCAACCGCCATATTAAGTTTGGCGCGTTGCTCGATGCAGCGCTCGATATGGGCTGCGACTACATCGCCACAGGTCACTACGCCAAAACGAGCCAGGCGTCCGACGGCACCTGGCAGCTGTACCGTGGCGAGGACCCCAAGAAGGACCAAAGCTACTTTTTGTATTCGCTTACGCAGGAGCGCCTGGCACGCACAATCTTTCCGCTGGCAGGCCTGGACAAGGAGCACGACGTGCGCCGCATTGCCGCCGAGCAGGGCTTCATCAACGCCAAGAAGGCCGAAAGCGAGGATATCTGCTTTATTCCAGACGGCGACTACGCGGGCTATATCGAGCACCGCTGCGGACATGCCGCTGCACCGGGCGACATTGTGTGGCGCGACGGCAGCGTGGTCGGACGCCATAACGGCGCGTTGCGCTATACCATCGGCCAGCGCAAGGGCTTGGGCGTCGCGATGGCGCATCCCGTGTATGTGACGGGCGTCGACACCGTCAACAACACCGTGCATCTGGGCGAGGCCGAGGACCTGACGGCCACAGCGCTCACGGCCAACGACTGGATCTGGAGCGCCCCCGCCGACCGCATGGAAGCAGGGCTCGATGCCGGCGGCATTCGCGTGGGCGCCAAGCACCGCTACCGTCAGAAAGACCAGGCAGCGACCCTTACGCGCGGCGAAGACGGGCAAATGCTGCTGACTTTTGACGAGCCGCAGCGAGCCATCGCCCCCGGCCAAGCCGTTGTAGTCTACCGCGGCGACATCGTCCTCGGCGGCGGCACGGTAACCGGCGCACTTAAGTAGTCACATCCCCTTCATAAGTTGCGGTGAAATAGGGACTGTTTA
>CABUBY010000222.1 GCA_902489955.1 uncultured Collinsella sp. | reverse complement strand
ACCGCGCCAATATCGATGCGGAGCGTCATCTGACCAGCGACACTATCAGCGAGAACGCACCGGTCAAGGCATGGCGCGAGGCCTATCGTCTGTTCAAGACCAAGAAAGGCGCGCGCTGCTCGATCGAGAACTTGCTCAAACGCGTGCTCAAAGGCAAGCCGGTGGGCCACATTACGCCCGCGGTGGATATTTACAACACGGTGTCGCTGACCTACGCGCTGCCCGTGGGAGGCGAGGATCTGCATGCGATCGAGGGAGACCTTCGCCTGAAGGTGACCGACGGTGGCGATGCGTTCTTGCCGCTTGGCGAGGAGACGGACGATCCGACGCTGCCCGGCGAGCTCGCCTACATCGACGATGCGGGCGCCGTGTGCCGCTGCTGGAACTGGCGCGACGGCGTTCGCACGGCGCTGTCCGACGATTCGGCCGATGCGTTCCTGGCGATTGAGTGCGTGGAGCCCGAGCGGATGGGGGATTGCCAGGCTGCCGTTGATCGTCTCGCCGAGTTGCTCGAGCGTTATCTGGGCGCTACGGTTGTCGTTAAGACGCTTGTGACCCGCGACAATCCCTGCGTGGAGCTGTAGCGACGCCTGCGGATCATGCTTGCCGGTCAAAACCACCACAAAGGTGCCTGTCCCCTTTGTGGTGGTTTTTATGTTGATGGGTTAACAAATGGGGTATTTGGGTACGGGTGTCGCCTTATGCGACTAAGATGTTTACCCGTAAGCATTATGCAAGCGAAAGGCGGTCGTCTCCCATGCAGCAGAACGACGAGACACGTTTCGAGGACTTTGTCGGACTGATCAGCGGGCTCTACAAGGAGATTCAGCGCATTAAGACATCCGAGGGCGCAAGGCTGGGCCTCAAGGGCTCCGACGTTATGTGCCTTTACTATCTTGAGCGCAGCAAGGACGGCCTGACTGGCGCTGACCTGGCTCGCATGGCAGGCGTGACCCGCGCCGCCGTCTCGCGTACGCTCGCGCATCTGGAGGAGGGCGGCTACGTCGAGGTCGACGATTCGGGCGATGCCGCCGTTAAGTATCGTGCTCCGGTGCGCCTGACCGCTCTGGGCGGCGAGAGCATGAGCGAGGCGGACCGCATCATTAGCGAGGTGCTCGATACCACCGGTAAGGCTATGGGTGTGGAGCAGCGCGAGCAGATGTATGCGTCGCTGCGCACGATTCTCAACACCCTGCGCGAGATCTAAGGCCGCCAAGGCATTTGCTTCCAATTAACAACTGCATCGTCCCGTTTGAGCGCGTACGCCGTGCCGGGACATTGCTGTCAAAATTCCCTGCGCGAGACCTGCGCAAGAAAGGATTCGCTATGTCCGTCCGCATTATTACCGATTCCGCCAGCGATATGTCGCCGGCGGAGCACCCGGCGCTGTCCGTCTTGCCGCTGTCCGTTACCTTTGGCACCGATGTGTATATGGATGGCGTCGACATCGATCACCAGCGCTTTTACGAGATGCTCGTGGAGCGCGACGAGCTGCCCAAGACCGGTCAGGTCAACCCGTACGCGTTTTCGCAGGCTATCGCCGAGGTTCGTGAAGCCGGCGATGAGGCCGTGATTATTACCGTGGGCGCTAAGCTTTCCGGCACCAATCAGAGTGCCCGTACCGCACTCGCCGAGGCACCGGGCGGCGATGTGTTCGTGGTAGACAGCAACAACGTCACCCT
>CABUBY010000221.1 GCA_902489955.1 uncultured Collinsella sp. | reverse complement strand
GACGGCAAGCCGATGCGGCTCGCGCGTTCCCTCGTATACCCGATAGACCGTCTGCATGTGTATGCCAGCCCCTTACGCTCCGGTGCAAGTTTGTTTACTGTGGGGCATTCTCGCACGAAACATTCAACCTATTTGCCCAGAGCGCATGTTGGTTTGGTGAGCGGCTCTAGTAGTCGGTGAAAGTGAGGGGGTTAATTGAAGATTTTTAGCGCGCAAGCGTAACGGTACGATCGGGAAACTCGATGCTTGCAACCAGTTTTCCGCCGAGGCTCTCTGCGTACCTGCTCAGCGTGTCGAGCCTCATCGAACCCAACTCCCCACGCTCGAGCTCGGATACACGTTTTTGAGAAACGCCCATCGACTGGGCGACCGACGCCTGTGTTAGATCTTTTAACCTGCGAATCTGAGCAAGCTTATAGGCTTCGATACGATCGCGAGTCCTCTCCTGCTCGGCGGTAATGGAGTCGCGTGTTATCCCGCGAGATTCCATATACTCATGCAGTTCCATCTCGATCGAGCCTCCTTACGTGGCGACGGTATATTTGCTCGGCCCTTGGAATGTTGATCGCATACCAACCGTTCCATTTTGCCCTTGACGATCCCGCTCGCGACTTATCACCCGCCAATAGCAATACCGCCTGGCGCTTGGGGTCAAAGGCGAAGAGGATGCGAATCACCTGCCCACCACACGACGTCACTCTCAGCTCCTTTAAATGATGAAGCTTCGAGCCCTTTACGCGGTCAACCAGCGGACGACCAAGGCTGGGACCTTCCTTCTCGAGCACCAAAAGGTCTGCATAAATCTGCTTCAGCGTAGCTTCATCCTGCTCATCAAGCCAAGGTTCAATGTAATCAAGCACGATACGGTACCGATGCAGCTGATTTGACATACCTTTCTCCTTCTATAGTAGAAGTTTTACGGTATATTGCAAGGACAAACTTGCGCAAATGTCTATTTATTCAGCTTAAATACGCTGTTTGGGCTCGGTGACGATGGCTCGAACGATGCGGGGACGATCGGTGAGGTCGTGGACGATACGCACGTCCGAAAGGCCTGCCTGGCGACAGAGCTCGGCCGCGGCATCGAGGGCGCCCTCGTAGAGCTCGCAGGCAAACAGGCCGCCGGCGCGCAGCATGTAAGGCGCCGCATTGAGCAGGCGGCGGAAGATGTCCAGGCCGTCGGCACCGCCCTCGAGCGCCAAGTCGGGCTCAAAGTCCTTGACCTCGTGCGACAGCGAGCGCATGACGCCGGTCGGGATGTAGGGCGGGTTGGAAACGAGCACGTCGAAGGTGCCCCACTCTTCGCGGGGAATGGAGCTCACCAGGTTGGTGAGACTAAAGGCAACCTCATCTGCCGTGAGGCCGAGCGCGTCGCGGTTTTTGGTGGCCAGATCGATGGCGCGCGGCTCGATATCGGTGGCGGTGCAGGTAACGTGGCCGCGGCGCTCCCAGGCAAGGGAGAGCGAGATGCAACCCGTGCCGCAGCCGACCTCGAGAACGCGGGCGATACGGGGCTCGGCTGGGGCAGGCGCAGCGGCATCCTGAGCCGAAGCCGTCTCCTGGCCGGCACCCTCGATGGCGATGCCGTATTCGTCGAGCTCGGGCTCGGCGGCTTCCGCGGCTTCGGCTTCTGCTGCCTGCGCGGCGGCTTCCTCGGCCTCGCCCTCGGCGGCCTCGGCAGCGGCAGCGGCGGCAG
>CABUBY010000220.1 GCA_902489955.1 uncultured Collinsella sp. | reverse complement strand
GCGCGGTATGATCGTGCGTCACCTGGTGCTGCCGGGGCATGCCGACGATTCGTGCCGCGTGTTAGACCTGGTGTGGCAGACGGTGGGCGACGTGCCGATCTCGGTCATGAACCAGTACACGCCCAATGCACTCATGCGCGAACAAGGCGGCGACCTGGCGCGCGCCGTGACGCGCGAGGAGTATGAGCAGGTGCTCGACCATGCCGACGACCTGGGCTTTACGACGATGTTTTGGCAAGAAGGCGGCGCTGTAGACGAGAGCTTTACCCCGGCGTTCGACACCACCGGCGTCCTCACCAGCGCAAAGTAGCGCGTTCGCCGATGATTTTTCTGGGATGAGGATTAAAAAATCATCGAGAGGATCGCCTGCTCGAAAAGTTGTCAAAATAGCCGCGCCCCAAAAAGACTGGGTATTGGGCGTTGACAGCTGGCGAGCCGTAGGTAAAATATCAACTTGTCCTGGGGACGTAGCTCAGTTGGGAGAGCGCTGCCGTCGCATGGCAGAGGCCGAGGGTTCGACTCCCTTCGTCTCCACCCTTGGATTTGATAAGCCGCTGACATTGTGTCGGCGGCTTTTTTTAAAAGAAAGGGCTGTACCATGGCCGAGCTTGAGTCCCAACCACTGTCTGCCGAGGAACGCGCCGAGTTGGAAGAGCTCCGCGCCGAGAAAGCTCGTCGCGAGGCCCAGGAAGAGGCACGCCGCGAGCGCGAGGAGCTGGCCGCCCTGCGTGCCGAGCGCGAGAAGGCCGAGGAGGCCGCTGCGAAGGCTGCATCCGAGCCCAAGCCCGCGCCCGCACCCAAGCCCGCTGCTGCGAAGCCTGCACCTGCCGCGCCCAAACCTCAGCCTAAAAAGGCCGCTCGTCCCAAGCCCGTCGAGCCCAAACCGAGCCGTGACGAGATGACCTTTGCCCAGCGCATGGTCACCTCCAAGGAGCCTACGGGCGAGAACGAGATCCCTGGCATGGCGCCGGCTCAAAAAATCATCATCGTGCTCGCCCTCATCGCGTTTATCGTCTTTATGGTCTACACGATCACGGGCAGCATGGGCCTGCACTAATCTGTTCGCGCTGGGCGCCATGCCTGAACACTCTGCCTTGTCCAACCCTCAACTTCTGCACAACGCATCCGAAAGGTCGCCCCATGGCTTTGACCGACATCTCGCATCCCACCGACATTGCAATGCTCACCGATCTGTACGAGCTCACTATGGCCCAGGGCCTGTGGGAGAGCGGCAAGGCCAATGAGCAGGGTTGTTTTACCGCGTTTTACCGCGACCATCCCTTTGGTAGCGCCTACGCCGTCATGTGCGGTACCGCCGAGCTGCCCGAGCTGGTCGAGAACCTGCGCTTTACGTCCGAGGACATCGAGTACCTCGCCTCGCTTCAGGCTCCCGCCGGCGGTGCGATGTTCAAGCCTGGATTCCTCGACTACCTGCGCGATTTTCGCGCGCATGTAAACATCGACGCCGTGCCCGAGGGCGAGCTCGTCTTTCCGCGTGAGCCCATGGTGCGCGTCACCGGCCCCGCGCTGGAGTGCCAGCTGCTCGAGACGGCGCTGCTCAACATCGTCGGGTTCCAGACGCTTGTCGCCACCAAGACGGCGCGCGTGGTGCTCGCCGCCGACGGTCGCCCTGTGGCGGAGTTTGGCCTGCGCCGCGCCCAGGGTCCCGATGGCGGCCTGGCCGTTGCGCGCGCGAGCTACGTTGCCGGCTGCTCCTCTACGTCCAATGT
>CABUBY010000219.1 GCA_902489955.1 uncultured Collinsella sp. | reverse complement strand
GACCGCCTGGTTGCCGAACGCCGTCGCTCGACGACGTGGACGCGTACCGACGATGCTCCGGAGGCCACGACCGTTGAGTTTTCGTTTGAGGGCGTGCTGGCCGAAGAACCTGTCTTGCGCGATGCCTGCGATATCGACCGCGTTTTCCCGCGTGCGCCCTTTGTGCCGGCCGACCACGGCGACTTGGCCGAGCGCTGCGAGACGATCCTCGGTCTGCAGACTGCGGGCCTCAAGACCCGCCTCGCCCACACAGGTACCAAGGCTGCGGTCATCGGCCTTTCGGGCGGCTTGGACTCCACGCTAGCGCTGCTTGTGACCGTGCGTGCCTTCGATGCACTGGGGCTGTCGCGCACGGGTATCACGGCGGTTTCCATGCCCGGCTTTGGCACGACGCACCGCACCAAGTCGAATGCCGAGTCGCTCGCTCGTGACTTGGGTGTGAGCTTCCGCGAGGTCTCGATCCATGCTGCCGTGGAACAGCACTTTAAGGATATCGAGCATGATCCGGCCGTGCAGGACGTGACCTACGAGAACAGTCAGGCGCGCGAGCGTACGCAGATTCTGATGGATCTGGCCAACCAGGCTGGCGGTTTTGTCATTGGCACGGGCGACCTGTCGGAGCTGGCGCTCGGCTGGGCTACCTATAACGGTGACCACATGAGCATGTACGCCGTCAACGCGAGCGTGCCCAAGACGCTTGTGCGCCATCTGGTGCGCTATGCCGCCGATGTCTTTGGCGGGCGTATTGCCGAGGTCTTGCTCGATATCCTCGATACGCCGGTGTCCCCCGAGCTTCTGCCGCCCACGGGCGACGGCGAGATTGCGCAGAGGACCGAGGATTTGGTGGGCCCGTATGAGCTGCACGACTACTTCCTCTACTACCTGCTGCGTTTTGGCTTTGAGCCGGGCAAGATCTACCGCATGGCGCTCAAGAGCTTCGAGGGCGTCTACGACGCCAAGACCGTCCACACGTGGCTGCGTACGTTCTACCGTCGCTTCTTTGCCCAGCAGTTTAAGCGCAGCTGCCTGCCCGATGGTCCCAAGGTGGGCTCGGTGACGCTCAGCCCGCGCGGCGATTGGCGTATGCCGAGTGACGCTAGCTCGCGTCTGTGGCTTGCGCAGATCGACGCGCTCAATCCAGTTGACTAAGGTTGGCTAAATTGAACCAATACGGGGGTTGCAAGCGTTACACTTTTGCAATCTGATGGCCCGTATCGCGCGGCGCTCTTGTCGGAGCGCCGCGTTTTTCATATCGAAAGGTGGCACCATGCAGGCATCGCAGCGTCTCGACCGCTTTGGCGCGGAGGTCTTCGCCTCGCTCAACAACAAGCTTCTCGCGCTGAAGGCTCAGGGCAAGACCATTTACAACATGAGCGTGGGCACGCCCGACTTTAAGCCGTACGACCATGTGGTCGAGGCGCTCACGCAGGCAGCCCAAGATCCCGAGATGTGGAAGTATGCTCTGCGCGACCTGCCCGAACTCAAGCAGGCCGTGTGCGATTACTATGAGCGTCGCTTTGGCGTTTCGGGCATTACGCCGTCTATGGTGCAGTCGTGCAACGGCACGCAGGAGGGCGTGGGCCATTTGGGCCTGGCCCTGCTCGATCCGGGTGACACCATTCTGGTTCCCGATCCGTGCTACCCGGTCTTTGAGGCGGGTGCCAAGATCGCCGATGCCAAGCTCGAATACTATCCGCTGGTTGCCGAGCACAATTACCTGCCCTATGTGGCGGG
>CABUBY010000218.1 GCA_902489955.1 uncultured Collinsella sp. | reverse complement strand
TTTATGAAGAGCCTCAAGCTCGCCCAGATCGCCACGCATGTGGCCGACGCCCGCACCTGCTGCCTGCATCCCGCTAACGCTACGCACCGTCAGATGAACGATGAGGAGCTCATCGCCTGCGGTATCTCCGCCGACATGGTGCGCCTGTCGTGCGGCCTCGAGGACACGGCCGATCTGATTGCCGACCTTGAGCAGGCGCTCGAGCAGTGCTAGGCTAGCGTTCGCACAAGGCGCCGATGCTGGCAGAAAGCTTCGGTGGCCTTTCGTTCCCATTCCGTAGGCGGGACCCCAATTGCGACTGTTTACAGGCGATTGGGGCCCCGTTTTTGCGTTGCGCCACTCGAAAGGATGGATATGGAGAAAACTGCAGAGCAGCTGCGCCGCGAGCATATTGCCCTAGAGGGCGACACCCATGGCAAGAACAAATGGGCGATTCTATTTACCGTGCTCATCATGACGTTTATGGTGTGTTTGGATTCGACCGTCGTGACCGTGGCGCTGCCCGTGATGCAAAAGGAGCTGGGCGTGGGCCTCGATCGCATTCAGCTGGTGAGCTCGGTGTACCTGCTTGCGACATGCGTGGCTATGTTGCCGTTTGGCCGTCTGGGTGACGTGCGCGGCAAGGTGAATGTGTTCCAGCTGGGTGTCATCGTCTTTTCGGTCGGTTCGCTGCTGTGCGGCCTTTCGGCCTCGCTCGAGGTTCTTATCCTGGCACGCATTGTTCAGGGCGTCGGTTGCGCGGCGGCCATGGCTAACAACATGGGTATCATCACCGAGTCGTTTCCGGCGCGCGAACGAGGCCGTGCTATGGGTATTCTCGCGACCTTTGTGGCCCTCGGCATGATGTGTGGCCCCGTGCTCGGCGGCATGCTGGTGGCAAGCTTTCCTTGGGAGAGCATCTTCCTCATCAACCTGCCCATTGGCGTCATCTCGTTTATCGTGGGGCTCTACACGCTGCCGCATGTAAAGCCGGAGGCCGGCGAGCGCCCCATGTCGCTGGCGGAGGCCGCGCGTCGCTGCTTTGCAAATTCGGCCTTCACCATCAACCTTGCCTGCATGCTCATCGTGTTCGTTGGCATTGGCGCATCCGAGTTTATTCTGCCGTTCTATTTTCAGGACGCCCACGGCTTTGGTTCCGACATTTCCGGATTACTCTTTTTGGCGCTGCCGATGGTGAATGCCTTTATCGGCCCGCTTTCGGGAACGGTTTCGGACCGTGTTGGCTGCGAGGGTCCTACGGCGGTTGGCCTGGGCGTGTACGTGTGCGGTCTTTTTGCGGTAAGCACGCTCGACGAGCACTCTTCTATCCCTGTGATCGTGTGCTGTGTCGCGTTTATGTCGTGTGGCACGTCGATTTTCCAGAGCCCCAACAACTCGCTGTACATGGGCTCGGCTCCGCGCGAGGCGCTCGGCTTTGCGGGCAGCCTGGGTAGTTTGGCACGCTACGCCGGCATGGCGCTCGGCATTACGGTGGCGTCGCATATCCTATATGGACAGATGAGCGTGGCGATGGGCGAGGCCGTGACCAGTTTTGTTGCAGGACGTCCGGATGTGTTCCTGTTTGGCTTTCGCTCGGTGTTCTACGTGCTCATGACTGTGGCCGCTGTGGGCTTTGCGCTCGCCATGGTGCGTTTGGTGAAGATGCGCGCCCGCCATTAGCGTGTTGGGAGGCTGTCTGCCACGATTCGCGCCGTCCCAAAAAGACTGGTTTGTGGTGCGATGCGGCTTGTGGGGCGGGCGGGGGTCGGTCCG
>CABUBY010000217.1 GCA_902489955.1 uncultured Collinsella sp. | reverse complement strand
CCTTTTTGACGTACTTCGCCTCGTTATTAATTTTAGCCACGTAGTTGTCGGCGCCGACATGGATCACGCGGGCGCGCAGCAGGCCCGAGTCGATAAAGCTGCCGCTCATGAGCTCGGAACCGGGCTGTTTCTTAATAAGGTCGCTCTCGCCCGTCAGCAAGCTCTCGTTCACGAGCGCCTCGCCCGAAACCACCACGGCGTCAGCGGGAATCTGGTCGCCGCGCCCCAGGCGGATGATGTCGTCGAGCACGATCTGGTCCAGGTCGAGCTCCACCTCGGCGCCGTCGCGCACCGCGATGGCCTTCTTGGAGGTCAGCAGCGTGAGCTTATCGACCATCTTCTTGGACCGCATGGATTGAATGACGCCAATAGCGGTATTGAGGAACACCACAAACAGGAACGTCAGGTTCTTAAACGAACCGGTCAAAATGACCAGGAACGCCAAGATCACGTTGATCAAATTGAACAGCGTGCAGAGGTTCTCGATGATGAGCTCTTTGACCGACTTGGTCTTGAGCTCCATGTTGCGGTTGATCTTACCGGCGGCGATGCGCTCCTCAACCTCGGCGGTCGAGAGTCCGCGCTCGATATCCGTTGCTGCCATACCACGTCCCATCACGTCGCGTCGGTATAAGAAAAACCGCCCGGACCATGCGAGGTTCGGACGGTCTTACGTTCGATGGTGCCCCATGTTGGATTCGAACCAACGGCCTTCTGCTCCGGAGGCAGACGCTCTAATCCCCTGAGCTAATAGGGCCAACGTTTGGCATTATACCCAAGTGCACCACGGGCTATCAAAATAAAAGAAAAAGCTTTGCAATTCCGAGGAAGACGCGGCGCAACGGCCCACTTTAGAAGGCAAAAGCGAGTCAGATAGTATAAACTCTCATGCACCATATATACACGGCTCGCATTGCGGGCCGTTTTTGCAAAAGTTATCCATCGAGGTGAGAGGCACACCATGATTGCAATTTTAAAGCAGAGCGCCAGCGACGAGGCCGTCGGCCATATCGTCAGCTGGATTGAGAAAAAAGGCCTGAAGACCGATGTCTCGCGCGGCGAGAACGAGACCATCATCGGCCTGGTGGGCGATACGACCAAGATCGACCCGTTCCTGCTCGAGTCCATGGATGTCGTCGAGCGCGTGCAGCGCGTCTCCGAGCCTTTTAAGCGCGCCAACCGCAAGTTCCACCCCGAGGACTCCGTCATCGACTGCGGCCACGGCGTCAAGATCGGCGGCGACCAGTTCCAGGTCATCGCCGGACCCTGTTCCGTCGAGGGCGAAAACCTCATTCGCATCGCCCGTCGCGTAAAGGCCGCCGGCGCCACGATGCTGCGCGGCGGTGCCTACAAGCCCCGCACCTCCCCCTACGCCTACCAGGGTATGGGCCCCGCCGGCCTCGACCTGCTGTGCGAGGCGTCTGCCGAGCTCGACATGCCGATCGTCACCGAGATCATGGACCCGCGCGACGTGCAGGTCTTCTTGGACAAGAAGATTGACGTCATGCAGATCGGCGCCCGCAACGCCCAGAACTTCCCCCTGCTCAAGGAGGTCGGCAAGACCAAGACCCCGATCCTGCTCAAGCGCGGCATGTCCGGCACGATCGACGAGCTGCTTATGGCCGCCGAGTACATCATGAGCGAGGGCAACGACAACGTCATCCTGTGCGAGCGCGGTATCCGCACCTTCGAGACCCGTACCCGCAATACCTTCGACCTCAACGCCGTGCCGGTGCTGCACCACCTGTCGCACCTGCCCGT
>CABUBY010000216.1 GCA_902489955.1 uncultured Collinsella sp. | reverse complement strand
GCCGTCGGTAGGCCTAGAAGGCTGTTTAGGATCGGGAATCAGTTGGGTGCGGTCGTTTTGCGACATCGTATGCATATCCTTCGATTTTCGCCTTGCGGTTCATCGTGTTTTTACTGGGCTTGCATTATAGCGATTGCCCTGCTGTTTGTGGTACGGAAACGGTGGCATTCAAAAGAGGTGGGACATTTGTCCCACCTTTGAGTCGTTCTTTGTCGCTATCCGCACACACCGCATTTTGCACAGGCCGAAAGTGCGGCCGGAGCCTGCGCGATGCCGCCCTTTGCCGTCTCTCGCAGTGTGGCCGGCAACGCGTGACCCACCGAGAGCATGACATGTGCCATCTGGTCAAACGGCACCAAGCTCTTAATGCCTGCGAGGGCGAGTTGTGCAGAGCTAAAGGCCGCTGCCACGCCGATGGCGTTGCGGTTTTGGCAGGGCACCTCCACGAGGCCACCGACGGGGTCGCAAACGAGACCCAGCAGGTTACTCAGCGCGATGGAACTGGCGTCGAGCGCCTGCTCGGGCGTGCCGCCGAGCATCTGCACCAGCGCGGCGCCTGCCATGGCGGCGGCGCTTCCCACCTCGGCCTGGCAGCCGCCCTCGGCGCCGGCAACGCAGGCGCTTGTGGTGAGGTTGAGGCCGATGGCGGCTGCGCAGTAGAGCGCGTCCATGACCTGCTCGTCGTCGAGCTGCAGGCGATCGGCGAGCGCCAGCACGCAGCCGGGCACAACACCCGCGGAGCCGGCCGTGGGGGCGGCGACGATCACTCCCATCGTGGCGGAGCGCTCGAGTACGGCCATCGCGCGGGCCACGGCTTCGGTCTGAACGGGGCCCATCAGGCTTGCACTCAAATCGTTGCGGCCGGTGGATTCGACAAGCTTGGCCTCGCCGCCGATAAGCCCGCCGAGCGAACGCTGCGGATTGGCGATGGGGGCTGTGGTCTCCTCGCGCATGACGTCGAGCACGCGGCGCATGGCGGCGACGGCGTGCGCCTCACCGGTCAGGCGCGCCTCTCGCACGGCCATAACGGCGCCAATGCTGAGCCCCAGTTCCTCGCACGCATCGAGCAGCTGCTCGCCGTCGTCGAAGATTTCCTTGGCCGAGACGCCGGGGGAGAGCGACGAGGCAGAACCGGGGAGCTCGATAAACGTTGCGTAATCGACATTGTCGAGCTTGCGCAGCATGGGGACGACGGTGTCGTCGGGCGCGCCGTCGGTCTCAAAGACGGAGTAGGCCTGGCCGCCCACTTCGGTTCGGTAGGTGCGGCAGAAGGCGATGTTCACGTGGGCGTAGGCGAGCAGGTTGGTGAGCGCGGCGAGTACACCGGGGACGTCCTTGTGTGCCACGAAGAGCGTGGAGTACATGCCCGAGATGTCGACGCCGACGCCGTTAATGCGGCTAATGCGCATCTTGCCGCCGCCCAGGCTCTCGCCGCGGACCTGTGCCGTGGCGCCCGTGTCGTCGACCATGTCGATATCGACGGTATTGGGGTGGATGGAGGCGTCGTCGCCCTTGATGTCAAAGTGATATTCGAGGCCCTGCTCGCGTGCGAGGTTGAAGGCCTGCTTGATATTCTCGTCATCGGTGTCGAGGCCCAGGATGCCCGCGACGAGCGCACGGTCGGTGCCGTGGCCGCGGTAGGTGTGGGCGAAGGAGTTCCACAGGCCAAAGGTGACCTTGGTAATGCGGCCTTCTAGCAGGCTGGCGGCAACTTGGGCGCAGCGCAGGGCGCCGGCGGTGTGCGATGAGCTGGGGCCGACCA
>CABUBY010000215.1 GCA_902489955.1 uncultured Collinsella sp. | reverse complement strand
GGCCGGGGTGAGCGAGCTGGCCAGACGATAGTACTTGCCGATCATCTCGTCGGGGATGGACATGGTCTTGCCGAACATATCCTTGGGGGCGTCGGTCAGGCCGATGTAGTTGCCATAGGACTTGGACATCTTACGAACGCCATCGGTGCCCTCGAGCAGCGGCATGGTGAGCGCGATCTGGGGCTCCATACCCATCTTCTCCATGAGCTCACGGCCGGCGAGCAGGTTGAAGAGCTGATCGGTGCCGCCCATCTCCACGTCGGCCTTGATCTGCACAGAGTCGAAAGCCTGCATCACGGGATACAGGAACTCATGCAGGGCGATCGGCGTCTGAGACTGGTAGCGCTTGGTAAAGTCGTCGCGCTCAAGAATGCGGGCAACGGTGAACTTGGAGCACACCTGCAGCAGGCCGGCCAGATCCATCGAAAGGATCCAATCGCCGTTGTGCACGATGGTGGTCTTCTCGGGGTCCAGGATCTTCATGGCCTGGCTCACGTAGGTCTCGGCGTTGGCCTCGATCTGCTCCTGCGAAAGCTGCGGACGCGTGGAGTTCTTGCCCGAGGGGTCACCAATCAACGCGGTGCCGTTGCCGATGATGAGGGTGACGTTGTGGCCCAGGTCCTGGAACTGACGCATCTTGCGCAGGGGCACGGCGTGGCCCAGGTGCAGGTCGGGGCTGGTGGGATCGACGCCGAGCTTGATGTTGAGGGGCTCGCCCTTCTCAAGCTTCTTGCGAAGGTCGGCCTCGGGGACGATTTGGGCAGCACCCGAGGTGATGATACGCATTTGCTCGTCAACAGACAGCATTGGGTATCCTCCTTTTGCTATAGCACCCTCGCCGAAAACGGCGGTGCTGGAAGTCCATAAACTCTCATATGATAACAAACTGACGCGACGCGGCACCTACGACAGGAAAATCCTCGTCCTGCCGCATGCGTCAATGGCAACTGGCAGACGTGTACCGTCACGCTCGACCAGATAGCGTACCTGCCGACGACGCAAGCAGTCGCGGCAACGAACCTGTCCCGTCGCATCGGTGGCGCAGACGCCCTCGGCGGTCAGCAGGCAGTGCTCGCACACCATAAGCTCGGGACGGTCGGCGTCGACCGGACCCAAGACGCCGGGTTCAGCAGCCAGCTCGGCAATACGCTCCGCATCATTGCCGAGCAACTCGGCCGGCAAGTACACCCGCCCCGCACCGAATCCGCGCAGCCAGGTAAGCGTGGCCCGATTCGCGCAGAACACCGGCGCCGCCACGTCAAACGTCACGCCCAGCTCGCGAGCGATCGCCACCTGCCCCAGGTTGCGGCAGACGATGCGCCCGGCACGCTGCATCAGTGAGCGGGTCCAGTCAGCGTCACTCGCGCGGCACACCTCGTCAAGCACCACAACGGCGTCGGACAAATCGAGTTCTCCGCGCGGGTCGGCATCCATCAGCTGCCAAGCAAAAACCATGCGAGTGGGAACCGCGCACTCCACCAACTCCGTCGATGCACCGCCATCCACCGCAACGCCCTCAAAGGGCAGCACTTCAACGGCACGCTCAACGGGCGCAATCGCATCCGCCTCGGCCCGCATGCGCTCCAACACCGCCGCCGTCTGATCCAACACGCCGGCGCTGCGAATCAGGTACACCTCGCAGCCCGCGTCCACCTTACGCTTGCAATGCACGACGATGCGCTTCCCCGCTGCTGCATCCACCGGGCAGGGCACCTGCGGCCAGCGCTTGGGCACATCGGGACGCGCGTCGACACCCGGATAGA
>CABUBY010000214.1 GCA_902489955.1 uncultured Collinsella sp. | reverse complement strand
CGACCGGGTACTGCCCCTGCGAGGTAGCCAGATAACCGCGGCCGCACAGCTGGCCGATGATGTCCTTGATGCGCCCGACCGATTCGCTCGACAGCTCACCGTAGCCACGGTCCTCGTCCAGATGCATCTGGCGAATGCGCTCGGTGTTGCCGCCGTGGAGCACGTCGGCGATCAGCGACTTGCCAAAGCGCATGGGTCGCGCGGCCACGTAGCGCACGGCGGCGCGGGCCATATCGGTGACGTCCTCGACCTCGAACTGCGTGAGGCAGTTGCTGCAGTTGCCGCAGCCCTCGGCGTCATCCGTGGCGGTGGCGCCCGCACCAGCCGCAGCAGCATGCTCGGCCGCGGCCTCGTCGCCAAAGTAGCGCAGCATGTATTCGCGCAGGCAGCCGGTAGTATTGCAGTAGCCCTCCATCTGGCTGAGCAGGCGGTAGCGGTTCTGGAGCGCCCATGCGCGCTGCTCGTCGTCGAGCGCCCCATCGGCAGCATCGCCGCGGTCGATCAGAAAGCGACGCATGCGAAAATCGTTGCCGTTCCACAGCAGGTGGCAGCTGGCCGGGTCGCCATCGCGGCCGGCTCGACCCGCCTCCTGGTAGTAGGCCTCGATGCTCTCGGGCACGTTGTTGTGGATCACGTAGCGCACGTTGGGCTTGTCGATGCCCATACCAAAGGCGTTGGTGGCAACCATCACCTGGATATCGTCGTCGATAAAGGCGCGCTGGCTTTGCCGGCGGGCGTCGTTGCCCATGCCGGCATGGTAGCGGCCAACGCAAATGCCGCTGGGGCCCAGTGCCTCGGCAAGCTCGCCTGCCAGCGCATCGACCGTCTTGCGGGTCGAGCAATACACGATGCCGCTCTCGCTCGAATGCGCGATCACGTAGTCACGCACCCACGCGGCCTTGGCCTTGTCGCCCATCTCCTCGCAGCCAAAGTAGAGGTTCTTGCGATCGAAGCCCGTCACCACCGTCGCGGGGTTTTGCAGGCCGAGCATCTGCTGGATGTCCGCACGCACGCGCTCGGTTGCCGTAGCGGTAAAGGCCGCCACAATGGGACGCTGCGGAAGCGATTCGATGAACTCGCGAATCTGCAGGTAGGCGGGGCGAAAATCCTGGCCCCATTGGCTCACGCAGTGCGCCTCGTCAATGGCCACGAGCGGCACGCCGATGCCGCCGTCGGCCGCGGCCTCCTGTGCAAAGGCTAAAAAGCGTGGCTCGAGCAGGCGCTCGGGCGCCACGTACATAAGTTGATAACGACCCTCGCGCGCCCGCTTGAGCACGGTGTTTTGCTGGGCCGGGGTAAGGCTGGAGTTGAGATAGCTGGGTCGCGCACCCGCCGCGAGCAACGCACGGGTCTGGTCCTCCATAAGCGACAGCAGCGGACTCACCACAAAGGTGATGCCGGGCAGCATGAGCGCGGGCACCTGGTAGCAAATGGACTTGCCGGCGCCCGTGGGCATAACGCCCAGCGCATCGCGACCGGCAAGAATCGCATCGACCATGCGGTCCTGTCCCGGGCGAAACGAGGTGTAGCCAAAATAGGCGCCGAGCGTGTCGAGCGCCATCTGCTGCATGCTATCGGTCATGGTTTCCTAACGTTCAAGTCATCTGCCGCCGATTATACGCCGCCACGCGGACAGCAGCACACGGCCGCCGCCCAGACTAGTCGTTTAAGAACGCCCCCAACGGCTAAGGAGTGTCCCCAGGTGCCGGCAGAGACGATATGAGCAGGACATAAAAACATTGAGAGCCCCTGCTGCATGAAAGACCG
>CABUBY010000213.1 GCA_902489955.1 uncultured Collinsella sp. | reverse complement strand
CCTAGTTCTCGTCCTCAAACATACCACCCGCAACGACCTCGTACATACGCTCGAGCTCCAAACGGTCCATTAAAAGTGGAACGGGGTATAGCGGATTGGCCTCGGCATCGGCATGGGCCGCCATTTGCGGAATATCGGAGCGGCGAATACCCGAGACATATTTGGGGATTCCCAGGGCCTCGTTCATGCGGTCGACCCAATCGATAAAGGCCTCGGCCGCAAGACTGTCCTGCGCGGTAGCCGGCGCAATGCCCGCCATGCGAGCAAGATCGGCAAGCTTGGGGGCGGCGGCGTCACCATAAGCGCGAAGCATGTGCGGCAGGATGATAGCGTTGGCCAAACCGTGCGGAATTCCGTATCGGCCGCCCAGACTGTGCGCGATGGCATGCACATATCCGACATAGGAGCGGGTAAACGCAACGCCCGCCTTATACGCCGCCGAAAGCATATTGCGACGCGCACGCATGTCGTCGCCATGCTCATAGGCCTCGAGCAAATTGTCGTGGATGAGCTGCACCGCCTGTCGCGCCATCTTGCGCGTATAGGGCGTAGTGCTTCGCCCGATAAAGGCCTCGACGGCATGCGTCAGGGCGTCCATGCCCGTCTGCCCCGTAATGGAGGCAGGCAGACCGCGCGTAAACTCGGGGTCGTGGACTGCAAAACGCGGGATGAGCACAAAGTCGTTAATGGGGTATTTGTAGTGCGTCTCGTCATCGGTAATTACCGCCGCAAGCGTGACTTCGCTTCCCGTACCGGCGGTAGTGGGAACGGCGATGAGCAGCGGCAGGCGACGATGAATCCGCAGCAGGCCGCGCATCTTGTTGATGGGCTTGTTTGGCTGCGCAATGCGTGCGCCCACGCCCTTGGCGCAGTCCATGGCTGATCCTCCGCCAAAACCGATAATGGCCTGGCAGGCGCTCTCTCGATACAGGGACGCCGCTTCTTCCACGTTTGAAACCGTGGGGTTCGCTGATGTTTTGGCATAGACCGCAACGCCAATTCCCTTGGACGCGAGCGCTGTCTCGAGCGGTGCCGTGAGCCCCAGACGGGCAATGCCGGGATCCGTCACGATAAGGACCTTCTGGATCGAGCGCTTTTGAAGCACCGCGGGCACATCCTCGGCATGCTCTAAAATGCGCGGCTCGGTATAGGGCAGGATCGGCAATGCAATGCGAAAAACCGTTTGATACGTTCGGCACCAGGCGCGGCGGGCTAGATGCATAAAGGAAACTCCCTCATTTGTTGATTGGTCAACATTTGCTCGACCGATTGTACTCAGCGGCGGTCAAAGACGGCCTGCCAATCGTTAATCAATCAACATCTTCATATCTCAAAATTGTTTTATTAAAAATCATTCCTAATAGGCTTCACATTTGGTTGCATTTATGGATAATAGAACTCGTCAAGACGCACGTCCGGAGAGGGCCCTTACGGGACCGGACGAGCGCACAATCGCCATCGATCGAAAGGATCGAATCATGAAGTTTGTTTGCCCCGTTTGCGGTTATGTGGAAGAGTTCGACGGCGACCAGCTGCCCGAGGACTTCAAGTGCCCCCAGTGCGGCGTTCCCGGTTCTCGTTTCCTGAAGCAGGAGGAGGGCCAGCTCGAGTGGGCTGCCGAGCACGTCGTGGGCGTCGCCAAGATGGAGGGCGTCTCCGAGGACATCGTTGCCGACCTGCGCGCCAACTTTGAGGGCGAGTGCTCTGAGGTCGGTATGTACCTGGCCATGGCTCGCGTCGCCCATCGCGAGGGTTATCCCGAGATCGGCCTGTACTGGGAGAAGGCTGCCCACGAGGAGGCCGAGCATGCCGCCAAGTTCGCCGAGCTCCTGGGCGAGGTCGTGACCGACTCCAC
>CABUBY010000212.1 GCA_902489955.1 uncultured Collinsella sp. | reverse complement strand
AGGGCACGAGCTGCTTGGTGAGCACCAGGCGGCCGAGCATGGCGAAGCCCATGGCAGGCAGGATGTTGGCGGCAACGCCGCAACCGTCGATGATGAAGGGCGGGATGAAGTCGAGCAGGCCCTGGATGGCGTCGGAACCCAAATAGAAGGCGCCGCCGCACAGCAGGAAGTACTCGACGCAGCCCCAGATTCCAATTCCCCAATGAACGGCGTAGATGCCTTTGAGGTTTCCCTTGAGGGCGAACTTGTCTGCCATATCGACAAACACAGGGAACAAGGCATTGGTAATGTTGCCGATCGTCAGTGCAAGGACGGCGATGGGCATGGCGAGCGCGATGGCCGTCTCGGTACCCTGACCGAGCTGAATGGCAAACGCGCAGGCGAGCACGCCGCCGACGGTTTCGTTAGGCGGCACGTAGGCGCCGATGGAGATCGAGCCCATGAACAGCAACTCCAGGCTGGCGCCAACGGCAAGGCCAGTCTGCAGGTCCCCCAGCACCAGGCCCACGAGCGGGCACAGGACGATGGGGCGGAACGCGTAGAGGGTGCCGAGCTGGTAGTCGAGACATCCAAAAGCTCCGACTAAGCCGACGAGGATTGCTTGGACAAGCATAGTTCCTCCCAATAAGGAATCTCGAACCGTCGTCACTCCCGTCGCGCGCGTTATTGATATCAATCCGGGAGTTTGACCACACGGTCCGAACCGCACCTGGCGTGCTGCTAACACCCATACCAGGCACAAATGATTTGATACCAATTTTAGGTATGCAGGTTCGCCTTATTTAATACCAGTCGCTCAGCGGGGTGTTTTTTACCGTAAACGGCAGGCGCATCCCATTAGGCACGCTCTTTGTTTCGATGGCGGACAAGCGCCACCAGAAAGCCGTCGCCAAAAGCATCGGATGCCAAGTTGGCCACAATCACCAAAACGATCATCGCCGCGCCCAAGAACTCGTTCCAGCTAAAGACCTCGCCAAAGAGGAGCGCCGACCAGCAGGGAGCGAGCACGACCTCACTCATGCAGACCAAGTTGGCCGCAAACGCGTTGGTGCGCGCAATCCCCTTGGCATACAGCACACTCGCAAGGCCGCTGCAAAAAAGGCCATGCACCAGCATAAGCCCCCACTCAAAGGGTTTCACGGAGCCTAGGTCGCCGGCAAAATAGACGATCGGCAGTATCGAGATGCCGCAGGAGATGAGCGAGGACACCATGGGCGACGCATCGGGGCGAGAGTTTAAAAAGAAACACAGCCCAAAGGCGGCGCCCGAAATGACGGCAAGCAGGTTGCCGAGCATGCCCTCGGCGCTCAAATCACCTAAAAAGAAAAGTCCCATACCCGTAAAAGCAACCACCACGGAGGCAATCTTCGCAGGCGAGGGCAACGTGCGAGTTGCGAGCGATTGATACACGATAACGAAAATCATCGAGGTGTACTGCAGAACGATCGCGTTGCCGACCGTCGTGAGCTGGTTGGCAAAGTTAAACGTGGTGCCCGTCACGAAGTTGCAGACGGCCACAAGGACAATAAGACGGCTGACGCGAAGGACGGGCCTGCCGACGAGCAGGATAAAGAGCGCCATAAATATTGCCGTGACGGCACCGATCAAAAGAGCTGACTGCGAATTGGCGCGAACGAGGATGCCGATAAAACTCCACAAGAGCGCCGTGCCAAATAGATACATCGCCCCGCTCACGCCATTATCGGGTGGATTGTCAGATCGAATCACGAAGCACCTCCAACTAGCTTTCGGTAATAAAAAACGGCGACCGCAATGGGTCGCCGTTTCCCTTGGGGGCAGATAATAGGCCGGGCCCTTACGCCAGCACGCCGAAGAACGCGCCGATGATGCCCACGACCATG
>CABUBY010000211.1 GCA_902489955.1 uncultured Collinsella sp. | reverse complement strand
GATGACGCGGTCGGTGCCGCCCTTCGCGTCGGGCTGTTCGATGTCGGTGCCCCACAGGTTGGCCAGGCGCTCGTTGAATGCGGTGCACATGGCCTCGGTCTCACGCGAATTCTCGTTATCGACGATCACGATGCGCCAGGGCGCTGCCGTAAGCTCGGTCATGGAGTCGAACAAGTTGGCCAGGAGTTCCTGGCGCTTGTACGTAACGACGACAATGGCGAGCTTATCGATGGGAGCGGGAAGGGTTGAAGGCATGGGGCAATATATCCTTTCACGCGCGGCGGGCGAGCGCTGCGCGGAAGCTATCGAATACGTCCTTGGGACTGTCCTATTGTAAAGGCTCGGCGCACCTTAGCGGCAAGCTTTGAATAAAACGCAGGAACCTGCCACGGCTGTAGCGGCTTTAGCGTCTTACGGCAGCGTGTCTATTGCCTCTTGAGCTTGCGTTCAATAAGACTTCTAGTTGCATCGATGATGAGAAGTGCCAGAGCAAAGACGATGCTAATGACGATACCCGTGACGATACATATAGCTGCCGGGCTGTTTTGGCTGATCAGTATGTTTGCGAGCAACGTATTGAAGACGGGACGCCACAGGCTACTGGTGAGCGACTGCACCACATAGAAACCAAGCGTGGCGGTCGATAAGGTGACGATGACACCTGCGGTCCGTGGATTGCCTGAGGCCCTGCGCCGGGTCGCCGCAAAGAGCAGAGAGGCGGCAGCGAGGGCAAACGAGATCAACGAGGTTGATTTGTAGGAGAGGACTGCCATCGCCGTGAGGTTGCCGGTGAAGGAGAGTGCTCCTTCCAGGATGGTGGCGAGCGCCAAAACCGTTACGAGCGAGCGCATGCCCAAGGCGCCCGCCCTGTCCGAATCCATGGCGTCGGTTACGTCGCGGAGCAGTCCGCCGATCAAAAACGCGACTACGTACGTGGTAGCGCTCATGAGCTTTTGGAGCCAAGAAAACTCGCCGGCGCTTGTCGCACTCATGGCGGCCAAATACCCGTTAACAACGAATACGAGGATTCCAACGGCGATGACCGTCGTCGTGTAGGTTTTCTGGGAGAGTCGGCTCTTGGCCAGTCCAAACCATGGCGCCATGAAAACTGTGGCGGCATAGACCCAGATAAACTCAAGCCCAAGCGTGTACCAATAGTGCGTATTGAGGGCAACATCGGGAATGGGTGAGACGACCGTGGACCACGCGAGCGCCACGAGGCAATAAAACGCAGTGGGCATAATGACCTTGCCAAGGCGCTGCGCCGTCCGTTGCATTTGCGACTTCCACGTTGCTCCACCGTCCCAAGCACGCGCGGCCGAAGCGATGAGAAAATAGCCCGAGATCATAAAGAAGACCTCGTTGGCCCAGCAGCCAAGCAAGTTAATAAAACCGAGTACGCCGGAATAGGGGAACATCGCAAGTGGGGCATATTCCACGGCGCCGACGCAGACGGCTTGGAAGGTCCACTGAAAGGTGTGGAACACCGCGATGCCGGCGACCGCGACCAAACGCAGCGCTTCGATGGGTATGTTGCGTGCGGCTTTGGGCTGCATGACGTCCTTTCTTATCGGTTTGCCTCTGCGAGCTCCATAGATTATATAAACGCCCGCTAGCGCGCTGACCCTTTGATACCATGAAACGACAGGTATTTCCTAAGGAGCACATTTGTCTACTAACGCCTCTGGCAGCCCTGTTCTGTCGCTGCTTATTCCCATTTACAATGTTCAGCGCTATCTGCGCGAGTGCCTCGATTCCGCTCTGGCGCAGACGCTCAAGGATATTGAGATCATCTGCATTAACGACGGGTCGACCGACAACTCGCCGGCGATTATCCGCGAGTATATGGAGCGCGATGGGCGCGTCAAG
>CABUBY010000210.1 GCA_902489955.1 uncultured Collinsella sp. | reverse complement strand
GCTGCCGCCGAGGCGGAGGCTGCCGAGGCCGCCCAGGCTTCGTACTACAACGCCGGTTACACTCCGTCCTATGCGTCTGCCGCGTCCTACGCGAACGGATCGGGCCTGACGCGCTCTGCGGGTGTCAATAACTACAACGGGCGCCGCGAGACCTATTACAGCAGCAATGTGCTTTATCACTATCGCACGGGCGAATGGACTCAGGATTCTGAGGGCTTCTGGCGCGATTCCGACGGCTATTACGTTGTTGCCGCGGGCGATATGGCCCAGGGCTCGACCTTTACGGGCTCCAAGGGTGATTGCAAGGTCTATGACTCCGGCTGCGCTGCCGGAACCACCGACTACTACACCGGTTGGTAATTTTTCTGCATCACGGATATTTGGCGGACGGGTGTCTTTACCGAGCTTTAGGGCAACGTAAAGACGTCCGTTCTATGTATGCGCCTGAGCTAACAGAGCCCTTACCGTGACGGTACGTCGCGCATATGGGCGCGGGGCACACTAGTTCATGAGAAATAAGGTCTTTCTCTTGGAGGAAGTGGTCTTGTGAATGTTCGAGATATTGCCGTTGCCGCCGTCGCGTTGATGCTTGGCTGCCTTGGTCCCACGGCCGCGCTCGTCGCGGGCATGCAGGGGACATGCGGGGCTGCTCCTATCGTGGTCGGCGCGCTGATCGCGGCCACGCTGCTGGGAAGCGCAGGCGTGGTTCTTTGCCGCGACGATGAGGACGAGGTGCCGGGGTCGCAACGCTAACTGTTGTGAGATCGGCCGCCGGTCATAGACGAAGATGAAGGCCGCCGCAGGGGAAAGGTTCCCTTGCGGCGGTTTTGCTGTCAAGGCTGTTGAATGCGGCGCGTCGGCGCTACCAGCTTTTCTCGATATCGCGGATGCGCCGATAGAGCCACTCGTTTTGCGGTGCCTGGATATCGTGTTTGGCTGCGAGGCGGCAGATGGTGCCCGCGAACTCATCAACCTCGGTTTTGCGCCTTGCAATGCGGTCTTGAGCCATCGAGGGCATACCGGCGGGGTCGATTCCCTCGATGAGGTGCACCATTTGCGTCAGGTCTGCCTCGGTCAGTTCAACGCCCTCGGCGTTGGCGACCGCAAGCGTTTCGCGCATGGCGGAAACAAAGCAGCGACGCTGCTCGGAGCCCGGCTCCGTGGCGCTTCCGTAGGTCCCGCCGTAGGCCATGCAGGTCTGGTTGATGCCGTCGTTGAGCATGAGTTTGGCCCACATGCGGTGGGCGATGTCGTCCTCGACGGTATGGGCGATGCCGCAGCGCGTATAGAGCTCGTCGATCGCGGTGATGGTTGCGGGGTTCGTGCCGGCCTCCGCGCCAAAGCGGATTTCGCCCGCATTGGTAAAGGTGAGCGCGCCGTTGAGAAACACGGCGTCCATGCCCTGGCAGATACCAAGAACGGTATGCTCCCAGCCAAAGCGTTCGGCAATCTTTTGCTCGCTCGTAATGCCGTTGCACAGCGAGGCGATGAGCGTGTTGGGTCCCACGACGCGCTCCATAGTCTTGAGTGCTTGGTCGAGACCGGTGGTCTTGACTGTCAGGATGACCAGATCGGCGGGCGTCGCCTCGCTGGCACGGACGGACGTGAGATCGCAGGGCTTGCCGTTGACGGTGAGTGCGTCGTTCGCATGACGCTCAAAACGGGCATCATCCATGACGTATTCGACGGCGTCATTGCCGAGGGCCTTGGCAATCATGCTGCCGTAGAGCAGGCCGACGCCGCCCTTGCCGATAAAAGCGACCTTGTTGATCTGCATGTGAATCATCTCCCCATATAAAAGGCGCCCGCGTAAGGGGCGCCTGATGGATTGTATGCTGCCAGGGTGATTGGTGGGTGCGCGGGGCGGCTGTTATGAAAAAGAAACTATTGCGCTGTGCGCTTATGCCGCGGGGCAGACCGCAAAGACGCGGGCGGGGTATCCGACGCCATCGCGGACCTTGGGGAAGGTGCA
>CABUBY010000209.1 GCA_902489955.1 uncultured Collinsella sp. | reverse complement strand
TTTCGAGCGGCGGAAGCTTGAGGCCGTCCTCTTCTTCGCCTTCATTATCTGCGGTGCCGCCGTCCGCTCCCCCATCGCTAGCCGCAGCCGATTCGACAGCACTCGAGGCAGGCACATCGGCAACCTTGGGATGCTTCAAGAAGTCGGGAATCTGAGGTGCTGCCGAGACAGGATTCACGGCAAACGGCGGCTCGGACTCGTCGATCTTATCGGGATCGTCTTCCATCGAAAGCTGGCCGGTTACCCGGTCGCGCTTTGCATGGCGACGCGGCAGCAAAGTTGTCTTTGCGGTCTCAATCGGAGCCTCGTCATCCTCGTCATCGCCCTCGGTGAGCTCAATCTCGCTATCGGACCAAGACGGGTCGGGCTCGCTTGTATTCAACTTGGGTGTGGCCTTGCCCTTCTTGGCATGGCGGCGCGGCAGCAGCGTCGTCTTAGCACGCTCAGCCTCAACCGACTCGGACACGTCGACAAACGGATTCTCGTCCTCGTCGTCATCGTCCAAAACCGGGTCCACATCGTTGCCCATGACCGTGGTCACGGCAGCATCGGAGCCCTTTTGACGAAGAATGCTCAGGTGCGGACGGGCAACGCCGGGCACCGACAGGGCTTCGTCGTCACCCCACGGGCTGGCGTTGACATCGGCACGACGGCGCTCGGCAAAATCGGCCGCACGGTCGCGAGCAGAGCGCAAAACGCCACCCACCGAAAAGCCGATGATGACCAGGCCCACGACGACAAGGCCCAACAGGACTACCATCGCGATAGGCTTACCCAGGGCATTCTGCAGCGCACTCGCAATAAACGCACCGATGTAGCCACCCGAGGCGGACAGATTTTGCGGCGTGAACATAAGGTCGCACGAGACGCTCGTACCCGGCACCATCAGCGAAAGAATGGAGACGACGGCGATAAAGACCACGGCTCCGCCCGCGACCGAGCGACTGTTGAGCGGCGAGTCCTCACCTAAAAAGAGCGTGGCGGCAAACAGCAAAATGACGATCGGCAGCACGTAGGCGCCCAGACCAAAGCCTAGGTGGTAGAAACCGGCAACCGCAGCCGTCACGGGTGCGGTCGCCGGCGAAATCACGGCAATGAAGGACGCAATCGCCAAAACGGCGATAACCACGCCGGCGATATCGCGGTTGGCTGACGGCTCCACCAAGGGCTCAAAATCGTCGAAGTCCGCCTCGTGGCCCTTATTGGCACGCAGATGGGAACCGGCACCCTTAGCAGATGCCGGTTGGTTGTTGGCTTTATTGCCTTTGGCGTTTTGTGCAGATCCGCGCGCCAAACTAAACCTCCATGACGACCGGGATAATCATCGGACGGGTGCGCGTACGGCTCCAAATGAAGTTGGAGAGCGAATCGCGCACGGCCTTGCGAATGGCATCGGAACCGCTGCTCGTAAAGCTGAACTTGCCCTTCTCGATCGTCTTCATAATGGACGCAGAGGCATCCTCGGAGAACTGGTCGTCGATGGCAAACGAGACGCCGCGGCCCGAGAACTCGATGGCCTCGATCTTCTTGTGCTTGAGCGAGACGATGGCAACAGCGGTAACCATACCGTCGTTGGCGAGCTTCTGACGATCACGCAAGACGATGGGGTCGGTATCGCCGATGCGCAGGCCGTCGACGTAAACGACGCCGGACTCGACGGGCGTACCGCGCTTAACGATACCGCCGCGCATCTCGAGCGTGTCGCCGTTGTCGAGGATAAAGATATGATCGTCCTTGAGACCCATCTTGCGGGCCAGTTGGGCATGGGCGCGCAGATGCACGGCTTCACCGTGAACCGGCATAAAGTACGTGGGCTTGGCCATGGCCATCAGGAGCTTGAGCTCCTCCTGGCTACCGTGACCGGAAACGTGAACGAGAGCGCGGTTCTTATCCCACACGTCGCAGCCGAGCTTGGCCAGGCTGTTGACGACCTGCTGGACGGCTTTCTCATTGCCGGGAACAGGAGTTGCCGAGAGGATAACGGTATCGCCCTCGTGGATGGAGAGCGTCTTGTGCTCGCCATTGGCCATGCGGGACAG
>CABUBY010000208.1 GCA_902489955.1 uncultured Collinsella sp. | reverse complement strand
CGGCGCCCGCTACGTCGCCGGTGACATCGGCCCCATCGGTGCCCTGCTGCGCCCCCTGGGCACCCTCAGCTTCGACGAGGCCTACGACCTCTTTGCCGAGGAGGTGCGCGCTGGCGTCGCCGCGAGCGTCGACCTCTTTATTATCGAGACCATGACCGACCTGGCCGAGATCAAGGCGGCCGTCCTCGCCTGCCGCGAAAACTCCGACCTGCCCGTCTTTGCCACCATGACCTTTGAGGAAGACGGACGCACCTTCCTGGGCACGAGTCCCGAGGTGGCCGCCATCACGCTCGACGCCATCGGCGCCGATGTCCTGGGCATCAACTGCAGCCAGGGACCGGCCGAGCTCCGAGGGCTCGCCGCTCGCATGCTCACCGTCACCGACAAGCCCGTTATGGTGCAGGCCAATGCGGGACTGCCCCGCGTGGACGATGACGGCAACACCGTCTTTGATATCCAGGCACCCGAGTACGCCGTGGCCGTCGCCGGCATGATTGAGGACGGCGTGAGCGTCGTGGGCGGTTGCTGCGGCACCACGCCAGCGCACATGGCAGCGCTGCGCACGCTTATCGATAACCACACGCCCAGTCCGCGCCACCGCAAGCCCAGCATGTCGGTCACAAGCGCCCAGACCGTGGTGGACCTTCCCTGCGACGGCCACAAGATTGCCGTCATCGGCGAGCGCATCAACCCCACCGGCAAAAAGCGCCTGCAGCAGGCCCTGCGCGACGGCGACCTGGACTACGTCGTAAGCCAGGGCATCAGCCAGCAAGAGCAGGGCGCCGACATCCTGGACGTCAACGTGGGCCTGCCCGAGATCGACGAGGTCAAGGTCATCCAGCAAGCGACCGAGCAGCTCCAAGGCTCCACGCTGCTGCCGCTGCAGATCGACTCCACCGACCCCGCCGCCGTCGAGGCCGCCGTACGTCGCTACGCCGGCAAGCCCATCATCAACTCGGTCAACGGCAAGCAGCAGATCATGGACGAGATCTTCCCGCTGGTCGCCCACTACGGCACCAACGTTGTCGGCCTTACACTCGACGAAGGCGGCATCCCCGATACCGCCGAGGCCCGCTTCGCCATCGCCGAGCGCATCGTGGCCGAGGCTGCCCGCTACGGCATCGGCCCGGACCGCATCCTCATCGACTGCCTGGTCATGACCGCCTCGACCAATCAACGCCAAGCCGAACAGATCCTGCGCGCCATGTCCCTGTGCAAGGAGCGCCTGGGCGTCAAATGCGCGCTCGGCGTGTCGAACATCAGCTTTGGCCTGCCCGCCCGCCCGCTGCTGGGTTCGGTCTTTTTGGCCGCCGCCTTTGGCGCGGGCCTCGATGCCCCCATCATGAACCCGGGCTCCAAGCGCTTTATGGACACCGTCTACAGCTATCGCGTCCTGAGCGTTGAGGACGAGGGCTCGACCGGATACATCGAGCGCTATGCCGGCTGGACCGATCCGTATAAGATCGCCGCCAACCCGGCAGCAGCTCAGGCCGCATCGACCGACGCTGTGCCCGCCGCTGGCACCACCGGCACCGACGGCAACGACGACCCGATTCGTCGCATGGTCGTCTCGGGCCGCAAAGGCGAGATCGCGGCAGAGACCGAGCGTCTGCTGGCAGACCACGACGCCATGGACCTCATCAACAACCACTTTATCCCCGCCCTCGACGAGGTGGGCGTCCTCTTTGACCAGGGCAAGTTCTTCTTGCCGCAGCTTATGGCCTCGGCCGAGGCCGCGCGCGTGGGCTTTGACACCATCAAGCGCCTGATGCCCGCCGGCGAGATTGCCGACAAGGGCAAGATCTGCGTGGCCACCGTCAAGGGCGACATCCACGATATTGGCAAGAACATCGTCAAAATGCTGCTCGACAACTACGGCTACACCGTCTTTGACCTGGGCCGCGACGTCGATCCGCAGGAGGTACTCAAGACCGTGCAGGAGCGTGACATCAAGCTCGTCGGCCTCTCGGCGCTTATGACCACCACCGTCGTCGCCATGGAGGAGACCATCAAGTTGCTCCATGCCGAGGTTCCGGGCG
>CABUBY010000207.1 GCA_902489955.1 uncultured Collinsella sp. | reverse complement strand
CACGCGGCCCAGCACGCCGTAGGGGCGGGTTGCAGCGGTATCGGTCATCTAGAGCACCTCCGTGTAGCTGCCAAAGTAGGTGAAGCTCTCACACACGTCGTCGATCGAATCGAGCAGGTCGTCGAGGGCCTTGCTGCCAAAGGGGCAGTCCAGGTCAAAGTAGAACATAAACTCAAAGTCGCGACCGGGGATGGGGCGGCTCTCGAGCTTGATGTTGAGTGCGTAGAAGCGCTCGAGCACGCGATAGAGGGCGCCCGGCTCGTTGGCCGTGGTGATCATGAGCGAGGTACGGTTGGCGCCGGGGTAGACGCGCGGCTCGCGGCTGATGACGACAAAGCGCGTGTAGTTGTTGTCCGAGTCTTGGATATTGGGATCCAGCACTTCGAGGCCATACAGCGTGGCACAGCTGCGCGAGGCGATGGCGGCGACGTCGGTGCGCTCGGAGTTGGCGACCATCTCGGCCGACATGGCCGTGTTTGGGTACTTGGTGGCGTGCAGGTCGTGGGACTCGATAAAGCCGGCACACTGGGCAATGGCTTGGCCGTGGCTGTAGACCTCGCGCACGTCGGCGAGCTTGGTGCCGGGCTTGACGAGCAAGTTGTGGTCGATCTTGAGGCGAAGCGAGCGCACGATGTGGAAGTCGAACTGGGCGAGCAGGTCGTAGACGGCGTTGACCGAGCCGGCGGTGGAGTTTTCGATGGGCAGTACGCCAAATTCGCAGAAGCCGTCGCGTACAGCGCGCATGACACCTTCGAAGGTCTCGAAGAACGCGATATCGGGCACGTCGAAGAGCTTACACGCGGCGATTTGACTGTAAGCACCCTCAACGCCCTGGCAAGCGACGGTGGCAGTTTGAGGGAAGGGCGTGTCGGAGGCTGCAGCCGTCGCGTGGGCCTTTTGCGAGACAGTGATGCCCTTGAGCTCGTTGATGTAGCGCTGCTGCTCGGCCTTGCTCATGCTCATGAGAAGACGGAACAGGGTGATGGTCTGCGCCTCGTAGCGCTCGGGCGCGCGGCTGGCGAGGTTGTTGAGCTTGGAGCGCTCGCGGGCGGGGTCAAAGACAGCCTTGCCCATCTCGATCTTTGATTTGGCGACCTCGGTGGCAATGTCCATACGCTCGACAAAGCTGTTGAGGAGCGTGGTGTCGATGCCATCGATGGTCTGGCGGATATCGGCAAGGTCCATGGAGGCCCCTTTCACGTAATGGCAGAGTTGACGGGCAACCCAGGTGAGTCGGGTTAGCGCTGGGCGGCGTCCTCGAGGAGGGCGTCCCAGATGGCGAGCGCCGCGGCTGCTTCGGCAACGGGGACAGCTCGGGGGACGATACAGGGGTCGTGGCGGCCGTGGACCGAGAGCTCGGCATTTTCCATGGCGTCCATGTCTACGGTCTGCTGCTCGCGGCCAATGGAGGGCGTCGGCTTTACGGCCATGCGCCACATGACGGGCGCGCCGGTGGAGATGCCGCCCAGAATGCCGCCGGCGTTATTGGACTCGACCTCGATCTTTTCGGTCTCGGCATCGATGCGATACGGATCGTTGTTCTCGCTGCCGCGCATGGCGGCCACGGCAAAGCCCATGCCAAACTCCACGCCCTTTACAGCTGGAATGCCAAACGCGATTTGCGCGATGCGGTTCTCGATGCCGTCAAACATGGGGTCGCCGATGCCCGCGGGAAGCCCGTAAATGCCGCACTCCACGATGCCGCCGATGCTGTCGAGTTCGTCGCGCGCGGCTAGGATCTCCTCGCGCATGCGGCCGGCTGCGGCGGCGTCAATGCACGGCAGATCGTTCGTAAGGATCGCCTTGCGGTCGGCCTCGCGATAGGCCATATCGTCCATCGGCAGGTCGGAGATGCCACCGATCTGCGCGACGTGCGCCATGACCTGAATGCCGCGGGCCTCGAGTGCCTGCAGCGCAATGCCGCCAGCGATGCATAAGGGTGCCGTCAGGCGACCGGAAAAATGCCCGCCACCAGCGACATCGTGCATGTTGTGATACTTCACGCGCGCAGGGAAGTCCGCATGTCCCGGACGGGGCTTGCGGCGCAGCTCGGAGTAATCCTTGGAGCGCGTGTTGGTGTTCTCGATA
>CABUBY010000206.1 GCA_902489955.1 uncultured Collinsella sp. | reverse complement strand
GGCGCGTCAAGATGGTCGACAAGGCCAACAGCGGCTACGGCGACTCGATGAACCGCGGCTTGGAGATGGCGCGCGGTGAGTACGTGGGCATCCTTGAGTCTGACGACTTTATGTTTGAGGATTCGCTCCAAAAGCTGGTCGCCAAGGCCGATGCTGAGCATGCCGATGTGGTAAAGGGCGACTTTTACCTGTATTGGTCCACGCCCAGCGAACGCCGTGAACTGTTTGGGATTATCGATGAGCATATGACGGGCGCTGCGTATCGCCCCGTCGATCGCCCGGGGATCTTCTACCGCAAACCTTCCATTTGGTCGGCTATCTATCGACGCGAGTTCCTCAACGACAATCAGATTCGATTCCTTCCCACGCCGGGTGCCTCGTATCAGGACGCAGGCTTTAACTTTAAGGTCTGGGCGTGCGCCGAGCGTGCCGCGTTTATTGCGGACCCCATTTTGTGCTATCGCCAGGATAACGAGAAGAGCTCCGTTAATTCGCCCAACAAGGTGTTTTGCGTGTGCGACGAATATGCCGAGATGCAACGTTTTTTGGACGAGCGTCCCGAGCTCAAGGCTCAGCTTCAGGGCATTTTAATGCGCATGAAGGTCGATACGTACCGTTGGAATGAAGAGCGTCTGGTCGATGAACTGCGTGAGCAGTTTTGGAAGAAAGCCTCGTCTGAGCTCAAGGCCGATTGGGATGCCGGTCGCTTTGATCTGTCGCTGTTCGATCCGCGCGGCGAGACCGACTTGCGCCTGATGGTCAAGTCGCCCCGTGCTTATATCGATTCGCGCTTTGACTTTAAGAAGCCCGGCAAGCTCAATACGTTTAAACACTACTTTAAGATTGGCGGCCTGCCGCTGGTCTGGCGCGTGCTGACGTATCAGCGCACCTACGGCGATAATCCGCATCCCGATGACGTGCCGGCCGCACAGTAGGAGCACTTGGCTATGACTACCCCCAAGATTTCCGTTGTCGTTCCCATCTATAAGGTGGAGGAGTGCCTGGCCTGGTGCCTGGACTCCCTGCTTGCGCAGGACATGCCCGATTGGGAAGGCGTGCTGGTCAACGATGGCTCGCCGGACGGTTCGCGCGATATTGCGGCTGCCTATTGCGAAAAGGACGCGCGCTTTACGTTGGTCGATAAAGAGAACGGGGGCCTGTCGAGCGCGCGCAATGCGGGCATCGCTGCGTCCACGGCGCCCATCGTCGCGTTCTTGGATTCCGACGACCGCTTTACGCCCGATGCATGCCGCGTGATCGTCGATGCCTTTGAGCGCGAGGACTGCGACGTTTTGACCTTTGGCGCGAACCCGTATCCGCTGGAGGCGGGGTATCCGTGGCTTAACTATGTGTTGAGCCCGCGCGATGTTTCGTTTGAGGGCTATAGCTCCGAGCTGCTGTTTAAGGAAGCGTCTCGTCCCTTTGCATGGCGCACCGCCTGCAAGCGCGACTTCTTGCTGGGCAACGGGATCGTGTTCGACGAAACCGTTAAGTATGGCGAGGACCAGGTCTTCGACTTTGCCGTGTACGGTCGTTCGCGCAAGACCGCGCTTATCTCGAACAAGTTGTACGACTATCGCGTGGCTCGCAAGGGTTCGCTCATGGACACCATGCGCTACGACGACGAGACGCGCCTGCTGGAGCACGTGAAGATTTACTCCGCGGTGCTGAATGATTGGCATCGCGATGGGCTTGATGTCAAGCATGCGGACGACCTGGCATACTTCCTATGCGATCTGGTGTTGTATGACGCGCTCAGGTTGTTGGGGACGGGCTGCGGCAAGGTGTTTGCGACTGTTGCCGCGGCGCTCGCCGGTTCTCCCGTGGGCAGCGATGCCGCACTTGCACAGTGCGCACCCTCGGTTGCCGCCATGGCGCGTGCGGCGCTTGCCAGCGAGGCCCCCAGTGGCCGCACGTGTAAAAAGCTTATGTTTGATTACGACGTGTTGAGGTTTGGACGCCTGGGCGCCTGCAAGCGCATGGCCGCGAATGCTCTGGGAAAGCGAGAAGTGTAGATGAGTATCAAGCGTTTGGCGCTTTGCCGCAGCCAGGGCCGTCTGTTTATTCTGCTTCGTTTTGCTGGCGAAGATG
>CABUBY010000205.1 GCA_902489955.1 uncultured Collinsella sp. | reverse complement strand
CGGCGTCCTGCCGTACCTCGTCGAAGAATCCCTTCAACCATCTTTCAGCCTTTTCCCTCGATTCGGCGTCACGGACGTCCTTGGAGTAGCGGACGAGCGTGATGGCTATCTCCTGCGCTGCCGCGTTGCGCATCCATTTCTTCCTGGTGGCCTTGGACAAGCTTACCCTTGCGACCGCGTCGAGCGTGTCGACCGACGTCGTGTGCCTGGAGTTCTCGCCCTCTGCAAACACGTTGATAATGCAAGAGCCGTGCGCCGCGCAGTTCCTGACAGACTTGACCTTCTTCAAGTCGTAATGGGCCCTCACGAGCGACTTGTCACCCCAGCGGTTCCCGCAGAAGCGGACGAAGTCGGCGAGGGTTCCGAACGACGTCAGCTCGAGGAATGCCCATACGGGCATGCAGTCGGCGTATTTCTCGTAAACGCCGTGGGCGTAGGGGTTTCTTGAGCTCCGCTTAATCTCGCCGTCGCGGTACTTCCGGTCCTTCGGCGAGAGCGATCCCATATAGTCCACGACTATGGAATAGCCGTCCTCGCCGTCGCGGTCTGCGACGGCTCGCTTCAGCGCTACCTTCCACGCGTGCTCTATGTGCTGCGTCATAGGGAAGAGGGTCTCGCGCAGCGTCTGGTCTAGCTCGAAGAAAGCCTTGAGCTGGGCGAAGTCGAGGTCTATGTACTCCCCGTCGTGCTTCCCACCTTGGCGCTTGGTGAACAGCTTCCTGTAGGACGTCGCCTCGTAGAAGTCGCATACGTCTGCCAGGAAGGAGGTGGCCTCCTCCTCGTCACATATCGCGAACTTGACGCCCTTCGACTTTAGGTGGGTGATCTGCTCGGCGATGGCGAGTTTGGGTTTCTGCTGCTTTGGCTCCTTTTCGCTGCAGGCTTCTTCCGTCTGCTGCAGTTCCTTGGCCATCGGGCCCCCTTCTTGATTAGACGTTGGTTGCATTACGGCTCGATTATACCTGGCATGCTGTCCGCTTTGCGGTTTTGGCCCATGGCCGTTGGCGCTCACCTTTCGGACCTATCGGTGAGGCGCGGCGCCGCCCGTTCGCCCGGTTGTGCCCATCCGATGTCCAAAACTTGCGCGGACGCGCCCTTTGGTTGGGGAAACCCAGGGAAAAACCAACGAGGAAAGGCGCAGATATGGGAACGGCTCTCTTGTGGCTCGCCGCGGGCTACGCACTGGGGGCGGCCTCGGCCGCCATGGCGCTTGCGGCGTGGGCGGTGCTGAGGACGTCGTCGGAGTGCTCGCGCGCCGAGGAAGCCGCGATGCTTCCGCCGGCGCCCAGCGGCTTTCGCGGGGGCGATCCGTCGTGACGGTGTTCCGCGTCGAGAAGAACGCCAACTACACGGTGATGTCCAACGAGCATTTGCGCAACCGCGACCTGTCGCTAAAGGCCAAGGGGCTGCTCTCTCAGATGCTGAGCCTGCCCGAGGAGTGGGACTACTCGCTCGAGGGGCTGTCCCGTATAAACCGCGAGGGCGTCGACGCCATCCGCACGGGCGTGCGCGAACTCGAGGAGCACGGCTACCTCGAGCGGCGGCGCCTGCGCGACGGCTCCGGCCGCCTGGCCGGCACCGAGTACGTGGTGCACGAGCGCGCCGTCGCTAGGACCTCTCTGCCAGAGTCCGACGAGCCTGCGTTGGATTTTCCAATGCAGGATGCCCCCGTGCGGGAAAGGCCTGCATTGGCAAAGCCAGGGCAATTAAGTAAAGAGGGATCAAGTAAAGACCTATCAAACACGTACCCATCAAAGGGTGCGCGGCCGCGTGCGAGGTGCTGCCCGAGTACGCCTGCGTGGCAGGTGATGTCCTATGAGGGCGGGCAGGCTTGCGGCCATGGACCCGATTCCCGTCAGCTGCGAGATCGACGAGGGCGACTTCGTCGGCGACGACGGGCTGCTGCGCTGCGGCAAGTGCGGCGCCGGGAAGCAGGTGCGCGTGGATTGGGGCGGTCAGACGACGATCATGCCCGTGATGTGCAGGTGTCAGGTCGAGGAGGCCGACCGGCTTGATGCCGCGCGCAGGGCCGCGGCCCGCGTCAGGTCCGTGGAGGGCTCGCCTTCGCACAAGCTCTGCCTTCCCCTGGATCCCGGGCACGAGTTCGGGCTGGGGCGCGACGACAGGCGGG
>CABUBY010000204.1 GCA_902489955.1 uncultured Collinsella sp. | reverse complement strand
CGCTTTGATGCCGCTGCCGCCGGACTGATCCATGACTGGGACAAAGTGCTCTCCGACGACGAGCTGGTCACGCGCGCTCTGCATTACGGCATTAAGATTGCCGGCTCTCCTTCCGCCGCGACGCCGCTTTTGCATGGCCCTGTTGCCGCCTATGAACTTCCGCAGCTTTTTCCCGAGCTGTCGCCGGCGGTCTTTCAGGCTGTCGACCGTCACACCGTGGGCGCTTGCGACATGACGCCGCTCGATATGGTGGTCTTTGTGGCTGATGCCATCGAACCCAACCGCCACGGCGACTATGCGCATGCCCTGCGCGAGATGGTGGGGGAGTCGACGCTCGATGAGTTGTTCTTCTCCTGTTTTGCGCAGGGTCTGGTCTATGTGATCCAGTCCGGGCGCTATCTTTATCCCACGGCTATTACGATTTACAACCATTACGCCCAGCTGCGCTAGCTCGGGCTGTCTAGAAAGAGGTATTCCATGGCCGACGAGACCATGACCGGCGAGCAGATTCTTGAAGGTGTGGAGCACAAGAGTTTCGTTGCCACGTCCGACCGCACTGCCGCCTCGCTGTCCGCGAGCGGTGTCGCTGCCGAGGATGTCGCCCGCGCCGCCGCGCAGGCCGCCTACGACAAGAAGGGCGAGGACGTTCAGGTGCTCGACCTGACCGAGCTTTCCGATGTGTGCGACTACTTTGTGCTTGCCACCGGTGCCAACAACCGCCAGGTCGATTCAATTGTCGACGAGATCGAGGAGAAGGTCGCCGAGGCTTGCGGCGAGCATCCGTTCTCCATCGAGGGCCGCGAGCAGAAGACTTGGATGCTCATGGACTACGGTTCGGTTGTCGTCCACGTCTTCACTCCCGAAGCCCGCGACTTCTACCGCCTAGAAAAGCTCTGGGGTGACGCCCCCCAGCTTCCCCTCGACCTCCTCTAGTGGCTCATTTGATACGGGGCTTTTAGCTAGCCTCGCGCATTTCGCCGGGCAGTTGCGGTTTTCCGTACCTGCCTGGCTTTCTTTTTGCCCAAAGGCGGTTAATCGTTGAAGCGGGATTGACGGCCGAAAGATAGGGCGGTGTCGCCGAACTTGTCTCGGACGGCGTCGATCGCGACGGAGAGGTCGCGGCGGTCGCTGGATTGGGCTCCGCGGTCGTCGACTTCGCAGAACAGGTCGGTCTGGATGCCGCCCTGATGGTCAAAGTCGCTCATGCCGATGCCTGCTAAGCGAACATGCATGCCTTCCTGCCAGATGTTGTCGAGCAGTTCGAGCGCAACCGCCACAAAGATATTCTCGTCGTCGGTGGGGTGGGGAAGCCGCCGCTGCGCCGTTCGCCCGCTTCCATACGAATACTTGAGCTTGAGCGTCACCGTGGCGCCTGTTAGTCCCTGACGGCGCAGGCGGCGTCCCACTGACTCGCCCAACAGCGCAATCGCCGCTTCGATGTCCCCGCGCTCAGTCAAATCTTTCGCAAAGGTTCGTTCATTGCTCACCGATTTAACCTCGCGCTCTTCATCGAGACTCGTGACTTCGGAGATTTCGAGTCCCAGCGCACGCTGACGCATACGTTCGCCGTTGACGCCAAAAATAGAGGCCAAGGTGGATTCCGGTGCACGTGATAGCTCGCCGAGGGTGTAGATGCGCATGCGGCGCAGTCGCTCCTCGGCCGAGCGTCCGATGCCGCTCATGGCAGACACTGGTAGCGCGGCCAAAAAGCGCTGTTCCGTCCCGGGGCGCACAATCGTCAATCCAAACGGCTTGTCACGCTCGCTTGCGATCTTTGCGACCGTCTTGTTGCAGCCCACGCCAATGGAGCAGGTCACTCCCAGCCCTGCCACGCGGTCGCTTATACGCCGCGCAACCAGCAGCGGGTCTTCGGGCGCAAAGCGACCCGGTGTGATATCGATAAAGGCTTCGTCGATGGATACGCGCTCAACGCGCGGGGTCTCGTCGGCGAGAATCGCCATGACCTGCGCGCTCACCTCGCGGTAGCGATCAAAGTGCCCGTGCGTCCAAATGGCTTGTGGGCACAGGCGCCGCGCCTCGGCCGAGGCCATGGCGGAATGCACGCCAAAGCGGCGCGCCTCATACGAACAGGTGGACACGACGCCACGCGAATCGGCATCGCCGCCCACGATGAGCGGT
>CABUBY010000203.1 GCA_902489955.1 uncultured Collinsella sp. | reverse complement strand
AAGTGCTGCCTGCTGCTTTCCTATATGGGCCAGGGCGCTTGGCTTATGAACAACGCTGCCAACCCCGAGCTCATGGGCATTGCCGATCTCAACCCGTTCTACCAGATGCTCGCCCCGGGCCTGCGCCCGTTTGCCGTAGGCCTTTCCACCGTCGCGGCCATCATTGCCTCGCAGGCGCTCATCACCGGCGCATTCTCGCTGGTGTCCGAGGCCAGCCGCCTGGACCTCATGCCGCACATGCAGGTCTTCTACCCTGCCGAGACCAAGGGCCAGCTCTACATCCCCATGGTCAACAACGTCATGCTTGTCGGCTGCGTCATCGTGGTGCTGCTGTTCCAGAACTCGGCGCATATGGAAGCCGCCTACGGCCTTGCCATTACGCTGACTATGATGTGCACCACGCTGCTGCTCTTCTTCTACCTGCACGAGGAGCGCAAGCTCAAGGTTGCTCCGTGGATCTTCGCGGCCTTCTTCCTTTTGCTCGAAGGCTTCTTCTTCGTGAGCTCGCTCACCAAGTTCTTCCACGGCGGCTACTTCACCATCCTCATGGCTGCACTCATCATGGGCATTATGGTGTGCTGGTACAACGGCACGGCGGTCGAGCAGCGCCAGTTTACGCTGCTGCCGCTGCGCAGCTACCTGCCGCAGCTCAAGCGCCTGCGCGACGACGATCGCTATGAGCGCATGAGCGACAACATCGTGTACCTGACCAAGGACACCCATACCGATTACATCGACCGTGATATCGTCTACTCGATCTTGGACAAGCATCCCAAGCGCGCTCGCGCCTGGTGGTTCGTGAATGTCGAGACCATGGACGAGCCGCATACCTTTGCCTATTCGGTCGAGACGTTCGGCACCGACTACGTGTTCCGCGTGCATCTGTACCTGGGCTACAAGATCAACCAGCGCGTCAATGCCTACCTGCGTCAGGTCGTTCAGGACCTGGCTGCCACCGGCGAACTGCCTGCGCAGACGCATGACTACTCGGTCTACAAGGATCCGGGTAACATCGGTACGTTCAAGTTCGTCCTGATCCGTAAGCTTCTGGCGCCCGAAAGCGATGTGGAGCCGAGCGAGCGTACGGCCATCACGCTCAAGTACATCATCCGCCGCGCCGCCGGCACGCCTGCACGCTGGTACGGCCTGGAGAACTCCAACGTGAGCTTTGAGTACGTGCCGCTGTTCACCAAGTTCAAGGCCGTGAACAAGATGCAGCGCCTGGCCCCCAACGAGCGGCCGTAGGCGCCGACGGGTTGCACGGAGTTGGTTTTCGATGGACAAGATTGAGACCGGGGAGGCAAACATGGATGCAAAGATGCTTGATGGCCGCGAGGTTGTTGCCGAGCTGGTACGTGAGGCACGCGCCGACGCCGCCGAAGATCGGTTTTTGACGAACCGTGCCAACATGGATATGGCCGATCGCGTGATCTCGATCGTGGTTACGCTGCTTGTCGCGGCGTGCGTTTGCGCGCTGCTCGCGCACGTGTTGTTTGTCTAGCGACCGCCGGTTGCAAAGGCTATACACTTGGAACCACCACAAGGGAAACCACCACAAAGGTGCCTGTCCCTTTGTGGTGGTTTTTGTTTTTGAGAGAGGGGCGGGGCGCTGATGGACGTCCGTACGGACGGCGATATTGCCGATAGCTTTTGGTGGCGGCGCACAACGCTGACGCGCCGCACTCCTCTGTATGACGCCTGCGTGTCGGTGGGGCTGTTGGTCGCGGCGACGATTGTGGGCGCGCTGCTCGACCATCCGGGTCTCGCGCCGAGCATCATGATCGTCTATGTGTTCGCCGTGCAGCTGTGCGCATTCTTTACCTGGAGTCGCCTGTATTGCTTGCTGAGCTCGGCTGCCGCCGTGGCGCTCTACAACTTCTTGTTTGTCGACCCGCGCTACTCGCTGTCGCTTATCGACCGCGGCTATCCCGGCATGTTCTTCATCATGTTTGTGGTCTCGCTTGTATCGAGCTCGATTGCGTTAGCCCTGCGCCGGGCCTTGGCGCAGGCTGCCGCCAGCGACCGTCGCACGCATATGGTGCTCGAGACCAACCGCATGCTGCAGCGCTGCGCCGACGAGCAGCAGATCGTTCACGCCATGGCCACGCAGCTGGCGCGTCTTTCGGGCTGTCCGGTCGTGTGGTACAGCGCC
>CABUBY010000202.1 GCA_902489955.1 uncultured Collinsella sp. | reverse complement strand
GTTTGGCGCCGATGCCGGCGGCGCTCAAGCCTTGGGCGTGGGCCCGCTCGACCATACGCCGCTGCGCTGGGACCCGTTGACGGGCGCCGCGCTCACTCAGGAAAACGCCGTTCGCGTGGAAAAGATCGCGGCGCGCGAGGATAATAGCGATTGATTGAATCAGCTGATGTATTCGACTGATCCACGTTTCTTTTGAAAGGCCGCACATGAGCGATAGCCAGAACATGTCCGATGAGGTACGCGCCCGCCTGCGCGCCATTCCTTCCGTCAACGAGCTGCTTGCCGAGTGGCCGGTAGTGAAGGCGGCGGGGGAGACCTGCGACGCGGTGGTGCATGCCGCCGTGACGGCCGAGCTCGACGAGGAGCGCGCAGCCATTCGCGCCGGTGCCGCCCCGCGCTCTAAGCGCGACCTGGCCTCGGCCATCGAGTGGCGTGCGCACCGCTCCGCGTTGCCGAGCCTGCGCCCTGCCGTCAACGCTACGGGCGTGGTCATCCATACCAACTTGGGCCGCGCCCCGCTCGCGGAGTCGGCGGCAAAGGCCGTGGCCGAGGTTGCGCGCGGGTACAGCACGCTCGAGTACAGTGTGGACACTTGTTCGCGCGGGTCGCGCAAGGAGCACGCCGCGCAGCTGATCCGCTCGCTCACCGGTGCCGAGGACGCGCTCGTGGTCAACAACAACGCCGCCGCGGTACTGCTGGTGCTGGCGACCCATGCCGCAGGCAAGAAGGTTATCGTCAGCCGCGGCGAGCTTGTCGAGATCGGCGGCAGCTTCCGCATCCCCGATGTCATGGCGGCTTCGGGCGCCAAACTCGTCGAGGTCGGCGCCACCAACCGCACGCATTTGGACGACTATGAGCGCGCCATCACGCCCGATACGGCGATGATCCTCAAGGTCCATCCTTCCAACTATCGCATCGAGGGCTTTCACGAGGAGGTGGGCTCTCGGGAGCTTGCCGCTCTGGCCCACAAACATGGCCTGCTGTTCTACGAGGACCAGGGGTCGGGCGCGCTGTTGCCCGACGACATCTTGGTGCGCGGCGGCGAAGAAACCACGCCGGCTTCGGTTTCGGCAGGGCTCGATATCGTGTCGTGCTCGGGTGATAAGCTGCTCGGTGCCGCACAGGCGGGCATCATCATGGGCCGTCGCGATCTGGTCCAGGCCTGCGGGTCGCATCCGCTTATGCGTGCCCTGCGCCCGGGCAAGCTCGCACTGGCGGCGCTCGAGGCTACACTGCGCATTTACATGGATGGGGCGGATGTGGCCCATCGCGATATTCCGGTGCTCAGCATGCTTACGCTGCCGCAGGCTCATTTGGAGCGACGTGCCCGCAAGCTGCGCGATCGTATGGTCGCCGGGCTCGACAAGGCCGGTTGCCCGTGCGCCGTGCAGGTGGAGATCGTCGAGGAATCGTCAACCCCCGGCGGTGGCTCGCTTCCTACCGTCGAGCTACCCACGATGTGCGTTGCCGTGCGTCTTGTTGACGCACACCTGACGGTCGATGCGCTCAAGCGCTCGCTTGTTCAGGACTTTGACACGCCGGTTGTCACGCGAACCTCGCACGATCGCATTTTGTTTGACGTGCGCACGCTCGTGGGTGACCGCGATATCGAGACGGCGGCGATGAGTGAGGTCCAGGCGCTGGTGGAGTGTCCCGTTATCGTTGGCACGGCGGGTCACGTCGACCACGGCAAGTCGGCACTGATCGAGGCACTGACCGGCAAGAATCCCGATCGCCTTGAGGTCGAGCGTCGTCGCGGCATGACGGTGGAGCTTGGCTTTGGCAAGCTGGCGCTGCCGAGTGGCAAGATCATCGGCCTGGTCGACGTGCCGGGCCATGCACATTACTTGCGCGCCATGGTGCAGGGCGCCACGGGCATCGACGTTGCCGTGCTGGTGGTTTCGGCCGTCGAGGGCGTGATGCCGCAGACCCGCGAGCACGTGCACGTGCTGGAGATGCTGGGCGTCACGCATATGGTGGTGGCGCTGACGATGTGCGACCTGGCCGATGCCGAGATGACCGAGCTTGCCGAGCTCGATGTCGATGACTTTTTGTCGGGTACCGTGTTTGCGGGCGCGCCGATTGTCCCCGTGTCGTCTAAGACGGGCGAGGGGATCGACAGGCTGCTTGCGGTGCTCGACGAGCAGGTAAGTGCCTGCTGGGATG
>CABUBY010000201.1 GCA_902489955.1 uncultured Collinsella sp. | reverse complement strand
TCGTCTTGTACCAGGTTGGCGAGTCCTCGCGCCGGCTGCGGACCAGGTCGATCTTCTCGCGCGGGTAGTAGATGAGCGTACACAGCTCGCCCTTTTCGTCAAAGGAGAGCGTGTCGCCAAAGATCTCGTCGACATGTTCGCGCACGACGCCCGAGCAGTTGTTGAGGATGTGCATAAAGGCTTCGTACTCACCATGCACGTCGCTCATAAAATGCTCGGTGCCTTTGGGCAGGTTGAGGATGGCCGAGAGATTGATGATCTCGGTAAACGCGGATTGTTCGGTGGGGAACTGTCTCGAAAGCAGGCGCAGATACTTGAAGTCTTGCGGGTTGCGATCGAATGCGACCATGAAACACCTTCCGATGGGGCTGGTAAAACTGATAAACAGCGTCAAACGTTTACCAGTATGCGCCGCTTTTGTTTCGATTTTGCGCCAGCGGCTGAATTGTCGGCTGAACGGCTTGGTAAATCGATTTAGTTGAGGTAGATATGGCGGTTGGGTGGAGACGACAGAGGGTGTTTTCTCAGATATTTATGTGTGGGGCCGGTGGAGACGATGGTGGTAAAGATGTTCACTATATTTGGTTCGATTTGGTAAATAGTGGACATATGTACCGCATTTAGGCTCACTGTGCGATAATTTGCGCAGCAATGAGTAAGGAGCCTCATATGAGTGATTTTGTCCTGACCTGTGAATCCGCCGCCGACCGAACCCGTGAGTTCTTTGAATCGCGCAATATTCCCGTCGCGTATTTTCATTACGAGATCGACGATGTTGTCTATACGGACGATCTGTATCAGTCGATTACGCCGGACGAGTTTTTTGCCCAGATTGCCGCGGGCGCCATGCCCAAGACGTCTCAGGTGAGCGTGGGCGAGTACGAGGAGTTTTGGGAGCCGTTTGTTGCCGAGGGTAAAGACGTGCTGCACCTGACGTTGTCGTCGGGTATTTCGGGCACGTATGGATCGGCCTGCGTCGCGGCGCAGATGCTCGCGGATCGCTATCCCCAGGGCGGCAAGGTGCGCGTCATCGATTCGCTGGGGGCGTCTTCGGGCTTTGGTCTGTTGCTGGAATATGCCGCCGACGTGCGCGATAGCGGGGCTTCACTCGACGAGACGGCCGCTTGGATTGAGGAGCATAAACTCAACCTGCACCACTGGTTCTTCTCGACCGATCTGTCGAGTTACCTGCGCGGCGGTCGCATTTCGGCCGCGAGCGCGATCATCGGCACGGCGCTCAAGATTTGCCCGCTTATGACGGTCGATTGCGAAGGTAAGCTGTCGCCACGTGAGAAGATTCGCACTAAGAAGCGCGCGATTTCCGAGATGGCTAAGACCATGATGGCACACGTGCTGGACGGTGCGGATTATTCGGGTAAGTGCATCATGTCGCACTCGGCGTGCCGCGAGGATGCCGAGGCAGTTGCGGCGCTGATTGAGGAACAGGTTCCGCAGCTTAAAGGCAAGATTGAGATCAATGACATCGGTACTCTGATTGGCTCGCATACCGGACCTGGTACGGTGGCGCTCTTCTTTATGGGCGACAAGCGCGTGGATTAATTTGCCCCATCACGTCGCTGCATGATTGCTCAAACGAAAACGGCCCGTCTCACGTTTGTGGGGCGGGCCTTGCTGTTGCGGCTAGCGTTTCTTTCCGCGGAAGAAAAAGCCGTGCAGTGACGGCTTGAGGCCGCGATTGGCGCGATGCTCCTCGACGCGCTCGTGGATCGAAGCGACGCGCTCGATGACTTCGTCGGGAATCGGCACGTCAGGATTCATGTTCTCGACCTGGCTGACCTCGGCGGCGGCGACCTGGTCGATAATGGGCACATCGTCGCGCGAGATGACAGGTGTGGCGTCTTCCTTCATCTTGCGATAACGCTGCATCATGTCGGTCTGTAGCTGCTGGGCCGAAGGCGGCGTCCAGATGATGGCGTTGGCGCCGGCGGCGATGGTTTCACGGATGCTCTCGGGCGTCTTGCCGCCCGGTGCGATGAGCGGCAGGTTGGGATAGTGCTCGCGCAGTTCACGCAGGACCTGGGGTGTGTTCTTGCCGGCGGCGATGTTGAGAATCTTGGCGCCGGCGCGCACCTTGGCGTGAGCATCATCGTCGCAGCGAACGACCGTGGCGATGACGGGGATGTCGGCGATGTTGGTGATGTGCTCTACCATCTCGGCAGTAGCGGGGG
>CABUBY010000200.1 GCA_902489955.1 uncultured Collinsella sp. | reverse complement strand
GCCAGCCGGCGATCTGCCGCGTCATTACCGCGCGCGAGGCCGAGGCCGTGGCTCCGCAAGGCGTCAAGCCCGGCACCACCGCCGTGGAGGCCATCATCCGCGAGGGTCGCAAGAATCAGGTCAAGCGCATGCTGAGCAAGATCCACCACCCGGTGATCCGCCTGCACCGCTGTAACTTTGCCGGCCTGGAGCTCAAGGACGTGGCCAAAGGCTCGTGGCGCGAGCTCACCGAGCGCGAGGTACAAATCCTCAAAAGCGGCGGCATCCCGCCCAAGCAGGCGAGCGCCAAGCGCAACGGCGACAAGCCCCAAGACACCCCCGCCAGCCGCACGCGTCACCACGGCAGCCACGGCTCCGCGCCCAAGCGCAACACCTACCGCGAGCGCTACACGGGCTAGGCAACCCGCCGCGCCCCAACGCCCGCGAACCATACCAGCACGCCAACCATCGAAAGGAAGCATTGCATGATCGTCGCCATCGACGGCCCCGCCGGTTCCGGCAAGTCCACCATCGCCAAGGAGATCGCCCGCCAGCTGGGCTTTAACAAGCTCGACACGGGCGCCATGTATCGCGCCGTCACCTTCGCCGCGCTCGACCGCGGCATCGATCTGGATAACGAGGCGGCCATCGACGCCCTCGCCGAGCAGATCGAGATCCGCTTTACCAACGGCACCGGCGAGGACACGCGCCTGACCATCGACGGCCAGGACGCTTCGGCTGCCATTCGCACCCCGCAGGTCGACGCCAACGTGTCCAAGGTCTCGGCCTACCCGGGCGTGCGCGCCGCCATGCTCATCCATCAGCGCCGTGCCGCAGAGGACCGCGATATCGTGGCCGAGGGTCGCGACATCGGAACCGTCGTGTTCCCCAACGCGCAGGTCAAGGTCTTCCTGACCGCCGACCCGCGCGAGCGCGCCCGCCGCCGCGTGCTGCAGCGTCACCAAAACGACGCCCAGCCGCTCACATCCGAGCTGTTCGAGGCCGAGGTCGACGAGACCCTCGACGCCCTTAAGCAGCGCGACAAGCTCGACAGCAGCCGCGAGGTCGCCCCGCTCGTGCCCGCCGAGGACGCCGTGCACGTCGACTCCACCGCTCACACCATCGACGAGGTCGTTCGTATCATCGAGGACCTCATCAACCAAAGGAGGTAGCTCATGCGCCTGTTTAAGCAGACGCCAGAGGACTATTACAACGCCCCCTACGCCGAGTTCCCGGCGCTCATCCGCGGCACCGTTGTCGTAGTTATGGCCATCCTTTGGGCCTTCTCCAAGCTCATGTGGCGTTGGAAGGTCGAGGATGCCGATCTGCTGTTTGAGCGCCAGGACGGCCGCGGCAGCGTGGTCATCTGCAACCACACCTCGATGGCCGAGCTCTTGGCCGTGGAGACGGCGCTGTTCTTTGGGGGGCGCCGCATTCGTCCCATCTTTAAGTCCGAGTTCGCCAAGAGCAAGATTGTGCGCTGGGCCTTTAGCCGCGTTGGCGGCATCCCCGTGGAGCGTGGTACTGCCGATATGAAGTGCCTGCGCGCCGCCCAGCATGCGCTGCAGCGCGGCGAGGACGTTCTGATCTTCCCCGAGGGCACGCGCATCCGCTCGCGCGAGATCAAACCCGAGGTCCACGGCGGTTTTGCGCTCATCGCCCAGATGGGCAAGGCGCCCGTCAACCCGCTCGCCATCTGCGGCTGGTCCGACATCACGCCCGCGGGCAAAAAGATCATGCGTCCCAAGAAGTGCTGGATCCGCGCCGGCAAGGCCGTCTCGCTTTCCGACGCACCGGCTGGGCTTAAGCGCACGGAGCGCCTGGAATGGTTTGAGTCCGAGGCCATGAGCCGCGTCTACGCCATGCGAGACGACCTGTGCGCCGAGCATCCGGGCAGGTTCTAGCCATGAGCGAGAACGTGACGAACACCGCCGCGGCTGCGTCTGACCAGGCAAACGCGCCCACCATCGAGATCGCCGCCCACGCCGGCACTTGCTACGGCGTACAGCGTGCGCTCGATATGGCGCTGGCCGCCGCGCCGCAGGCAGGGGAGTGCACTCAGGTCCATACCTTGGGTCCGCTCATCCATAACCCCATCGTGGTGCGCGAGCTTGATGAGGCAGGCGTTGGCCTGGCCGAGAACTTGGATAATGCCACAACCGGCACCGTGATCATCCGCGCCCACGGCGTGGTGCCGCAGGTGATCGATGCCGCT
>CABUBY010000199.1 GCA_902489955.1 uncultured Collinsella sp. | reverse complement strand
ATTTTTACCTTTGCCATAGCGGCCCCTTTGATGCGTTTCAAGTACAAGCCAGATTGTAGCATCGCCCGCCCCTGAGGTGTCAAAACCCGCCTATTAGGGACAGGTTTATTTTGGCAGGTTTTATCTGGGCAAACGATGCTGTCAGACCAAACCACCACGAAGGTGCCTGCCCCCTTCGGGGTGGGGTGTGTGCATCGGGTGGTATCTAAGTTGAGATACCACTTCTGGTATATCAGCTTGCGTTTGCGTGAGTACAATACTCGAACGTTATGCGTCTCAGCGCCCCCTGTGCGTGGACGTTTTGCAGTCAAGCGGACGAAGGGATTTATCCTATGTGCGGAATTGTCGGCTACACCGGCTCTGATATTGCAAAGAACATCCTGGTCACAGGCCTCAAGCGTATGGAGTATCGCGGCTATGACTCCTCGGGCGTCGCGCTCGAGGTGGGCGAGGGCGCCGCGGCGCACCTCGACGTCATCCGCCGCGTGGGCAAGGTCGCGGGCTTGGAGAGCGAGCTTTCCAACATCGACAGCGACGCTACCTGCGGTATCGGCCACACCCGTTGGGCCACCCACGGCAAGCCCTCCGTCGTTAACGCTCACCCCCACACCAGCTGCGACGGTCGTATCGCCATCGTCCACAACGGCATCATTGAGAACTTCGCCGAGCTGCGCGAAGAGCTGGAGGGCCGCGGCCACCACTTTAAGAGCGAGACCGATACCGAGGTCTTCGCGCATCTGATCGAAGAGGCTTATGCCGAGACGCACGACCTGATGGCCTCCGTGCGCGAGGCTTGCGCCCACGTGGTCGGTGCCTATGGTCTGGCCGTCGTGTGCGCTGACGAGCCCGGCGTGATCGCCGTGGCCCGCAAGGATTCCCCGATCGTGGTCGGCGCGGGCGAGACCGGCGCCTATGTCGCCTCCGACGTCATCGCGCTCATCGACGCCACCCGCGATGTCGTGGTGCTCGAGGACGGTCAGTTTGCCAAGCTTACGCCCGCAGGCGTCGAGTACACCGACGAGGCCGGCAACGTTATCGAGCCCAAGGTCACCCACATCGACTGGGACCTGGACATGGCAGAAAAGGGCGGTTATCCCGACTTTATGCTCAAGGAGATCCACGAGCAGCCGCGCGTCGTGCGCGACACGCTGGTGGGCCGCATGACGCCGGCCGGCGAGCTCGACATCGACGAGCTGGGCCTTTCGCTCGAGGAGCTCAACGACATCGACCGCGTCTACGTGATCGCTTGCGGCACCAGCTATCACGCTGGCCTCATTGCCAAGAATCTCATTGAGGGCTGGGCTCGCATCCCCACCGAGGTGGAGGCGGCCAGCGAGTTCCGTTATCGCAACCCCATCATTACGCCGACGACGCTTGTCGTTGCCGTGTCCCAGTCGGGCGAGACGGCCGATACCCTTGCCGCCATTCGCGATGCGCGCATCAAGGGTGCCAAGGTCTTCGGCATCACCAACGTGGTGGGCAGCCCCGTGGCGCGTGAGAGCGACGGCGTCATCTACACCAAGGCCAACAAGGAGATCGCGGTCGCCTCGACCAAGAGCTTCATCGGCCAGGTCGTGAGCCTTACGCTTTTGGCTCTGCTGCTGGCGCAGGTCAAGTACCGCTTGACCACCAAGCAGGCGCGCATGCTGTTCCGCGAGCTTTCCGATACGGCCGAGCAGATCCAGTGGATTTTGGATACCCAAACCGAGGCCGTGCATGAGGCCGCCCTGCTGTGCAAGGACGCGCAGTCGGCGCTGTTCGTGGGCCGTGGCATGGGTGCCGCTATTTCCTACGAGGGCGCGCTCAAGCTCAAAGAGGTCAGCTACCTGCACGCCGAGGCCTACGCCGCCGGTGAGATGAAGCACGGCCCCATTGCCCTGATCGACCCGGGTTTCCCTGTCATCGCTGTGGCCACCAAGAGTGCTACCTACGACAAGACTGTGTCGAACCTCATGGAGTGCAAGGCGCGCGGCGCCAAGGTTATCGTCGTTGCCACCGAGGGTGACGAGGAAATCAACAAGATCGCCGACTGCATCATCCGCGTGCCGGCAGTCCGCGACGTGTTCAGCCCCATCACGGCGAGCGTCCCGCTGCAGCTGCTCGCCCGCGAGGTCGCCATCCTGCGCGGCTGCGATGTCGATCAGCCCCGTAACCTGGCGAAAAGCGTCACGGTCGAATAATCGAGTTCCGTCGTTCTAACAACTAAGGCCCGGCTCCGCATCA
>CABUBY010000198.1 GCA_902489955.1 uncultured Collinsella sp. | reverse complement strand
CCGCCGGCGACGCTTTCAACGCCGGCCTCGTCCATGCCCTCATCAACGACTTTGACCCGCAGGACGCCGTCAACTACGCGATTGCAGCCTCGATCCTCAAGCTCACCATCAAGGGCGATTCCAACTTGGTGACCGCAGACGAAATCGCAGCCGTGGCATCCGCCGCCGACGGTGGTACCCGCGTCGCGCGCTAGTCCGTCCCCATTCCGCGGGCCGCAGCTTTCCAATCCCATACCCCTGCGGCCCGCTCCCCGATTCCTCCGGCCGGGCAAAACCACAAGTCCCATTCCGGTTTTGCCTGGCATTCCCTACACGACTGGTCGAGCAGCCGGTTTTGGAATTGCTTGAACCCCAAGCAGTGCCTCCGATAACCAATCCAAAATCGGCTCCTGACCAGCACATTTGGCAATCACGCGCCCATGCGCGCCACACATCGAAAGGAACATCATGTTCGATCAGTTCTACACCACGCTTGAGTCCCTGGGCATCGTGCCGGTCGTCGTGCTCGACAAGGTCGAGGACGCCGCCCCGCTCGCCCACGCCCTTATGGCAGCTGGCATGAAGTCCGCCGAGGTCACCTTCCGCACCGCCTGCGCCGCCGAGTGCATCGCCGCTATGGCCGAGGCCGAGCCCGAGATGTGCGTTGGTGCCGGCACCGTCCTGACCGTCGAGCAGGTTGAGCAGGCCCGCGCAGCCGGTGCCAAGTTCATCGTCTCCCCGGGTTACAACGAGGACGTCGTGAAGCACTGCATCGACATCGACCTGCCCGTCCTTCCCGGCACCGTGACCCCCTCCGAGGTCACCGCCGCCGAGAACTTGGGCCTCAAGGTCACCAAGTTCTTCCCCGCGTCCCAGTATGGCGGCCTGAACACCATCAAGGCCCTCGCCGCTCCGTTTGTCGGCCACCGCTTTATGCCTACCGGCGGCGTGAGCACCGCCAACGTCGAGGAGTACCTGAGCTCCTCCGCCATCATCGCCTGCGGTGGCACCTGGATGGTCAAGCCGGCCCTGTTTGCCGACGGCGACTTCTCCAAGGTCGAGCAGATCGCCCGCGAGGCCATGGACGTCGTCAAGAAAGTCCGCGGCTAGGTTTAGCTCTCTATCGTGAGAGGGGGCGTGCCCTAGACCTCGCCCCCTTTCTTTTAAAGCGGCTCGGAAGCGCGCCGTTTCCGTCACGAACAAGAACCAAAACCGTCTTGTATGCTGATAGAACGTGACGGAAGCGACACGCCCCCGAGCCGCTTTTTCTTGACCGATTAAACTCTTCAACATAGCCCAGAGCGCCAAAACAAATGCGGTGCCGTCTGGAGGAATCGACCCCTTGCTTCCGGTCTGCTCCTCCAAACGGCACCGCATCTTTGTGCCCCGGCCATGCCCAAACGCAGTTGCGGTGAAATAGGGGCTGCGCCGTCTGGGCCGCAAACAGCCCCTATTTCACCGCAGCTTATGAGGGGATAGATTAGATGGACGAGTCTTTGGGCAGCTCAAAGTAGTCGGGATGCAGAGCGATAACTGGGCCCTGCTCTTCGGGCATCAGATGCAGATGCGTCTGCGCCAGATAGCTCGCCGCATCGGTGTCGCCTTCCTTAATGGCCTCGAGGATTCGGCGGTGTTGCCGACGAATCGGCTCCCAATCCAGATCCTGCGACACCGCACGCAGCCAGTTATACCGCTCAAAATGCGTGTTGATGCTCTTCATCCAATCCCACAGCATATGGCGACCGGCAATCTCAAAGCACGTTTCGTGGAACAGGTTGTCCAGGTCAAAGAAGCGACGCGTCTCGCTGTGGTCGAGCGACTCTGACTCGAGGAGAATCTGCTCAAGTCGGCGCTTTTGCTCGGGTGTGGCAGCCGAGCAGCATTTGATCAGCACACTTCTCTCGAGCTTTTCGCGTAAAAAGCAGGCGTTCTCGGCACGCTCCATGCTGATCTTTGAAACATAGGTACCGCTTTTGGGACGCGTTTCCACCAGCTCCTGCTCGCGCAGGCGTACAAAGGACTCGCGGATGGGCGTACGCCCGATCCCCGTCTCCTTTTCCAGACCGATCGCCGAAAGGCGCGTACCGGGCTTGAGCTCGGCATAGATGATCTTGGACCGCAATGCGTTGTACGCCTGGTCTTGCAGGCTCTGATAATGCTGCTGTTCCATAAAGCCCTCGGATGAAGCCTCGGTTAATCGAATACCACCATGCAATACTATCGCATCCCCCGTCCCCCCATAAGTTGCGGTGGAATAGTTCCTGCTC
>CABUBY010000197.1 GCA_902489955.1 uncultured Collinsella sp. | reverse complement strand
GACACCGACGACGAGGTCCGCGTTGCCATGAAGATGGCTCACGACGCCGGCGTTCAGAACGTGCTGCTCACCCGTGGTAGCCGCGGCGACGCTTACTTCTCCAACGGCGAGGACATCTGGTACGCCAAGCGTGAGTTCAACATCAAGCTTGTTTCTTCCGTCTGCGCCGGCGACTGCACCCTCGCTGCGTTCCTGCACAAGTGGTACAGGGATCGCGACAACGTCGAGGAGGCCATGAAGCTCGCTATGGCCACCGGTGCCAACGTTGCCGAGTCCGTCGGCATCGGCGACTTCGGTCACGTCGACGAGTACAGCAAGCGTGTTGCTGTCCGCAAGCTCGATCGTCAGTAATCGAAACGCGACATATTCGTGCGCATGTGGCGCCCCGGTTTCGGCTGGGGCGCCTTTTTGTTCCGCCACGGGGGAGAGGTGTCCCGCCGTACTTCATCGCTTCCACACCGTTCGCCGAGTTGTCCTAGCCTTTTACCGATGCGTGGAATATACTTTCACTAACACGTTGCTTCGTGAAAGGAACATTCATGATTTACACGCTCACTGCAAATCCCGCCATTGACTACAACATCGCCTGCGACGGCCTTACTGCCAATACCGTCACGCGTACCCGCAATGCCGTCTACACGCCCAACGGCAAGGGCCTCAACGTCTCGTTTACGCTTGACCACTATGGTGTCGACACCACGATCCTGGGTTTCTTCGCCGGCTTCTCGGGTGAGTTTATCGTTAAGGGCGCCGAGGCCCTGGGCGTGCCCGTCAAGCCCGTGTGGACCGACGGTATTACGCGCGTCAATGTGTTCCTCAACGCCGGTCCCGACACCGAGTACAACATGGTCAATGCCGGTGCCGCCATCAATGAGGCCAACGAGCAGGAGATGTTTGAACTTATCGATTCGCTCGATGACATGACCTGCCTGGTCATCAGCGGCTCGCTGCCTCCCAGCACTTCCGAGGGCTTCTTGGCCGAGGTCCTGCGCCGTGTCAAGGCCAAGGGGGCCGAGTTCGTCCTCGACATCTCGAGCCATCAGCTGGCAGACCTCATTGCTCTGGAGCCACTGCTGATCAAGCCCAATGACGACGAGCTGCTTGACATCTTTGGCATCAAGGTGAGCGGTGGCGACGACGAGTCCGTCAAGGGCGCTATGGCCGAGCTGCACGCCAAGGGCGCCAAGAACGTGCTGCTGACCCTTGGTGGCGCCGGTGCGTACTTCTCCAACGGCGAGCATATCTGGTTTGCCAACCGCACCTTCGACGTCAAGCTGCTGTCGACGGTGTGCGCCGGCGATTCCTCGCTCGCTGCCTTCCTGTCCGTGTGGCACGACGCCCCCGAGCGCGTCGAGGACGCCCTGCGCCTTTCGATGGCCACTGGCGCCAACGTGGTCGAGTGCCCCGGTCTGGGTGATTTTGCCAAGGTGGACGAATATAAGAAGCACATCGAGGTTCGCCAGGTCTGCTAGTTCCGGCACCTTGTCTGAATAGTTTGATTATTTCGCATCCGTCTTAGACTAGGACGGATGCGTTTTTGTTTATCGGACTTGCGTGTGCAGTGGAGGCTGTTTCTTGCTAGACTTCTTGCAGACGCAATCGATAGCCAATTTGATAGTCGCAGGAGGCCATAGGCATGTGCAATGTTTCGCTCAACGGTACTCAACCGTCCGATGCGTCCCTGCGCGTCCTGCGCGCGCTTGAGGCGGCTGGTCTTGAGGCTTGGTACGTGGGCGGTTGGGTGCGCGACGCCCTGATGGGGTACCCCAGCCACGATGTTGATATGTGCTGTAGCGGCCTGTGGCAGGAGTCCAAAGCGGCGCTCGAGGCCGCCGGCATCGCGGTTGTGGAGTCGGGCATTAAATTTGGCGGAATCACGGCTATTTCCGATGGCGAGCGTATTGAGGTCACCACGTACCGTCTGGATGGCTTTTACACCGATGGTCGTCATCCCCAGAGTGTGGAGCGTGCCGCCTCGCTCGAGGACGATCTGGCGCGCCGCGACTTTACCGTCAATGCCATGGCCTGGCATCCCGAGCGCGGGCTTGTCGACCGCTACGACGGTCAGGGTGACTTGGAGCGCAAGCTGATTCGCGCTGTCGGCGATCCCAAGCGTCGCTTTAACGAGGACGCCCTGCGCATGCTGCGTGCGGTGCGCTTTGCCTGCCGTCTGGACTTTATGATTGAGCCCGAGACCAAGCGTGCGCTTGCCGAGTGCGCGCCGCTGCTCGATGCCGTGGCGCGTGAGCGTGTGGGTATTGAGCTCGAGG
>CABUBY010000196.1 GCA_902489955.1 uncultured Collinsella sp. | reverse complement strand
CGCGGATCCACGCTCGCGCCCGCCGGAGAGCGAGCCGTAGCAGTCTACGAGGAGCTGCAGGCCGACATCAACAACGTCATTGCCACCAAAGCCGACGCCCTCATCGCCAGCATCAAAGAGTAGCTAACTTGCGGAGGGCGTTATCAAGGGTGGCAGCCACCTGCAGGGGGTCGTCGGTGCCGGCGAAGAGGCGGACGGTGCTCCCCTGTTTGCCACGTGGGGCCGAAAGACGCGTCGTTGCGCCGCCGGCAGGCGACGTGCGAAACTCCCCCGGCAAAGCGTCGAACAGCTCTCCCGCGCTACGCTCGATAAGGTCAAATTCAACTGCCGGGCCAAAACCATGCTCGAGGATTCCCGTTGCAACCGCATGGTCGGGATGCGAGCTCAGTCCGGGAAAGCGCACGTTGCGCACCATCTCGTTGGCGGCCAGATACTCGGCCAGCGCACGTGCGCGGTCGAAATGTGCCTGCATGCGGACATCGAGCGAGTCCAACCCGCGCTCCAGCACACCGGCCTCGTCAGCAGGCATATCAAGCTTGGCCAAGCCACAGCCCTCAAGCAGGGCATGCGCGCACTCAGCCGCGGCATCCACGCGATGGCGCTTGAGCTGCGAGCGCGCGGCCGATACGGCAACCAACTTGCGCGGCGCCTCACCGGCGAACACGCGGTCGAGTGCCTCGAGCGACAGCACGGCACCCAAACGCAAAGGATCGCAGCCAAAGATGGAAGCCACGGTGTTATCCACCACGAGCAGCGCACGTGCCTCGCGCGCCGCGCGGCCCAGAGCGCGCAGATCGGGCACACGCAGACCAAACCCGCCGATGGAGTTGACGAACCACCACAGGTGAGGCCCCTCGGCATCAAACGAAGCATCAAAGCCCTCGGACGCGGCGGTAAACACCGCAACCGACGGCGGGTCCACGAGCACAACGTCGCGGCCATCAAAGCCTCGCGCAAACGCATCGGCAAAGTCATCGGCAAAGTCATCGGCAAAGACCACCAGGCGGTCACCGGGACGCACAATCCCCAGCTGCGACAGCGCCGCCGGCACATGCGAGGCCGCAAGCAACCGCGCCTCACGCGCGCCGGCCCTTGCAGCCCAGGCCTCTTCTAGCTGCCGCACATCCATAAGGCACCTTCCCTTCAAAACAAAAACCCACGATGCGGGTGTTCCCCGAATCGTGGGCAACGGCTGCAGTATAGCGCCGATATGCGACGATTCTCCTAGATGATGAGCGTGTGATAGTTGACGCTCGCACCCGGAGCGTCAACGGTCACGCCATAGGCCTCGGGATAGATGCGCGTCGAAAACACGAGCGCGCCATCATTCACAAACACCTCGACCGACGAGACATCGCCAACAATGCGCACGTTACGAACCTCGTCGACGGGCTCCCAGCGCACGGTACGACCGCAGCCGGCAGAAGCGCGACCCTCATCGGTAAATCGCATCTCAAAGCGCGAAGGCAGTTCGCCCTCAGCGGGCACAAACACCAGCTTCAGCTCGCCATCAACGGTCGCGGTAAACGCGCCATCGACACCGTTGGCAACAACGTCAAAGCAGGTATCGCCGTCAACCTCCAACGAGCCCGCCCCCACACGAACCGAGGCATAATGGTGCTCAATCTCGCGCGCCGGCTGCTGCAGCACCACGCCGCCGGCACCGGCTGTAAGCTCACGCGGTACCGTCATGCAGTGCTGCCAGCCGGACACCACGGTGGGTGCGTTGCCATAGGTCGGCTCATCGGGCATGCCCATCCAGCCGATTAGAATATGGCGACCGTCCTCGGACGTAAACTCCTGCGGAGCATAAAAGTCAAAACCGGCGTCCCACAGGCGGAACTCACCCAGCTCATAGGCATCGTCACCACCGGTAATGTCGCCCGTTACAGGCATGTAGCCAGCAGCGTATACGTTGCCGCGGTCCCAACGGCCGCCCTCAAGACCCTGAGGCGAGAACGACAGAAACGCCGCCGTATCGCCATTCGAATCGAGCTCGATGTAGCCGGGGCACTCCCACATAAAGCCAAAACGCTCGGGCGTAGACACGCGGCTCTCGAGCTCCCAACTCAGCATATCGGCCGAGCCATACACCAGGATCTCGCCCACATCGCGCCCGGCACCTTCGCCATGCATCGCACAAAAACGGCTCTCGACATGCGGCCCGTCCACGCGACGACGCGCGCCCAGCACCATGTGGTAACGCCCGTCCGCGTCATGCCACACCTTGGGATCGCGCACATGGCAGGTCAAATCCTCGGGATAATCCTCGGACGCCAGCACCACGCGCTTTTGGCTGAACTCCCGACCGGCAAGGCCATCA
>CABUBY010000195.1 GCA_902489955.1 uncultured Collinsella sp. | reverse complement strand
CGGCCCGCTTTTTGACTCACGCAGTGCCCCTGCGAATCGAAGGTGAATACTTTTCCCGTTACTTAGTACTGCTCGATGCCCATGTAGCGACGAATCTCAGGGCTGTGGTCGAACACCTTTCCGCGGGCGGCGCGCAGCTCGCAGCTCATGTTGTAGAAGAAGATCGGCTCCAGGTACGAACGCACGCTGGCGGGCACCTCGCCCACGCCGTACTCGAGTGCATCGAGCACCATTACCGTATCGGTATGCGTGTTGAGGAACGCCAGCGCGCGCTCCTCCATGGGGCGGCACTCGCCCGATCCGAGCTGCACAAAGTAGAACACGCCGGGCTCGGTGGCCTCGAAGGGGCCGTGGAAGTACTCGCCGGAGTGGATGTAGCAGCAGTGCTGCCACTGCATCTCCATGAGCGAGCAGATGGCCATGGCATAGGTCTGGCTAAAGTTGGGGCCGGAACCAAGGATATAGAAGAACTTGTGCTGCTGGCAGAGCTCGGCAAAGCGATCGCCCAGCTCGGCGTTGACCTTCTCGCGGGCGGCGGGCAGCAGCGCATCCATCTGCTTAAGGCCCTCGTACATGTCAGCGAGTGCCTCGTAGCCTTCCTGCTGGTCGAGCAGCTCGGCGGCGATCAGAGCGCCGATGCCCTGCGGCACCTCGACCTGTGACACGCCCTCGCCCCACGGATAGACCCAGGTGGTCCACTTGCCGTTATCGATCTTGGAGCCCTCGCAGTCGGTGAGGGCAACGACCTCGGCACCGGCCGCCAGCGCCATCTCGCAGCCGTCGACGACCTCTTGCGTGTTGCCGCTGTGACTGCAGGCAATAACGAGCGACTTCGGCCCTAGGCTCTTGGGGGCCATCAGGCAAAACTCGCGTGCCGTGTAGACCGTCGAGGTAAACGTGGTGGCCTCGCGCTTGAGCAGCTCGTTGGCCGGCATCAGGTCGATCATCGAACCGCCGCAGGCGATCCAAAAGACGTTCTCAATCTTGCCCTTGCGCTCGATGATTTCCTGAATCAGATCGTGTGCGTTCATGGTGATGCCCCTTCTTGTGTGGCGGTTTTGAACGACTGCAGCTCGTACCTGCAGTCGTTCTATGTTGTCCTATTTATAGCACGCACGACGACGTCCGTGAAGCCATTCCACCAAACTTGTTCTATATTGTTCTATCTATGGACGTTAGATGTCGAAGACGTAGCGCGAGCCCACGATCTTTTGGCGGCCGAGCAGTAGAGGGCGCCCGTCAGCGTCGGTAAAGTAGGCCTCCATATAGAAGAGCGGCTCGCCGACCGGCACCTCCAACAGCGGGGCCGCCTGAGCATCGGCAAGCGCAATCTCCACGGTGCAAGGGTCGGACTTGAGCGGTGCACGGCCCGAATGCTCGGCAACGAGCGCAAAGATCGAGTTATCGGTGAGGTCCTTATCGGCAAGTGTCTGCAGATAGGGATGGTCAACCAGCACAAAGGCGTTGTTCTCGAGCATGACGGGGATGCCGTCGGCCGTGCGTACGCGCTCGACCACGATAAGCTCGCAGCCGGGCTCTACGCCAAAGAACGCCGCGTCCTCGCGCGTCGCCGCAACCACCGTGCGCGATACCAGGCGCGCACCCGGCACCATGTCGTTGGCAGCGCAACCCTCGGAAAAGCTCTGAACGTCACCCTTCTGGACAATCTTGCGCTTGAGCTTGGGCGCGCACACGAACGTGCCCCTCCCCTGCTGGCGGTTGAGATACCCCGCGCGCGACAGCTCCTCGATGGCGCGGCGCACGGTGATGCGTCCCACGCCGTAGTACTTCGCGAGCTCCATCTCGGAAGGAATGCGCGAGCCGAATGCGTACACGCCACGCGCGATCTCGCCCTTTAGGTCGTCCATAACCTGCTGGTACAGCGGCACAGCGGACACCTCAGTGCGCTCGGTTTTATCATCGGATGCCATCGTTATGCTCCATTCCGTGCATGCTCGGACTCAAACTCTTCAATCGCCGCCATAAACTGCTCGCCAAAGGCGTCGGCCTTTTTCTCGCCGATGCCGTTGACCTGGATAAGCTCGTCGCGCGTCTGTGGGCGTAGGCGGCACAGGCCGCGCAGGGCCTTGTCGGAAAAGACCATGTACGGCGCCATCTCCAGCTCGGTCGAGATCTCCTTGCGCAGGGCACGCAGGCGCTCGAACAACTCGGCATCGTCGCCCACGCGTGGGCGCTGATCCAGCTCGGCCTCCTCGCGCAGCAGATCGACGGCGCGGCGGGCGCGGGCCGAGGCCTTGCGCTTGGACGCGCGACGCTTAACGGTAAAGGCAAACGCCTCATCCTCGACCTCGACGGCACGCGGACCCAGCCCCAC
>CABUBY010000194.1 GCA_902489955.1 uncultured Collinsella sp. | reverse complement strand
GAGCCTGCGTCATGGAGCGTCCCTGCGCATGGAAAAAGTACACGCCACAGCAGATCGAAGAGCTCGAGGAGCTTTGCCGCGGCTATAAGCAGTTTTTGAGTGAGAACAAGACCGAGCGCCTGTGCGTCAAGACCGGTATCAAGATGGCCGAGGAGGCGGGCTACGTCAATCTGGAGACCGTGATCTCCGAGGGCCGCGCGCTCAAGGCCGGCGACAAGGTGTACGCCGCCAATCACGGCAAGGACCTCATGCTCGTCAACCTGGGCAACGCCCCGCTCGAGCAGGGCTTTAACATCCTGGGCGCCCACGTGGACTCGCCGCGCCTGGACCTTAAGCAGAACCCCGCCTTCGAGGCCGGCGACATGGCCTACCTCGACACGCACTACTACGGCGGCGTCAAGAGCTACCACTGGGTCGCTTCCCCGCTTGCACTCGTGGGCGTCATCTGCAAAAAGGACGGCACCACCGTCGACATCAACATCGGCGACAAGGCGGACGATCCGGTCTTTACCATCTCCGACCTGCTGATCCACCTCTCGAGCGAGCAGATGTCCAAGCCCGCCAAGGACGCCGTCGACGCCGAGATCCTCGACGTAATCGTGGGCGGCCGTCCCGTCAAGTTTGATGAGGACGACAAGGACGCCCCCAAGGAGCCCGTCAAGCAGATGTTCCTGGACATCCTCAAGGAGCAGTACGACGTCGAGGAGGAGGACTTCCTCTCCGCCGAGATCGAGGTCGTGCCCGCCGGCCCGGCCCGCGACATGGGCCTCGACCGCTCCATGATTCTGGGCTATGGCCACGACGATCGTGTCTGCGCCTATCCCTCCATGCTTGCCCAAATCGACGTCGCCAACGTGGAGCGCACGAGCATCACGCTCATCGTCGACAAGGAGGAGATCGGCTCCGTGGGTGCCACCGGCATGACGAGCCGCTTCTTCGAGAACACCGTCGCCGAGATCATGACGCTCGCCGGCGAGAATAGCCCGCTGGCCCTGCGCCGCGCGCTCGCCCGCAGCCGCATGCTCTCCTCCGACGTGTCCGCCGGCTTTGACCCGGGCTATGCCGGCAAGTTCGAGACCAAGAACGCCGCCTTTATGGGTCGCGGTCTGTGCTTTAACAAGTACACGGGCAGCCGCGGCAAGGGCGGCTCCAACGACGCCGATGCCGAGTACGTGGCCCTCGTCCGCGACATCATGGACGAGGCCGGCGTGGACTTCCAGACCTGTGAGCTCGGTCGCGTCAACGCGGGCGGCGGCGGCACCATTGCCTACATCATGGCCAAGTACGGCATGAACGTCATCGACTCCGGCGTTGCCGTCCTGTCCATGCACGCCCTGTGGGAGGTCGCCAACAAGGCCGATATCTACGAGGCCTATCGCGGCTACAAGGCCTTCCTCGAGCGCGCCTAACCAGCCCCTTCATCAGTTGCGGTGAAATACGGACTAAACTGGCCTATAAACGGCCAAAACAGACCGTATTCCACCGCAACTTCCTTTTTGACAGAGGAGAGTCCATGCTGCAGGTCATCATTTCGCCCGCCAAGCAGATGCGCTCGGCCCAAGATGCTTTTGAAGTCCTGGGCATTCCGCCCTTTGCGCGCGAGACGGCTCGACTGCATCGCGCGTTGCTAGATATTGAGCGAAATGAAGGCAGCGGCGGCCTGCAGGCGCTATGGAACGTGAGTGACAAACTGCTGGGGCCTTGCCTCAACACCCTGCATGAGTTCGAGCCCATCTTGGAAAACGGCGACCTCGACAATCCCGATATCGCCCGCAATACCTCCCCCGCCGTCATGTCCTATCACGGCATTCAGTACCAGAGCATGGCACCCGAGGTGATGGATTCCGCGCAGCTCGCATGGCTGCAAGACCATCTGTTGATCCTCTCGGGCCTTTACGGATGCGTACGCCCCTTTCATGCCGTCGAGCCGTATCGGCTGGAGATGGGCGCGAAGCTCGCCGTTGACGATGCCCGAGACCTCTACGCGTTTTGGAGCGACAAGCTCGCGCGGGCTATCGCCCCGGCAGGCTCAAACACCACGATCGTCAACCTCGCCAGCGTAGAGTATGCCAAAGCCGTTCTGCCCCACCTCGCGGGCGACGCCACGGCCGTCACATGCCTCTTTGGCGAGGGTATCCGCAACGGGAAGCCCATCCAACGGTCGACCGCCAGCAAAAAGGCGCGCGGCTCCATGGTACGGTGGATGGCAGAAAACAAGCTCGAGGATGCAAGCGAACTTACCGCATTCAACATCGGCTATCGGCACATCCCCGAGCTTTCAGACAAAAACACCCTGGTTTTCATGAACGCGCAGGCACAATAGGCCCGCCGTTTCCAA
>CABUBY010000193.1 GCA_902489955.1 uncultured Collinsella sp. | reverse complement strand
AAGCTCAAGCACGCAAGAAGGATCAGAAAATCCCCTCGCGACATCAGCCGCGTCACCGTCGTAAGCGCACAAATGCTCCGCAAAGCTACTCCAGGGATAACGCTCGATTAGGCTAACGCCCGCCTCCTGCGGATCGGCGTGTACGGAGCGAATAGCCTCCATCACCTGACAGTCGGTATCGAGCGAGCGCCGGTCAAAACGGTTCTGGAACAGATGGCCTGTGCGCCTCGTGCGTTTATTGAACCGCCGCGCGTACGTCAAAAGCAGCCGGTGCATCGCCGCGCTCATCCTGTCCTCGTAATCTGCAAGCACCAAATGCACGTGATTGCCCATAAGGCACCAAGCGATAACCGTCACACCCTCCTCGCGGCAGCACTCGCGCATCAGCTCCAAAAACTCCCACCGGTCCTCATCGCCCTCAAAGATGAGCTGCTTGCCCGTACCGCGGGCACAGACATGGTAAAAGCCGGTAACCGTTCTCCAAACGCGCTGCATGGCGCTCCCTTCGCCGGGATCTGCTTGCCATCCAATACAGCACGATTGAAGCGTGCCATCAAAACATTCACGCAAAACAATACACTCGCGCGGCCAAAGGCAGTAATCAGGCGGCGAACGGCATCGTTGCAACAGGTCAACCCCCGCAATGCTTACAAGAGCTGACCAATAGCTTGCCCAAGACGGACCCCCTCTACGGAAGTTCACGACCACAGAACATAGGGTTAAACCGTTTCAATTAAAACTTCCGGACTTCTCGCTACGAAAACTGAGCCGTTCGCCGAATATTCCGTGCATTTCGCGGTATTATAGGGGCTGCATGTCATGTCCCTTTCGAAGGGTCGCCCGGCAATCGCCAGCCACGGCCCCCAGACGGGACGCCAACACGATAGAGAGGAGAGGCATGCAGTACTCACAGGAAGTGGAGAACATGTGCCCCGTTGCCAAGGGTGCATACCACGGCCCCGCACCCATCCCCGAGGAGGGCAAGTGGGTCCAGGCTAAGGAGATTTCCGACATCTCCGGTCTTACGCACGGTGTGGGTTGGTGCGCACCTCAGCAGGGCGCCTGCAAGCTCACGCTGAACGTCAAGGACGGCATCATCGAGGAGGCCCTCGTTGAGACCATCGGCTGCTCGGGCATGACCCACTCTGCCGCCATGGCTTCCGAGATCCTTCCCGGTAAGACCATCCTCGAGGCCCTCAACACCGACCTCGTCTGCGACGCCATCAACGTTGCTATGCGCGAGATCTTCCTGCAGATCGTTTACGGCCGCAGCCAGACCGCGTTCTCCGAGGGCGGCCTGCCCGTGGGCGCCTCCCTCGACGACCTCGGCAAGGGCCTTCGCTCTCAGGTCGGCACCATGTTCGGCACCAAGGCCAAGGGCGCTCGTTACCTCGAGCTCGCTCAGGGCTACGTCACCCGCATGGCTCTCAACGACAAGAACGAGATCATCGCGTTCGAGTTCCTGAACCTCGGCAAGTTCACCGACGCCGTCAAGGCCGGCAAGACCCCCGAGGAGGCCATCGCTGGCGCTATGGGCCACTATGGTCAGTGGGACAACGCTGCCAAGTACATCGACCCGCGCACCGACGAGGAGACTCACTCCGTCGCCAGCGTGTTCCCGGTTCACGAGTAGAAAGGGAGGGAAATAACTATGACTGTTACGTTCGAAGGTTACGAGCGCCGCGCTGACAAGATCAACAAGTGCCTCGCCGACAACGGCATCGCCTCCCTCGAGGAAGCTCTGCAGATCTGCACCGACAAGGGCTTCAACCCGCGTGAGATCGTCAACAACACCCAGTCCATCGCCTTCCAGAACGCCGAGTGGGCCTACACCCTCGGTTGCGCTCTCGCTGTCAAGCGTGGCGCCAAGTCTGCTTCTGAGGCTGCCGCCATCATCGGCGAGGGCATCCAGGCCTTCACCGTTCCCGGCTCCGTCGCCGAGGACCGCAAGGTCGGTCTGGGCCACGGCAACCTGGGCGCTATGCTGCTCTCCGACGACACCGAGTGCTTCGCCTTCCTGGCCGGTCACGAGTCCTTCGCTGCCGCTGAGGGTGCTATCGGCCTGGCTCTGAACGCCAACAAGGCTCGCAAGAAGCCGCTGCGCGTTATTCTCAACGGTCTGGGCAAGGACGCCGCTCAGATCATCTCCCGCATCAACGGCTTCACCTACGTGAAGACCCAGTTCGACTACTTCACGGGCGAGCTCAAGGTCGTCGAGACCATCCCCTACTCCGATGGTCCCCGTGCCGCCGTCAACTGCTACGGCGCCGACGACGTCCGCGAGGGCGTTGCCATCATGTGGCACGAGAACGTCGACATCTCGATTACCGGTAACTCCACCAACCCCACCCGCTTCCAGCACCCCG
>CABUBY010000192.1 GCA_902489955.1 uncultured Collinsella sp. | reverse complement strand
CACTGACCGTGAGCGTCGTGATCAGAAACACAAAGCCCAAGAGCAACTTGGTTCGCGGGTCCAGGCGGTGGATTGCACTATCGCCGGGATAGTAACTGCCAAACGAAAACGCCTCCATCAGCAGCCCTCCTCTCGCGAGACAGACTTGGATTTAGCAATGTCCGCGACGTTAGAAGGACCGTCCGAGCGACCGATCAGCAAATTTGCCAACTCGTCGGCCAACGACTCAACCGTATAGAGCCCGCTGCGGCGCAGCGGCACGCCCGCCTCCGTAAGCGCCAGCGCCATACGCTGGGCGGCGGGAACACCCAAGCCGATTGATTTAAGCTCATCCGCATGCGCAAAAACCTGAGCGGGCGTGCCCTCGTCAAACACCGCACCTTCGTTCATTACGACGATACGGTCGCAGCAATTGGCCAGGTCATCCATGCTGTGCGAAACCATGACAACGGTCAGGCCATCGCGGTGAAGTCGGTCGATGAGCCCTAGGAAATCCCTGCGCGCAGCCGGATCGAGCCCCGCCATGGGTTCATCGAGCACCAGGACTTCGGGCTCCATGGCGAGTACGCCGGCGAATGCCACACGCCGTTGCTGACCGCCCGAAAGCTCAAAGGGACTCTTGTCGCCGACCGTGGAAAGGTCGAGGCCCACGCGCGAGAGCGATGTCTCAACGCGGCGGGCAACCTCGGCCTGCGACAAGCCAAGGTTGTGCGGACCAAACGCCACGTCCTGCGCCACGGTTTCGGCAAACAGCTGACGCTCGGGATATTGAAACACCACGCCGACCTTGGCCTTAACCGCGGCGGCGTCTTTCTTGTTTGACAGATCGAGCCCCAGCGCGCGAACGGATCCCTCCTGAGGGCGAATCAAACCGTTGAGATGCTGGACCAGCGTCGACTTACCCGAACCGGTATGGCCTGCTAGCCCCAGGAACTCGCCGCGACGCACCGTCAAAGACACGTCGCGCAGTGCCCACGGGCTGCTGGGGTCGTTTCCCCAGAGAGCCTGCTTGTTCGATTTGCCCGCAGCGACCGAGCGCTTATGCCAGCGACGGCGCTCGCGCGGACTGAGCGAATAGCTGTACGAAACATGGGATAGCTCGATGACGGGCTCCGACACGTTGTCCTCGCTGCCTGCCGGAACAGCGCCGTCAGCGATTTCCAACTGGGATGTGGAAGGCTGCCCCGCGGTGCCCACCTCACTTCGCTCGGTATAGGCCTGCGCAACCTCGGCAACCATATCCGCTTCGCGCACTTGCGCATGAACGGGCACGCCCTTCGCACGAAGCGCCATGCCCAAACGGCACGACTCCGGCATGTCCAAGTTCAGCTGCGCAAGTTCGTCCGCCTGCGTCAGGATTACCTCGGGAGTACCGAGCATGGCAACGCGCCCCGCCCGAAACACTGCGACTCGATCGGCCTCGGCGGCCTCTTCCATAAAGTGTGTGATCATCACGATGGTCATACCACGGTCATGAAGAGCACGACACGCCTTCATAAGGCCCTTGCGGCCGCGTGGGTCGAGCATCGAGGACGCCTCGTCCAAGATGAGCACGCGCGGTTCCATGGCAAGCACGCCGGCAAGCGCCACGCGCTGCTTTTGGCCACCCGAAAGTGCATGGGTCTCGTGGCGCTCAAAGCCCACCAGGCCCACGGCCTTCAGCACATCCCGCACACGCTGCGCGATCTGGGCCGATGGCACGCCCAAGTTTTCGGGACCAAAGGCAACATCGTCCTCGACAAGCGTCGCCACCAGCTGATCATCCGGATTCTGGAATACCATGCCCGCGGTCGAACGAATGTCATAGACCAGCTCGGGGTCGGACGCATCCATGCCGTTGATACGCACCGTGCCCGCATCGGGCTGCAGCAGCGCATTCAGATGCTTGGCAAATGTCGACTTGCCCGACCCATTGCCGCCGAGGATGCAGAAAAACTCGCCATCCTCGATGGTCAGATCGATGCCGTCGAGTGCTTTCGTAGCGCCGTCGTAGCTAAATGAGATGCCCCGACACTCAATCATGCGCGGCCTTTGACCTGGTCCTTTTTAGGCGTGATGAGATTGGAGACTGCCTTATACACCGCCAGCGTCAACACCGAATTAAGCACGGTCTTGATAAGGTTAAACGGCAAGACGGCGGGAAGCATGAGCGGGGCGATCACATCGACCGAGCCATACCAGAACCAAACGCCGATGGTCAGGTTCGCAACCATGGACAGCACCGTAGCGGCAATAACGCCCAACGCCAGGCCAATCACGGCACCCTTGTAGGTGTGCATCTTTTGGTAGACGATCGCCGCGGGCAGAATAAAGCCCAGCGTAGCGACCAAGTTCATAAGCGCACCGACCCAGTCACCCGTGGTAAGCGCGTGGATAACGATAGCCATAGCGGCAACAGCA
>CABUBY010000191.1 GCA_902489955.1 uncultured Collinsella sp. | reverse complement strand
CGACCGCCTGGCTCGCTACTACGAGACGGTCACCAAGCACAACCTCAACTACCGTCGCTACTATCACCAGTTCGACTACTAAGAGCAAATAACGTTTGTGTAATCGGGCCTCGCTCCTATATGGAACGGGGCCTCGCTTGGGTTGGAGAGTAATTATGAGCTATCCCCAGCTTGCCGTCATGAATATCAGCCATCGTTATTTTGACCTTGAGGAATTCTTTTCTTCGGCAGCGGCCTCGGGCTACACGTGTTGCGAGCTTTGGACCGGGGCGATGCATCTGTATGTCGATTGCCATGGATACGATTCGCTCGAGCAGGTGCAGGAGCTGTCACAGCGGTATGGGATTCGGATTGTGGGGCTTTGTCCCGAACAGAACAACCCCAAGCCGTGGAATATCGCGGCGCGCGGGAATGAGGCGCGCGCTCGCACGCTCGCGTACTTTAAGAACGTTGTGGATATCGCGGCGGAACTTGGAGCCGAGCAGGTCATGGTCTCGAGCGGCTGGGCATTTTTGAACGAGCCGATCGAGGACGCGTGGGGTCGCAGCGCCTCGATGCTGCGTGCGATTGCCGAGCATGCGGGAGAGCGCGGCGTGCGACTGGTGCTCGAGGCCCTACAGCCGGTTGAGTCGATGATCGTGAACTCGGCGGCCGACACGAAGCGCATGATCGAGGCAGTTGATCATCCGGCACTTAAGGCGTGTCTGGATTTGGGCGCTATGGCGGTGGCAGGGGATACCATCGACGATTATTTCGATCTGCTTGGCGATGATGTCGCCCACGTGCATTTTGTCGATGTTGCGGCAGATGGCACGACGCATCTTGCTTGGGGTGACGGCGACCGCGATATGCGCGCCGACCTGGATAGGCTGGTGGCGCGCGGCTATCGCGGAGTTGTTTCGGCCGAGACCTATGACTGGCGCTATTTTGCCGACCCCGCAGCTGCCGACGCTCAGGTTATGGCGGAGTACCGACGCGCGATTGGCGCCTAAGTGGGACAGGGCGCCGAGTTGGCGTTTGACGTTTTTTGAGAAACGGGACGTGCTTTCCGCTTGAGGCTTCTGGCGGAAAGCACGTCCCAGAACAGGCGCTCAGAATGGGACACACTTTCCGCTGAGGACCTCAACCGGAAACCGCATCCCAGTTTTTGGCTGGCGGGCGGGACACGCTTTCCCCTATGTTTCCAAATGAATACGCTATGAGCCGAGGAGGACGATTCTCCCCGCAAACACTCTAGTATGCTAAAGTACCCAGAAGACCGGCGGAGCTATGCTGGTCTTTCGTTCTATATGAAGCGCAGCATGAGGAGGCTCACCAGATGACGGCCACACCGTGGGGATTCCGGGACATATTGCCCGAGGAAGCTCAGGCGCGCGAGGAGATCGCATGTACGGTGAAGGGCTGCTTTAGGGAGCATCATTACCTTCCGGTCGAGACGCCGCTGCTCGAGGACAAGGGCTCACTCGAGGAGGGCGGCCGCATTGCGGACACGCCGTTTAAGCTCTTTGACGATGATGGCCGCCTGCTGGTGGTCCGTCCCGACAACACATTGCCGATCGTGCGTCTGGTTTCGACCCGCATGCACGCTGCCGACCTGCCCCTGCGCCTTCGCTACGAGGCGCCGGTGGTTCGTGAGTGCCAGCGCAATGCCGGCGGCTCGCGCCAGTTTACACAGCTGGGCTTTGAGCTTATCGGTGCGGGCGATACCGCGGGCGATGTCGAGATTGTCTCGCTCGTGGCCGAGGCGGTGCGCAAGCTGGCGCTGCCCGATGCACGCATTATCGCAGGTAGCGTGCGTCCGTTTAAGGAACTGCTCGCGGCGTGCGAGGATCGCGAGCTGGCCGCTGAGGCCCTGCGCTGCGTGCACGCCAACGACTTTGTGGGCCTCGATGCCCGCGTGGCGGCAAGCACCGAGTCCGATGCCGTCAAGGCTGCCATCAGCGAGCTGCCGCGCTTGCACGGCGGCGCCGAGGTACTCGACCGCGTCGATGCGTTGCTGGCGGCAGCGGGCATTGTCGCGCCGCTCACGCGCGAGCTGCGTGCCCTGGTCGAGGGCCTGGCACCCGAGGACGCCCAGGTGCTGTCCTTCGACTTCTCCATCATGAACTCTTTTGATTACTACACGGGCCTGGTCTTTAAGGCTTATGCCGGCGGACTGCCCGATCCGGTCGGTTCGGGCGGACGCTATGACTCCATCTTTACCGGCGCATTTGGTGACGGCATCGAGGTGCCGGCGGCGGGCTTCGCCTTTTCGCTCGAGCGCCTGGAGGCCGCGCACACCTCGGCCGAGGATGCCGCTTCCAATGGCGACCACGCCGCGGGCCGTGGCGCCGAGGGCCCGCTGCGCATCGCTGTGCCCAAGGGCTCGCTTAAGGCCGACACGCTCGACGTGCTCGAGACCGCGGGCTTGGACG
>CABUBY010000190.1 GCA_902489955.1 uncultured Collinsella sp. | reverse complement strand
TCTTGCTCACGGGCATGGTCCGCGCACACGCCACCGGCGAGTGCGACCGTTGCCTGGAGCCCGCCTCGTTTGATATCGCCGGCGAGATCGAGGAGTTCTACCTCTTTGACGAGCCCGAGGATCCCGAGGCCTACGAGGACGGCTACGAGCTCCTGGGTGAGGACCGTCTCGTCGATCTGGGCGAGCCCATCAATGACGCGGTCGTTATGGACACGCCGTTTGTGGTGCTCTGCAAGCCCGATTGCCGTGGTCTGTGCCCCACATGCGGTTGCAATCTCAACGTCGAGCAATGCGATTGCGCCGCACAGGCAGAGGCAGAATGGGCCGCTGCCACGGAAAATCCATTTGCAGCATTGAAGAATCTCAAGCTCGATGAGTAAAACTGTGGTAGTATCGCTACTTGCGCGTAATCGCCACACTGGATAGTTCATAAGGAAGGTCACTATGCCCGTACCTAAACAAAAGCAGGGTCGTATCCGCACTCACACCCGTCGTTCCGCCAACATGAAGATCTCGGCTGCGGCTCAGTCCAAGTGCCCCCGTTGCGGCGCTGTCAAGCTTCCGCACCACGTGTGCCCCAGCTGCGGTTTCTACAAGGACCGCGAGGTTATCGTTACCGAGTAACGGTATACTCTGGATGCGATGCCGTTCCAAATGGAACCACAATGGCCGGCTCAATGAGTCGGCCATTTTTGTATAAGGAGCATGTATATGAGTAACGTTCGCGTTTGTGTAGACGTTGTGGGCGGAGACGAGAAACCTCAGGTTGTTCTCGATGGTATCGAGGCTGCACTTGCTGCCGATCCCGATATCGAGGTCTTGGCAGCTGGCCCCGCTGAAATCGTCAATCCCTTTGCTGCTTCCCATGCACGTGTTGAGGCCCTTGAGGCACCCGACGTTATCGCCATGGATGACGATCCCATTCGCGCCGTGATGACCAAGCGTAAATCGTCGATCGTGCTGTCGTGCCGCGCCATCAAGAAGGGAAATGCGGACGCGTTCTTCTCCGCCGGCTCGACCGGTGCCATGACCGCTGCCGCCACCGCCTATGTGACGCCGTTTAGATATATGGCCGAAGGCAAGAAGCAGCCGGTGCGCCCTTGTCTGACCAATGCACTGCCCAATCGCGCCGGCGGTCTGACGGTGCTGTGCGATATGGGCGCCAACCCCGATGTCGAGGTCGACGACATGGTGCGTTTTGCCCAGATGGGTAGCGCCTATGCCCGCGTCGTCCTGGGCATCGAGCATCCTCGCGTGGGCCTGCTTGCCAATGGCACCGAGGACGAGAAGGGTTCCAACTTTACCAAGGCCTGCTTCCCGGCCATGAAAGCCGCCGTTCCCGGCTTTGTTGGTAACTGCGAGGGAACGGACATCACCTCTGGTAACTTCGATGTCGTCGTTGCCGATGGCATGTCGGGCAATATTGCGCTCAAGGCCACCGAGGGCGCTGCCAAGTTTTTGCTGCAGGAACTCAAGGGTGCCTTTATGGCCTCGCTCGGCACCAAGATCGCCGCGCTGCTCATTAAAAAGCAGATGCGCGAGATAAAGGCCAAGCTCTCTGGTGATGCCAAGGGCGGCGCGATTCTTTTGGGCCTGCGTGGCGTGGTACTGATCGGTCACGGTGCCACCTCGGTCGAGGCCGTCAAAAACGGTACGCTCGCGGCGGCTGAAGCCGTGCGCGCCGGGCTGGTCGAGAACGTCGCCAACTCTATGGACGGTATCGTTTTATAACAGCGGCGTTATGCGCCTCGGGGCGTGCGTCGTGGGGTAGAATCAGAACCGTGTCTTGGTACCGCCCGGGCGGTACCATTCTTTTGGTATTCATGCATTATGAGAGGAAGCGCTATGGACCGCTCCGAAATCTTCGACAAGATCGCCGAGGTCGCTGCTGACGTTCTGGGCGTCGATGTTGCCGAAATTAGCGATGAGACCACCTTTGACGACCTCGATGCCAACTCGCTCGAGCGCCTGCAGCTGGTTACGGCTATCGAGGACGAGTTCAACCTCGAGATCGATGACGAGACTCTGCTCTCGCTCAACTCTGTCGCCGACGCCGTCGACGCGATCGAAAACGCCAGGGAGGCCTAGGTCTTGGCTTTATCCGAACGACTTACGCGTGCCCAGGAAATCCTGGGCCACGAGTTCAATAATAAGGTGCTGCTGCGCGCGGCCCTTACGCATCCCTCGGCAGTCGAGGGCCAGCCGGTTTCTGCCAGCTATGAGCGCCTTGAGTTCTTGGGCGATTCCATTTTGGGTGCTGTGGTCGCACGCTCCCTGTTTGAGTCCTATCCTGAGTTTGACGAGGGCAAGCTCACGCGCCTGAAGGTGTCGCTTGTCTCGGGCGCTACGCTGTCCGAGGTTTCTCACGAGCTGGGCATCGACGACATCATCATCTTTGGTGCCTCCGAGACCGGTACCGGTGCGCGCGGCCTGC
>CABUBY010000189.1 GCA_902489955.1 uncultured Collinsella sp. | reverse complement strand
GTTCCTCAACGTTCTGTACCGGAATCTGGGCGACAGTGGACGCAGAAGTCTCATGGTCATCGGCTTCGTAGTGCTATCCGCTATTCCGACAATCACCACCTACAATCCCATCGGCAGCGACCTCGTGTGGTTCTTCTACCTGTACCTCATGGGCGGCTGGCTGCGCGACCGCCCGCTATGGAAGCGTCGCGGCAATGCCGATCGCGTGCCGAATGTTGGTGTAACGACCGTTTCGCAGGCCGATTGACCGGTGCATGAGAAACGGCCATCGCTAGAATCGTTTATTGCGAAGTAAATGATTCAGAGAAAGGCGATGACCGCAATGAACACTTTAGCAGCAATCGGCCCCGATTTGTCCGAGATGCCGAGATTCGACGACGGCATGGTCAACATCCGCGAGCTGATCCGGACGATGGCCGAGGCGCTCGTTAACGAGATCATGGACGCCCAGGCCGAGGACGCGTGCGCCGACGGCAACCAGAGGAACGGCTACCGCGACCGCGCGCTCGTCACCAGCGTGGGGGTCATCAACCTGCGCATCCCCAAGCTCAGGCGGGGCAGCTACTTCCCGGAGGACCTGCTCGTGCGCTACTCGCGCGTGGACAGGGCCGTCATCGCCGCAGTATCCGAGATGGTGACGTGCGGCGTGTCGACGAGGAAGGTGGAGAAGGTGGCCTCGGCGCTGGGAGTGGACCGCATGAGCGCCAGCCAGGTGTCGCGCATCTGCGAGTCGCTGGACGCCGCGGTGGCCGACCTGCAGGAGCGGGACCTGTCCGGCGTCGCCTTCCCCTATGTCTGGGTGGACGCCACCTACCTCAAGTGCCGGGACGCGGGCCATGTGTCGTCCTGCGCGCTGGTCACGGCGATAGGGGCCGGGTCGGACGGCTACCGGCGGGTTCTCGGCCTGGGCGCCGTCGACACCGAGTCCTACGCCGGGTGGCTGTCCTTCCTCCGATCCCTCCGGGAGCGCGGGGTGGCCGGCGTCGCGTGCGTGACCTCGGACGCCCACGAGGGGCTGAGGCGCGCCATAGAGGAGGTGTTCCCCGGGGCCGCATGGCAGCGCTGCGTCGTGCACCTCATGCGCAACGCGGCGTCGTGCGCGCCGAGCAGGCAGAGGAGGGCGGCCGTGCTGGCCATCCTGCACGCCGTCTTCGACGAGCGCGATCCGTCCCTCGTGCGGGAGCTCTACCACCTCGCGTGCGAGAAGATCGCCGGCTTCTGCCAAAGGGCGGCCGATCTGCTCGAGGACGCCGAGGCCGACGCCCTGGCCTACCTGGACTTTCCCTACGGCCATCACAGGCGCCTGCGCACCAACAACGTCCAGGAGCGCGCAAACCGGGAGCTCAAGCGCAGGAGCCGGGTGGTGCAGGTGTTCCCGTCCAGGAAGTCGCTGGTGCGCATGCTCGGCGCCGTGTTCGCCGAGATGGACGAGGACTGGGCGGCCAGGAGGTGGTTCACCGAGGAGTCGATCGCGCTGGCTCTCTCGCCGTCAGAGGGCGCGGTGCCCCCGCCTGCCTACGAGGGAACGGCGGCCGACCATGCCAGGCGCATTATCGAGGTAGTGATGGCGGATAACCCAGTTGTCAGGAAGGTGGCGTAGAGGATGGCTTAGAATAAGCTCGATTCTGGGGATGGTTCGATCTTCTCGGACGGCCTGCGGCCGCCCTCGCAGATCGAATCGCTACACCAACGTTTGGGACACTACCCTAGCCGTCCCTCATGATACGCGAGGGACGGCTAGCCGCCTAAAATCTTCAAGTGTGAGCTCTCGTTTTCTTAGCACTGGTCAATTAGGGCTATGATGTCGCCCAGCGCGTTGTCTCGGGTGTAGTTGACGAGCGTTGGGCAGCCCGGCCCGATTCCTTGCGCGGCTCTCTTGTCGACGCAGAGGTCTTTCGGGTCGTCGAGATCGTCAATGCTCTTCGGCAGGCACAAGGCTATTCTGCCTTTTCCGCTTGTTCGCTCCATAAGTGCCAGGCGCAGTTTTCTCCCGCCGGTTCGATAGCCGACGTAGTGCTTCGTAACATATTGTTCCCAGTCTGGATGTTCCTCAGAGATTCGCTCTACCAACCCTTCGAACAGGTCGTAGCACTTGCCACCCTTGAGAAATGCCGCATGCCTTTCTTCCATTGTCCAGTCGTTTTGGGCCCGCTTCTCCTTTTTCGGCTTAAAGCTCTCTACAACCTGCGGATCGACTTTTGGATACCTCCAGATCGTAAGTGCTACCTTGCCAAGTTCTTTTGCGCGCTCGATAATTTGCTCTTGTGTCCATTCGGTCTGCTCCTTGATGTAGTCATTGAGCGCATAAGGGCTTTTCTTAAAGCCGTATTGTGGGTCGTTGAGCTTGTCGTTGAATGGATTGTTCGATAGCTCTGAGTTCGCGCCTGTTAGCGTCAGATTGCCGATGTTGTTGCAGTACTCATCGTGGATAGTCTGCCAATTATCGCCAAGCATCTCTTGCC
>CABUBY010000188.1 GCA_902489955.1 uncultured Collinsella sp. | reverse complement strand
TTTTGGATGGGGTCTGTCCCGGCGGCGCGTTTGGCGCTTCGCGCCTCGCGTCTTATCGATCGGGATCGAGATGCATCTGGTGCTTCTCGCCTTACGACTGTAGCGGCTGCGGTCCCGTTTGGGGTCGCGGCCGTTTTGTTGTGGGTCAAATATGAACGTTGTGTTAATGAGTCGGTGGACGGTGGTGTTTTTCGGTGAGCGGCGTATCCTTCCAACGGTTTATCTAGTGTGTCAGTTGAAAGGAAGAGGGCGCTCGTCATTGTTTGAATGTGAACTGCCGTTTGACCACAAGACGTTGCATCTGGAGCTCGAGGATAAGAACTTCGCGGGTGTGATGGAAGGTCATCAAAACGAGTTTAAGACTACAAAATCGCAGGAAGAGCTGGTAGAGGAGTCACTTGCCAACCCTTATGGCTCGCCTTCGCTCGAGGAGCTTTGTGCTGGCAAGAAGGATATCGTCATCATTAGCTCCGATCATACGCGTCCCGTTCCCTCGCGTGTGACGATGCCTATTCTGCTGCATCACATCCACTCCGCTGCGCCCGAGGCTCGCGTGCGTATTTTGGTTGCTACGGGTATGCATCGTCCGTCGACGCACGAGGAACTCGTCAACAAGTACGGCGAGGAGATCGTTGCCAACGAGGAAATCGTTATGCACGTCGCGACCGATGACAGCATGATGAAAAAGATTGGCACCCTGCCTTCTGGCGGCGAGTGCATCATCAACAAGATTGCTGCCGATTGCGATCTGCTGCTTGCCGAGGGCTTTATTGAGCCGCACTTCTTTGCCGGTTTCTCTGGTAGCCGCAAGTCCGTCCTGCCTGGCATCGCCAGCTACAAGACCATCATGTACAACCACAACGGTCAGTTCGTGAACGATTCCCATTCGCGTGCCGGCAACCTGTGCCACAACCATGTGAGCGAGGACATGTTCGCCGCCGCCGAGATGGCTCACCTCGCCTTTGTGCTTAACGTGGTGCTCAACGGCAAGCACGAGGTCATCGGCTCCTTTGCAGGCGACATCCATAAGGCACACGAGGCTGGCTGCGAGTTCGTGAAGAGCCTTGCCGGCGTTGAGCCCGTCGAGTGCGAGATCGCCATCACCACCAACGGCGGCTACCCGCTCGACCAGAACATCTATCAGGCCGTGAAGGGCATGTGCTCTGCCGAGGCTACGCTTCCCGAGGGCGGCGTGATCATCGACGTCGCCGGTTGTGCCGACGGCCACGGTGGCGAGGGCTTCTATCACAACATCGCCGACAACGATCCGGCGGAGTTTGAGCGTGCCTGCATCGATCGTCCCAAGGACGAGACCCTGCCCGACCAGTGGACGAGCCAGATCTTTGCCCGCATCCTGGCGCATCACCCTGTGATCATGGTTACCGATCTGTGCAATCACCAGATGATCAAGGATATGCACATGACGCCGGTCAACACTCTCGATGAGGCGCTCAAGCTCGCCTTTGAGATGAAGGGTGCCGATGCCAAGGTGGCCGTCATTCCCGATGGCCTGGGCGTTGTCGTCGCGCAGCACTAGTACGCGGCCTAAACGAATCGTTTATAACCGACAAGAAAGATAAGGTTTTATGCTTACCAAACTCCTCTGCGAATTCGGCGCAACGGCCCTCATGATCATCTTTGGCGTGGGCGTACACTGCGATACCGTGCTCAAGGGCACCAAGTATCAGGGCTCCGGTCACATGTTTGCCATCACCACCTGGTCTTTTGGCATCTCGGTCTGCCTGTTTGTCTTTGGCGGCGCCGTGTGCATGAACCCCGCCATGGTGCTTGCCCAGTGCATCGTAGGCCTGGTGCCGTGGAGCAGCTGCATCCCCTTCATGCTTGCCGATATGCTCGGCGGCTTTGTGGGCGCCGTAATCGCCTGGTTGATGTATGCCGATGAGTTCAAGGCTTCCGAGGGCGTCGTCGACCCCATTGCCCAGCGCAACATCTTCTCGACCAACCCCACCACCGAGGGCACGAACTATGCCCGCAACTTCTTCTGTGAGGCCATCTGCACCTTCGTGTTCATCAGCGCCATCCTTGCTGCCGCTAGCCGCGCTGGCGAGAACGTTTTGATGCTCGCCATCTGCGTCGGTCTGATCGTTTGGGCCGTTGGCATGGGCATGGGCGGTATCACCGGCTTCGCCATGAACCAGGCTCGTGACCTTGGTCCTCGCATGGCTTACCAGGTACTGCCGATCAAGAACAAGGCCGACAACAACTGGAAGTATGGCCTGCTTGTTCCTGGCATCGCACCGTTTATCGGTGCCGCTCTGGCCGCACTGTTTGTGCACGGTTTCTTGGGCATGTTCTAGTCAAAGGCTACATAGTTGTCCGCTGACCGCATGGGGTAACTTCCCAGCGCGTCCTCGGACATGCAAAAAGGCTCGCCGCGCATTTCGTGCGGCGAGCCTTTTTGCGTCCTGACGCTCCTATTTGGCAAGGTGTTTTTTAGAATCCATTTTGCGCTCGGCCTCG
>CABUBY010000187.1 GCA_902489955.1 uncultured Collinsella sp. | reverse complement strand
CCCGTCCCGCCGAGGGAAGCGGGGCCCTTTCGCTTCGGGAAGTGGAAGACGCGCTCTTACGGGAGTTCGCGCGCTAGGCGCTCGCCGCGCCTGCGCGCCCTCCCGCCCGCGAGGAGGAGCGCCCCGAGCAAGCTCGACCCGTACAAGACCGTCATCCGCCAATAGCTCGAGGACGACGCCCGGAACTGGCGCAAACAGCCCTTCAATAAGTTGCGGTGAAATAGTGTCTGTTTTTGCTGCTAGATAGCATATTTAGTCCATAATTCACCGCAACTTGTTGGTGGTGGCTTACTGGTAGCGTAGGCACTCCACCGGGTCGAGCTTTGCTGCGCGGCGAGCGGGATAGAAGCCAAAGATTACGCCGATGCCGACCGATACGGCAAACGCGATCAACACTGTCGTAATGGAGAAGCTTGGCGTGATCGTCCCGGTAGCTCCAAACTCGCTCATGATGCCCGAGCTTGCGGCAAAGAACGTAAGTCCCCAGGCCAGCAGATAGCCTATCAGGACACCCAACAGTCCGCCGGTGACGCACAGCGCCGAGGACTCGGCCAAAAACTGCGCGGTGATATCGCGACGACTGGCGCCCAGAGCGCGGCGGATGCCGATCTCGCGAATGCGCTCCGTTACGTTGGTAAGCATCATATTCATAATGCCGATACCGCCGACAAGCAGCGAGATGCTGGCGACAGCACCCATGATGAGCGAGAATGCGCCCATAAAGGAGTTGAGTGCATCGATAGCGCTTTTCATGGAGGTTGCCGATACACTGTCGTACTCGTCCTCCTCCTCGATGCCCTTCATCGCGCGCACCTTGGACTCGATGGTCTTGCAAAGCTCATCCATGTCCGTGCCCTCGGCGGCAAGTGCCGTCACGCTGGGGAATGAAGGATTCTCGTCGCCAAACAGTCCGGAGATAGTTTCGCGTGGCATATACAGCGTGAGCGAGCCCATGGAGTCGCTGCCGCCATCAATCACGCCTACAATCTGCACCTCGCCGTTGGACATGGTTTTCCCCAGCGCATCCTGTTCGTTGCCGTAAAGCTGATCGGCGCCGTTGCGGCTGATGAGCGCCACGCGCGAGCCTGATTGGGACTCGGCCTGGGAATAGGTGCGCCCCGCAACGAGCTTGCTGGCCCCCACGGCGTCGAGCATGTCGCTATCGACACCCTGTGCCATGACGGTATAGCTTTTATCGCCGGTCTTATACTCGGTATACGCGCTGTCGACAATGCCGATCTGCTCTATCTGCGGCACCAGTTTTTGAAGCTTCTCGATGTCCGACTCGGTGAGTTCTTGCGACGAATAGATTTGCACCATGCGTGCCGCATTGAGGCCCAGACTGTTGACCAGGCTGTTTTGGATACCGCCGATGAGCGAAGTCATGGCGATAACCGAGGCGATGCCGATGACAATGCCCAGGATGGTGAGCAGGCTGCGCCCCTTGTTGGCTTCGAGCGAGTGAAGGGCTTCCTGGATGAGATCGCGGGCGCTCATGCCACCACTCCTTTCGGCGGGTTGGTGGAGGCGGAAATCATGGGCAGGCTATCTACGGCGCTGCGCAGGGTCCGCGGTGCATGTGGAATATACGCGCCGTCGTGAATGCGACCGTCGCGGATGGTCATGGCACGGTCGGCCTCGGCGGCGATGCTGGGGTCGTGTGTGATAAGCACGATGGTTTTGCCGCGCTTCTGGAGCTTATGGAAGGTCTCCATCACAAGCGCTCCAGTGGCGGAGTCCAGGTTTCCCGTCGGCTCGTCGGCCAGAATAATGGGCGGGTCATTGACGAGGGCGCGCGCGATTGCGACGCGCTGCATCTGGCCGCCCGAGAGCTCGGATATGCGGTGGTCCCAGTGGTCGACGGGCAGCGTGACAGCCTGCAGCGCGTGCACGGCGCGCATTTCGCGCTGGCTACGGGGCACATTGGTGTAGGCCAGCGGCAGCATGACGTTTTCGATAACCGACAGGCGCGGCAGCAGGTTGAAACTCTGAAAGACAAAGCCAATACTCAGGGCGCGAACTTCGGTGAGCTCGTCATCATCGAGCTCGGCCACGTTGAGCCCTTGCAGGTAATAGTCGCCCGCCGTCGGCTTATCTAGGCAGCCTAGGATGTTCATGAGCGTTGACTTGCCCGAGCCCGAAGGGCCGGTAATGGCGACGAACTCGCCGGGTTCTACCGCCAGGCTCACGTTGTGCAGGATGTGGGCGCAACCCGCCTCGCTCTCAAAAATGCGGTGCACGTTGCGGATGTCGATAACGGGACGCATTACATGCCCTCGTCGTCAGACATGCTGCCCGAATCCGTGCTGTAGCCGCCGTCAGCCGTTGCGTCCGCTCCGGTGTCCATGACGAGGGTGTCGCCATCGCGCAGCTTGGTAACCGGCACGTTGGGGTTGATCTCGTTGCCCTGGTCGTCGCGCTTTACCTGTGTCTTGCCGACTACGGCTTCGTTGTCGTTTTGCGTCACGACGGTCACCTTCACGCGACGGGTATGCTTGCCCTCGTCATCGGTTGCCACGT
>CABUBY010000186.1 GCA_902489955.1 uncultured Collinsella sp. | reverse complement strand
GTGAGGCCGATAAGCTCGAGCAGGAATATGATGAGGATGCGGCAAACGAATCCCAGGATAGCTAGGCTGCATCTCCGGACACGAATGGTTGATGGCATTCATGAAACGCGTGCGTCTTGATGACGAACTGATTTCACAGGGCATCTGCGCAGATCGCGCGGATGCCCTTCGCACTCTTATGGCCGGCTTGGTCTCGAGTGGCGGTGAGCGCTTGACTTCGCCGGGCCTTAAGGTGATCCCGGGGCTGCCGCTGCACGTGAAGGGGCGCATTCCCTATGTTGGCCGCGGCGGTCTTAAGCTCGAAGGCGCGCTTGATGCGTTTGACATCAATCCGACGGGCCTTGCCTGTCTGGATGTGGGCTGCTCTACCGGCGGTTTTACCGATTGCCTGCTCAAGCGCGGAGCTGCGACCGTTGTCTCGGTGGACGTGGGTCGCGCCCAGTTCGATTGGTCGTTGCGTCAGGACGATCGCGTGACGCTGCATGAGCGCACAAATGTGACGCAGCTGCCTGAGCTTGGCTATGCCGGCGCCATCGACCTGGCTGTGTGTGATGTCTCGTTTACCAGCATCGCGAACATTATCGATGCGGTACTGGCGTGCCTGGCTCCTACGGGTGCATTCTGCACGCTCGTAAAGCCGCAGTTTGAGGCTCCGGCGGCGCTGGTGGGCGAGGGCGGCATTGTGACCGATCCCGCCGTGCGCCGCGATACACTCGTGAGGGCGGTTGAACTCTTTGCTGCCAAGGGCCTGTTCCCGGTCGATGTGTGCGTGTCACCCATTCATGGTGCCAAGGGCAACGTTGAGTTTTTCCTGTACGGCACGAGGTTTGCCCCCGGTGAACGCACCGACGATGAGCTGCAATCCCAGGTATCGGTTTTGAGCGAGAAAGCTGCAACGCTATGAAGGTCTTTCTGGTTCCCAATTACTACAAGCAAGAGGCGGTCGAGAGCGGCCTGATGCTCGAGCTTTGGCTGACGCGCCAGGGCTATGAGGTCGCATGGGCTGCCGACCAGCGATCCAAGATTCAGAGCACGCCTGATATTGACGGCTCCGATCTGGTCATTACGCTCGGCGGCGACGGTACGTTGCTACGTGCTGCCCGCATCCTCAACCATCGCGAGATTCCTATCCTCGGTCTTTCCTATGGTCACCTGGGCTTTTTAACTGCTGCGAGCCCCGAGGAGCGCGACATTCTGCAGGTTGTGAGTGATGCCCTGTCCGGCGAGCTGCACGTGAGCCGTCGCGCTACCATCGCCGCGGATATCGTGTCCGTGCGCGAAGACGGTACGAAGGATGTCGTGCGCACGTTCGCCCTCAACGACATGGCGCTTACCCGAGGTCCGCTGTCCGATATGGTCGAGTTCGACATCACGGTGTCGGGCCACCATATCGACCGACTGCGTGGCGACGGCGTGGTCGTGTCCACGGCGACTGGTTCTACGGGTTACGCGCTCAGTGCCGGTGGCCCCATCGTGAGCCCCGACTATACGGGCATGGTCTGCGTACCCATTGCGCCGCACACCATTCAGGCCCGCGCCTTCTTGACTTCGCCGAGTGATGTCGTCGAAATCTTTATGTCTGATGACCGTCCGAGCGTTCCGGCAATCGCCATCGACGGACAGTTTATTACTTGTGATGGTACGGTCGAGAGCGTGGCGGTGCGCCGCGGGCCCGGAGATGTGCTGCTGCTCGATTATGGCCCCGAGAGCTTCTATAACTCGGTGAGCCGCGTATTCTACGGAGTCCGTCATGATCGATGAGCTGCAGGTTTCTAACATTGCACTCATTCGCGAGGCGACGCTAGTGCCGAGTGCCGGTCTGACTGTCCTGACCGGCGAGACCGGCGCCGGCAAGACCGCGTTGCTCTCGGCCCTCAAGCTTATTTTGGGCGAGCGCGCGGATTCGTCGACGGTGCGCGAGGGCGAGGCGCTGGCGAGCGTCGAGGCGCGGCTGTTCGACGGGCCGCACGACACGGAGGGGTTCACCGTGCAGCGCAGCCTTTCTGCCGAGGGCCGCAGCCGCGTGAAGATTGACGGCCGCATCGCCAGTGTGCGCGAGCTTTCGGAGCGCGTCGGTGTGATGATGGATCTGTGCGGCCAGCACGAGCACCAGCGCTTACTCGATCCGGTGCATCACGTTGCGATGGTCGATGCGTGGGCGGGACGCTCTGCGCTCGAGGCGCTGGATGCGTACCGCGCCTGCTTTAAGGCATCGCGCGCTGCCGCCAAGGAGGTTCGACGTGTCGAAGAGGCCTCGCGTGCGCAGGGGAGCCGCGTCGAGGAGGCGCGCTTTGCCCTCGAGCGCATCGGCGAGGTCGACCCCAAGCCGGGCGAGTATGAGGAACTCGAGGAACTGCTGCCGCGCTCCGAACATGCCGAGGTACTGGTTGCCACGGCTAACGATGCCCATGCATCGCTTGCCGCCGAGGGGGGAGCGCTCGATGCCGTGAACAGCGCCGTGGCAGAACTTTCCCGTATGGCTACCGTCGATCGCAAACTGGGTGACATTGCCGATGCACTTTCGGATGCCTGTATCTCCCTTGAGGATTGCGCGAACGAGCTTCGTTCCTATCGCGATGGCGTCGCCTTCGACCCGCGCGAGCTCGCACGCATGCGTGAGCGGT
>CABUBY010000185.1 GCA_902489955.1 uncultured Collinsella sp. | reverse complement strand
GAGCTGCGCCTCGTTAGCGGAGCTCACGTCGCGCCCGTCCACCGTCACGGTGCCGGAAGTTGCCGTGTCCATGCCGCCCAAGATGTTGAGCGCCGTCGTTTTACCGGCGCCTGAAGCACCCAAAATGATGGCGAGCTCGCCGCGCTCGACCGTAAAACTCGCGCCGTCGAGTGCGTGAATGCGGGCGTCGCCCTCGCCGTATGCCTTGATGACGTCTTTGAATTCGATATAGGCCATCGATTAATTCCCATCTGGTCGGATAACTCTTTAGTATTACCCATTTCGCACCGACCAAAAAGGGACAGGTTCATTTTGGCAGGTTTTAGAGGCGGACGGTGAAGGTGATCTGGTTGCCGTGGCCGCAGACAGAAGCGCTCCCACCATGGGCTTCGGCGATGGCACGCACCACGGATAGGCCCACGCCCGAGCCGCCCGTCTTGGAGCTGCGCGACACGTCCGCACGATAGAAGCGGTCGAACAATCGATCTAGGTCGCCTTCGGGCAGCTCGTCCACGGCGTTCGAAACGACAAGCTCGGCCGAACCTTTGCCTGCACCGCGTGAGACGGCACGCAGACTCAACTCAATTACACTGCCCTCACTCGCATAGCGCGTGGCGTTATCCAGCAGCAGCTCAACCACCTGCGCCACCGCTGCAGCATCGGCATGGGCCCGCACGCCACTCGCAATCGACGTCGACAGACGCTTGCCACGCGAAACCGCCACCGACTCAAACGGCGACGCTGCCTTGTCCACTGCCTCCGAAAGATCGATCGATATCATGGTAAAGCCCGCCGAACCCTCGTCCATGCGAGCCAAAAACACCAGACGCTCCGTGAGCGCCGTCAGCCGCGCGACCTGCTCGTGAATGCTCTGCGTCCACTCACTCTCGCCGCTCTCGATCTCTTGCACCTCATTGGCGGCGTCAATTACAGCCAGCGGCGTCTTGATCTCGTGGCTCGCATCGGTAATAAAGCGCTTTTGCTTGCTGTAGCTCTCGACCATCGGTCGAATCACCGCGCCCGAGGCACCCGCCACAATTGCCAGCACCGCCAGCCAGCCAATGCAACTGATCGCCACGCTCGCGCTCAAAAACGAATGAAAGCTTGCAAGCTCGCGCGAGCAGTCCACGAACACATAGGTGGTCTCATCGTCTTGAACGTCAGTCGTATAGCGATAATTGCCAGAAAAACCCGAGGTCCAACCCTTGGAATATAGTCCTGCAGCGATGCGTGCAGCACGCTTGGCACCCACCGCGGCAATGCGGGCCGTGTTGACATCGGTCACCTGCCCACCGGCAATCGACACCGTAAAGTAGCGCGTGTCGAAGGGAGACTCCGCCGTCATACCTTCGAAGTGCCCGGTGCGCATGACCACCCTGTCACCGGCAGCGGTCTTACCGGCGCCCACATCCTGGCCGGGGTCGGTCTTAGGCTCATCCGTCCAATCAATGCCGTTCTTGCCCGCCAAGATATAGTCCAGGCGAGCATCGGCCATCTTGCAGATATGCGAGTAGTTGACGACGTTGATGCCGGCAATGATGAGCGTAAGCACGACGGTCACGGCACCCATGGCAACCAGGATGAACTTGCGACGCAGACGACGTCCCATTGCACTGGCAGCATCGACGCGCCCCGGATTACCCGAGTCCGCTCCCATGCCGAGCTTTGTCGCCATGCGCTTCCACCACGCGCTCGCGCTCACGCTTATTCGCCCTCCTCGACAACCTCAAGCGAATATCCCTGATTGCGCGATGCGCGGATGGCCACGTTGGCACCCAGCGCCGTCAGCTTTTTGCGCAGGTACGAGATATAGACCCACACTACGTTGGCGCCTTCGGGCGCATCCTCACCCCAAACCTCGAGCATCAGACGTTCGGTGGGCATACGCGTGCCGGCGTTGCGCATAAAGAGCTCCATAAGCTGAAACTCACGATTGGCCAGGTGCTCCTCGCCCAAGGGACCCACAAGCGTGCACGATGCCGTGTCGAGGCGCATATTGCCCACACTGAGCGTCGTGGCGTCAATTGCCGTCGCGGCACGCGTCATGGCACGAATGCGAGCGAGCAGTTCCTTGGCGGCAAACGGCTTGGTCAGATAATCGTTGGCACCGGCATCCAGGCCCTCGACCTTATCGGACACCTCGCTTTTTGCCGTGAGCATGATGATGGGCAGTCGCTTACCGGCGGCACGTGTGCGCTTGAGCACCTCAATTCCATCCATGCCGGGCATCATGATGTCCAGGATTGCGGCGTCATAGTCGTTGGCGAGCAGATATTCGAGCGCCGTCAGACCGTCGAGCGCGGTGTCGACCTCGTAGTCGCTATGTTGAAGAATCGCGGTAAGGGCGCGGGAGAGGCCGGGTTCGTCCTCGGCAAGCATCAGTTTCATGGTTGCTCCTTTGGCGCACGGCTATACAAGTTTCGATACTGCCGATGATAGCGCACCGTCAGCCTCCTTAGCGCAGCCTTAGCTGCTCAACCTGCGCGTTTTCAAATACGCAGGATATGGCTTAGCCAAACTTAAGGCGCAGACGCCGAGCGCCTGGACGCATGCCAGCCGCGAAAAGACAGCGACTCGTCCTTTCGCGGCGTCCTAGTTATGCAAAGTGTTCGAGCGTTACTCCTCGTACGCGCCCT
>CABUBY010000184.1 GCA_902489955.1 uncultured Collinsella sp. | reverse complement strand
ACACGAGCAGGGGATGAGCTCCCGCACGTTTGTAATCGCCGCCATTGTGTGTGTGCTGCTGCAGGCAGGCCTGGCACCGCAGATCTCCATTGCGGGAGGTCGCGTCAACTTCATGATTATCCTGGTGTGCCTAAGCGTGTTCTCGGGCGACCCGACCCGTGCCGTCGTGTGCGGTTTTTGCAGCGGCTTGTTTTATGACCTGTCCGCTGCCGTGCCGGTGGGCGTTATGTCGCTCCTGCTGACCGTGGGTTCTTTTGCCCTGGTGCACAGCGCCGTCGGTCAGACGGGCGGTACCCCGAGTGCGCGCGGCGTCACCGTGGGCGCCTTTGCGCTCGTCATTAATGTGATCTACAGCATCATCTTGCTGTTTATGGGTTTGGAGACGAGCTTTGTCGTGGCGATCTTCGGCCATGCGCTGCCGTCCTCGATCCTGACGGGTCTGGTTGCCATTCCGTTTTTGATGTCCGGCGTCGTGCCGCAGTCCGGCTATGGATTCTCCGCACGTGGCGGACGCCAGACGGGTATGCGCTTTAAGCCCAAGACCCGCAAGCTCAAATAGGGGAGGCCCGTAGATGTCTTCCCAGATGACGGTTATTATCGCCGGTATCGTGCTGGTTGTGGCCATCGTGGTCGCGCTGGTCATCATGCGTCGAGGCGATTCCCGTTTTACCTACGATACACAGCATGGAACGGCCCCGCGCGCCACCGAGGGCGAGGGCAATACCGCGGCGACCGCCTTTAAGGGCCGCTTTTCCATCCTCACCACGGGTGTGGGCGCGATGTTTGCGGCACTTGCCGTCAAGCTGTGGGGCATGCAGATGGTCTCGTCGGACTATTACGAGAAGCAGGCCAATAGTAATCAGACTCGCACCGTTACCACACCCGCTGTGCGCGGCCGCATCCTCGACCGCAATGGCGTGGCGCTTGTCCAGAACCGTTCCTCACTTGCTGTCGTGGCCTACCGCGACCTTGCCGAGGATGAGGTTCTGGTTCGCCATCTTGCCAACGTGCTCGGTATGCCCTACGTGGCGGTGCTGCGCAATATTCAGGACAATTCCGAGGGCGCCCAGAGCTTGCATACCATCGCGACGGACGTCCGTCGCTCCACGGTTGCCTATATCAAGGAGCACGCCGGCGAGTTCCCGGGCGTCAAGATTGCCGAGCGTACCGAGCGCCAGTATCCATATGGCGAGACGGCATGCCATATCTTGGGCTATACCGGCACCATTACCTCCGAGCAGCTCGAGGCCCAGAATAAGAAAACGTCTGGCGATGATGATGCTTCTGCTGGCCGGATTACGTACCAGTCGGGCGATATCGTGGGCCAGGCGGGTGTTGAGAGCTACTACGAAAACCTGCTGCAGGGTATTCGTGGCGAGCAGACCGTCAAGGTCGATGCCTCGGGCAATGTGACCGGTCAGGCCGGCGCCGTGCCCGCCAAGGCCGGCTCCGACATTAAGCTCACGCTCGACCTTAAGATCCAACAGGCCTGTGAGACGGCGCTGGCGAGCGCCATCGAGCTTGCCAAGACCACTGGCTACAGCAATGCCGGCAACGGTGCTGTGGTGTGTCTCGATCCCAACAATGGCGAGATCCTGGGCATGGCGAGCGAGCCCAAGTTCGATCCTTCCGTCTTTATCGGCGGCGTCTCAAATGACGTGTGGACCGAGCTCAATGATGACAAGGGTTCGCACCCGCTGCTCAACCGCGCCATTAGCGGACAGTACATGTCGGCCTCGACCATCAAGCCGCTCTCGGCACTGGCCGGTCTTGAGTTTGGAACCTACACGTCGGGGCAGACGACCAACTGCACGGGCTATTGGACGGGTCTGGGCAAGTCGTGGGGCAAGTACTGCTGGCTGCATTCCGGCCACGGCACCATGACGCTGCAGTCGGGTATCGCCAACTCGTGCGACCCCGTCTTCTACGACATGGGCAAGGCGTTCTTTTATGACGAGCAACATTCCGAGGGCCTGCAGGAGGTCTTTCGTCGCTGGGGCCTAGGCAAGACCTGCGGTATCGATCTGCCGAGTGAGGGCGCGGGCCGTATTCCCGATGCCGAGTGGAAAGAGTCGTACTTTACCGACGCCTCTGCCGAGGACCGCAAGTGGAATGCCGGCGATATGACCAACATTGCCATCGGCCAGGGCGACATTCTGGTGACGCCCCTGCAGATGGCGTGCGCCTACATGGGCCTTGCCAACGGCGGCAAGCAGTACGTGCCTCACGTGTTTTTGTCTGCCGTGTCGCGCGATGGCGACGGCGATGCCTATAAGTACAACGGCAAGGGCAAGAAGAAGCGCCTGGAGGCCAAGATCAACAGCGATTCGGATTTGACTCTTGTTCGCAACGGCATGCACGACGTGATATACACGGCATCGACGTCCCTGGCGGCTCACTTTGGCACCCTGACGCCGCAGGTATACGGCAAGTCGGGCACGGGCGAGAAAAGCGGGGAGGACGAATACGCGTGGTTTTGCGCCTATGCGCCGGCCGATGATCCCAAGTATGTCATCGCTACTGTCCTGGAGCAGGGCGGCGGTGGCTCAGATACCGCGATGCATGTCGTGCGCGACGTGCTCGGCGTGATTTATGACGAGCCCGATACCTCTTCGGCCTCGGGCGATTCTTCGGTTCG
>CABUBY010000183.1 GCA_902489955.1 uncultured Collinsella sp. | reverse complement strand
AAGATTGCGCTCGGCCTCGGCCGCGGGAGCCTTCACCTTGTTAAAGAGTTTCTGCACGGCACCTGCCGCAGAATCAGTCACGCTCGACACAGCATTGCTGGCCTCGGCCATGCTACCGGTGACCTCAGAAATGTCGCGAACCACGGCTTCGACCTCTACGAGATTGGAGGTAAGGGCATCAACTGCCGTCTTGCTCGACTTAAGCAGCGGCTCCATCTGGGCAAGCGCCGGCGTAAGCTCATCGACAGCGCCATCGAGCTTTGCCACCACAGGCTGAGCCTCGGCGATGGTGTTGTTGAGGTCGTTAACGGTCTTATCGAGCGAGTCGACAACGGTGCGGGTCTTGCGCAGGGTAAGCGCGAGCTCAACGATGGCCCACACGCCGGCAACAGCGAGCAGCAGCAGGGCGATTTGAATGGGACTCATACAAGCCTCCCAAAGGAATCGAAATACAGACGCTTTTCATGGTACCCCAAAGGGGACCGAACATGCCAAGAGTAGCAACGTGGGACAAAATTATCAGCAGCTACTTCGGTGCATTCCCGCTGCGGTCGCGCTCGCTTTGCTCTACGCGCCACTCTTCCCAGCCGCGCCCGGCAGGCTGCCAGAACGCACCGCGCTCCAGCCCCTCGGGCAAATAGCGCTGATCGACCCAGCCTTCGGGATAATCGTGCGGGTATTTATACACACCGTAGTCGTCGCTGCCTGGGCGATGGCGATCGCGCAGATAACTCGGCACCTCGCGAAGCCCACTAGAATGGATATCGGCCAGCGCCGCATCGATCGAAGCCTCACACGCGTTGGATTTAGGGGCCAAACACACATAGAGTGCAGCCTGAGCCAGGTTAATGCGGCACTCGGGATAGCCAATGACCTCGGCAGACTTAAACGCGGCATGCGCCACCAAAAGCGCCTGCGGGTCGGCGTTGCCAACATCCTCAGAAGCATGAATCATAATGCGACGGGCGATAAACTTAGGATCCTCCCCCGCATCGATCATGCGCGCAAGCCAGTAGACCGTGGCATCGGGATCGCTACCACGCATGGACTTAATGAACGCACTGATGATGTCGTAGTGCATGTCACCGTTTTTGTCATACGTAAAACCGCGACGCGGATTGGCAATCTTTACGTCATCCACGGTGATGGGATAACGCTCCCCCGCCGGCGGCGCTGGCGTTCCCTCGGTATCGGGACGCGTGACGGCAATCTCGCTCGCAAGTTCGAGCGTCGTGAGCGCCGAGCGAGCGTCACCCGCTGCCAGCGTGCAGATGGTCTTAACCGTATCCTCATCGGCCGAGAACTTGCCGTTCAAACCCTGCGGCGCCTCGAGCGCACGCTCGATAAGCGTGGCGATATCCTCGTCTTTAAGATGCTCAAGCTCCACCACGCGACCGCGCGAGAGCAATGCCGAGTTGACCTCGAAGTACGGATTCTCCGTCGTGGCGCCAATCATAATGACGGTACGGTTCTCAACCGCATGCAGCAAGGCATCCTGCTGAGACTTGGAGAAGCGGTGAATCTCGTCGATAAACAGGATGGTGCGGCGGTCGTAGGTATTCAGGCGCGTCTTGGCCTCGTCAATCACGCGGCGAAGATCCTTCACGGTACCCGTCACGGCGCTGACCTCGACAAACTCGCTCTTGGTATGGTTGGCGATAATGTGGGCCAGCGTCGTCTTACCCGTACCGGCCGGCCCGTACAGAATCACGCTCGAAAGCACGTCGTGCTCGATCGCGGCACGCAACCATGAGCCCTTACCGACGGCCTTTTGCTGGCCCACGTACTCGTCGAGCGAATTGGGTCGCATGCGCACCGCGAGCGGCGCATTTTTAAAGGAACGCTCGCGCGTCGAGGCAGAAAAAAGGTCGTCCATAGCCATCCCGTGCATCAATCAAAAACGTTTTCAACTAACCAGTATACCGAAAGGATACGAACTACCGTTCGTTAATATAGGTACGATGCGGAAACTTTAGACCCGGGAACAGCTTGCTCGTCAGTTCGCAGAAATAACCGTCCGTCATGCTCGCGATATAATCCACCACGGCTTGATCCTTGTCGTCCTGCCAGGCATAGGTGCGATCGTAGTAGGAAAGTTGCTGCTCAATGCGCGAAATATGGTGCTTAAAGATGTAAGAGGACTCGTCACCACTATTTAGATCCCGCAGGCAACGGTCGTAGAGCTTTTCGAAGGCCTCGCGCACCTCGGAATCGCCTTCGATACCGCCCTTGCTATAGATCTTCTCGTAGTTCTCGCGCTTGGCTCGGCGGATTTCCCCAAACAGGTCCTCGCTCATCTCGATGCGCGGCTTACCATAGCTGTGCTCAACGATATCGATGGAAGCGTGCGTAAGGATCCAACTGTTGTAGGCACCGCCCCGGCCATCATCAAAAACGTCGGGCGAAAGCAGGCCCGCCGCGATCGCATCCTGACGGTCACGACCGACGTAGGCAAGAATATCCGAGATGCGAACGACGCAGCCCTCGAGCGTCATGGGACGCAGATGCCCAATTGCGCTATAGCCCGTGGCAATGCAATCCTCAACCGTCTGGTCAAACTGGTCAAAGGAGCTCATGTCCGAGAGCTCAAACACACGCTGCTCGTACTCGCCGTTATGGCATAGCACGCCGTCGAGCGTCTGGAGCGACACGTTGCGG
>CABUBY010000182.1 GCA_902489955.1 uncultured Collinsella sp. | reverse complement strand
GACCTGGGCTATGGTCTGTGCACCTTTATCGAGGCGGAGCCCGCGTGGCGCGCCGGCCAGGCCGAGCGCAACTATGCCCGCCGCGGTTCGCTTCGCGTGGCCACCAAGTACCCGCGCATTGCGAGTGCCTGGTATGCCGAGCGCGGCGTGAACGCCGATATCGTCTCGCTGCACGGTAACATCGAGCTGGGCCCCATTGTCGGCATGACCGATCGCATCGTGGACATCACCGCCACGGGCGCCACGCTGCGCGACAACGACCTGGTCATTACCGGCCGCATCATGGACTGCACGGCCCGCTTCTTTGTCAATCCGGGTGCTGCGCGCCTGGATCCGCGCGTACGCAATCTGGCAGATCGCTTGGCCGCGGCCGTTAAGGACAAGCATTTTGAGCCCGTCGCGGGCTCGGCACAATAGCGCGAGCGCGCACGGGCGCCCCAACGTACGGGCTGCGGGCCGATTGGCGCCGCCGCCCGGCCTCTCGTTTTTCGAACACAACCTCGACCGATAGGGGATACCGATATGAAGACCATCAAGCTTGCTCCCGGTGAGCGCCTCGTTACCAACCAGCTCAACCGCAAGGGTGTGCTGCCGCAAAACATCGTCGACGCCGCCCGCGATATCGTGGCCAACGTGCGTGCCAACGGCGATGCCGCGGTGCGCGATTACTGTCAGCGTTTTGACGGTGTCGAGCTGCAGGGCTTCCGCCTGCCGCAAGAGCAGATCGATGCCGCGCTCGAAGGCCTTGACCCGGCCTTTGTCGCCGCGCTTGAGAAGGCCGCGCGCCAGATTCGCGAGTTCCACCAGCGCGAGGTCGAGCAGAGCTGGTTTACCACGCGTGCGGACGGCACGATGCTCGGCGTTAAGGTGACCCCGCTCGCGGCGGCCGGCATCTACGTGCCGGGCGGTCGCGCTCAGTATCCCTCCACCGTGCTCATGAACGCCATTCCCGCCAAGGTTGCCGGTGTCAAGCGCGTGGTTATGGTGACTCCGCCGCAAAAGGATGGCCTGATCAGCCCCTACACGCTCGCGGCGGCCAAGCTCGGCGGCGTGGACGAAATCTATATGGTAGGCGGCGCCCAGGCCGTGGCCGCGCTGGCGTACGGTACCGAGACCATTCCGCGTGTCGATAAAATCACCGGTCCGGGCAACGCTTTTGTTGCCGCTGCCAAGCAGATTGTCTCGGGCGATGTGGGAATCGACATGGTCGCCGGCCCGTCCGAGGTCTGCGTGCTGGCCGATGCCACGGCCAAGCCTATGGTGGTCGCGGCAGACCTGATGGCCCAGGCCGAGCACGATCCGCTGGCAGCCTGCTATCTGGTGACTTGCGACGAGCAGTTTGCGCGCGAGGTCGAGGCTGGCATCGACATCCTGGTGGCGCAGTCGCCGCGTGCCGAGATTACGCGCGCTTCGCTCGACAACGAAGGCACCATCGTGGTGGCCGCCGATATGGCTGCCGCCGTTGAGGCCGTGAACACCGTGGCGCCCGAGCACCTGGAGCTGCACTGCAAGGATGCGATGGGCCTGCTTGGCGGCATTCGCAACGCCGGCGCCATCTTTGTGGGCGCTTGGAGCTCCGAGCCGCTTGGCGATTATGTTGCCGGCCCCAACCACACGCTGCCGACCGGCGGCACGGCCATGTTCTCCAACCCGCTTTCGGTCGAAGAGTTCGTTAAACGCTCGAGCGTCATTTGCTATACACCTGAGGGCCTGCTCTCCGATGCTCCCGCTACGCAGCGCCTGGCCGAGGCCGAGGGCCTGTGGGCGCACGCGCTCTCTGCCGCCCTGCGTCGTCGCGTGCTGGAGCAGGGCGAGGATGCCGTGAGTGCCGAGTCGCTGGCTGCGGCCGACCTGACCAAGGTCGCCTGGCCGGGCGACGCTGTGGCGACGGTCGCCGAGGGTGTGGACCTGGCGGCTGCAGGCTCGGATGGCGCTGGCGCGACCGGCGAGGAGGCCTAACATGGCCGAGCTGACGCCTCGCATGAAGGAGCTCGTCCAGCCCTACTTGGCCGGCATTGAGCCCTATGATCCCAACTTTACGCCCACGCGCATCAACCTTTCGGCCAACGAGAACACCTATCCCGTGCCGGCCGGCGTGCGCGAGGCAATCGATGCATCCCTGGCTGCCACGCCGCTCAACCGCTATCCCGACCCCATGTCCAACGACCTGCGCGATGAGCTTGCTGCCTGGCATGGCGTGGCGCGTGAGAATATTTGCGTGGGAAACGGCGGCGATGAGCTGCTCTATAACTACCTGCTGGCGTTTGGCGGCGCGGGGAGGACCCTGCTCAACTGCCCGCCGTGCTTTAGCGAGTATGCCTTCTTTGCGTCTCTGTGCCAGACCGAGGTGCGCGACGTGTGGCGTGATCCGACGAGCTTTGAGCTCGACCAGGCAGCCATGCTCGCCGCGGCGCCGGAGTGCAACCTGGCCATCGTGACCTCGCCCAATAACCCCACGGGTGACGTGGCGCCGCTCGACTTTGTCGCGGCCCTGTGCGATGCGTGCCCCGGTATGGTAATGGTCGACGAGGCCTACGTTGAATTTGCCGACGATTCGTTTGGCGCGGACACCACGGCGCAAGGCCTTATCGCCGAGCACCCCAACCTGGTGATTCTACATACGCTGTCCAAGGCGTTTGGCGCCGCCGGCACGCGTCTGGG
>CABUBY010000181.1 GCA_902489955.1 uncultured Collinsella sp. | reverse complement strand
CACCGTCGGCAAGGCCATCTCAGGCATCTCGGGCGGCATGATCAGCCCCGAGTTCATCATCTCGGCCTTCTGCCTCACCATCCTGGTCGTTCGCCCCAACATCGGCCAGGCGCTCGTCATTGGCCTCATCTCGGCTGCCGTGATCCAGATCACCACCACTTCGCCGTTCGTCGATTTTGCCGCCGAGGGCATCGCCGCCATGCTCATGGCCGGCATCGTCAACGCCGCCGGCAAGGACGGTCAGGTCAAGCCCGCAATCGCCATTGTCGCAACCTTTCTGACCACCTTTGTCTCCGGCGTCATCTTCATGGTCATCAAGATGGCCATGCTCGGCGTGGTCGGCGAGCTCGCCGCCGCCATGTTGCCCGTCGTCGCCATGACCGCCGTCTTTAACGCCATTCTGGTCGGCGCCCTCTACTTGCCCATCCAGAAGGCCCTTAGGCTCAACTAACCCGTTCGGCTTTACGAGCCACCCCATCTTGGCGTTCATTCGACGCTCGCGTACCCAAGTACGCTTCGCTCCTCTTTCGCGCCAACCTGGGGCCCCTCGTAAAGCCATCTCCGTGCTTCACCACCAAAGACCGTCCCAAACAACGAGCTTTTTTGGGACGGTCTTAAACAACTGGTCATTTAAGACTGTCCCCAATGACTATGAAAGGTATCCATGGAAACGATCATCAACGTCGACGATGTCTCGTTCTCCTATGGCACGCAAACCGAGCAGGCGCTCAGCCACATCTCGCTCAGCGTGAACAAGGGAGATTTCATCGGCATCATCGGGCCCTCGGGCGCCGGCAAGTCCACGCTTGCCGCCTGCCTGTCAGGTGCCGTGCCCCACCACTACACCGGCACGTTCTTTGGGTCCGTCATGGTTGACGGCCACGACACCTGCGAAGCCTCGCTCACCGACGTGTCGCAAATCGTCGGCAGCGTGCTGCAGGATATCGACACGCAGATGGTCGCCTCAGTCGTCGAGGACGAGATGCTCTTTGGCCTCGAGAACTTTGACGTTCCCCACGACCAGATCGAGCAGCGCGTGAGCGAAACGCTCGAGACCGTCGGCATCAGCGACCTGCGCGACCGCGAGATCGCCACCCTCTCGGGCGGACAGAAGCAAAAGGTAGCCATCGCCGCCATCCTCGCCATGCGTCCGCGCGTCTTGGTTCTCGACGAGCCCACCGCGGCACTCGACCCCGCCAGCTCCACGTTGGTCTTCGAGACGCTGCGTGAGGCAAACCGCACACTTGGAATCACCATCGTCGTCGTTGAGCAAAAGGTCGCCCTGCTCTCGGAGTACTGCAACCGCGTGCTCGTGCTCAACCATGGCGAAATCGCGCTGCAGGGCGAACCACACGAGGTCTTCGCGCATACCGACGAGCTCCGTGCCATCGGCGTCGACTGCCCTCGCGTCACGCGCATCTTCAATAGCCTCGAGGCCGATGGCCTGGTAAGCGGTACCCCTTGCTTGGATGTCGATGAGGCCGAGCGCCTGATTTCGGGCATCGTCGACCCCGCACGCGCGGTCAGCGAAGCCCAGGCGCCCGCCGGCTCCCCGCATGCACCGTCGTTGCGCCCTCATGCCAAGGACGCCGAGCCCGTGCTCACCTTCGATCACGTTGAGTTTGCCTATCCCAATGGCGGCGCCGCCGTACACGACCTCAACCTGACCCTCTATCCCGGCGAGCTCGTGGGCATCGTCGGCCAAAACGGTGCCGGCAAGACCACGCTCACCAAGCTGCTCACGGGCCTGCTTAAGCCCGCTTCGGGCAGCGTGCGCGTTACGGGGCTGGATACCGCAGCCGTTCCCACGAGCCGCATCGCCCGCGAAGTCGCAACGCTCTTCCAAAACCCCGACCGCCAAATCTGCAAGGATACCGTACTCGACGAGGTCGCTTTTGGCCTGGAGCTTGCCGGCATCGACCGTGCCGAGGCCCTGCGTCGTGCTCAACTTGTTATCGACCGCTTTGGCCTGCCTGCCGATGAGGCACCTTTCTCACTTTCGCGCGGCCAGCGACAAATGGTGGCGCTTGCCTCCGTCGTAGTGGTTGAGCCCAAGATCGTCGTGCTCGACGAGCCCACGAGCGGCCTTGATTACCGCGAGTGCATGACCGTCATGGAAACGGTGCGCACCATGGCCGAGCGCGGTTGCGCCGTTATCATGGTCTGCCACGATATGGAAGTTGTTTCCGACTTTGCCGAGCGCATCGTCGTCATGACAAACGGTCACATCCTCGACCGCGGCCGCACGCACGAGCTATTCTCGAACATCGATCTCATGCGGCGTGCCTACGTGGAGCCTCCCCAGGTTATTGAACTCTCGCGCCGTCTGGCATCCTCCGTCTCGCCCGCTTTTGCGCAGGTGAGCGAGGTCACCGATGTCGTTCGAATTACCAAGGAGATGGTCCACCGTGGTTAACGTCATCGACTACATGCCGGGCGATACGCTACTGCATCGCCTGAACCCCGTCGTCAAACTGGGCCTCGCCGCCGCCATCATCGTCGGCATCTTCTTGTCCGACACCTACGTGGCGCTGCTGGGCTTTTTGGCACTCACCCTTGCGCTGGGTGCCTATGCCGGTGTCGTCGACGCCGATACGCGCCGTGTAGGTATCACCGTTTATGTTGCGGTCGAAGATTATGACCGGAATCCCCTTGCGGTAGATTTCGCTGATTAC
>CABUBY010000180.1 GCA_902489955.1 uncultured Collinsella sp. | reverse complement strand
CGCGGCTGCTGGGTGCCTTTGCCGAGCAGCCGTTCCTTATGGCTCCCATGGCCGGCGTGACCGACCCCGCCTATCGCATCATGTGCCGCCGCCGCGGTGCCAACCTTGCCTACAGCGAGATGGTGAGCGTGGCAGGCCTTGCCTATGCCAGCAACAAAACGTGGCGCCTGGTGCTGCCGGCCGACGAGGAGCAGCAGATTTGTGTGCAGCTCTTTGGCTCCAAGCCCGATCAGTTTGCGAGTGCCGTCGCCGCCGTCGAGGAGCGCGTTGGCGATCGCCTGTCGCTCATCGATATCAATATGGCATGCCCCGCCCGCAAGGTCGTTACCAAGGGCGAGGGCTCGGCGCTCATGCGCACGCCCGATTTGGCCGAGAAGATTGTCGAGGCGGCGGTGGGCGCGGCGCATGTACCCGTGACCGTCAAGATTCGCAAAGGCTTTTATGCCGAGGACCGTAATGCCGCGACGTTTGCCCAGATGCTTGAGGGCGCAGGGGCTGCCGCAGTCGCCGTGCATGGTCGTTGCGCTACGCAGCTCTACACGGGCCAGGCGGATTGGTCGGTCGTCGATGAGGTTGCCGACGCTGTCGAGATTCCCGTGATCGGTTCGGGCGATGTGTTCTGCGCCGAGGATGCCGCGGAGCATCTGCGCAACTCGGGCGCCAGCGCGGTGTTTATCGCGCGCGGTATCTACGGGAACCCGTGGGTGTTTGGCGATGCTCGCGCCCTTGCGCTCGATGGCATACCGGTGCCGGTTCGCAGCTCCGTCGAGCGCCTGGACGCCCTGCGTGAGCACCTAACGCTGACACATGAGCTCCTGCCGCTCATGGCGCGTGCCCGTACGTACGCAAGCTGGTACTTAAAGGGCATGCCCCATGCCGCCGCTTGGCGTGCCCATGTGGTGCGCTGTTCCACTTACGAGGAATTTATGGCGCTGGTTGATGAGATCGAGCGCGACGTGGTGGCCTGCGAGGCCGCGCTTGCCGCCGGCGAGTCGGTGCCTGCTCATCCGCTGGAGGCCTAACGGTGGCCGTTACCGCGCTGTACGTGCACGTTCCGTTTTGCGCCCAAAAGTGCCGGTACTGCGACTTTGATTCGCGCAGTTTTGCTCCATGCGACCCGAGCGCTGCGCTCGATGCCTATTTTGAGCAGTTGTTCGCGCGCCTCGATGCTTTTGGCAAGGCTGGGGCCCTTGGCCAAATCCGCACCGTCTATGTTGGCGGCGGTACGCCGTCGCTGGCGGGGGAGCGCCTTGTGGAGTTGGCGCGGCGTATTCGTGCGTGGTGCGCCCCTGTTGAGTTTACCTGCGAGGCTAATCCTGAGTCGCTGACCGCCGAGCTTGCCACTGCGCTTGCCAAGGTTGGTGTCACACGCATCTCTCTGGGCGTGCAAACGCTCGATAACGCCGAACTTACCGCCATCGGCCGCATTCACGATGCCGATCGGGCGCTCGCTGCCATCACGACGGTTAAGGACGCTGGGCTCGATGTGTCGTGTGACCTGATGTGTGGTCTTCCCGGGCAGACCGCCGTAAGCTGGCAGTGCACGCTCGATGGCGTGCTGGCGGCGGCTCCGCATCATGTGTCGGTCTACCCGCTCACGCTCGAGGAGGGGACGCCCCTTTATCGCATGGCGTGCCGTGACGAGTCGCTCGAGCCTGATGAGGATTTTCAGGCCGCATGCATGGACGTGGCACGCGAGCTCCTGGGTGCCGCCGGCTATCACCCGTATGAGGTGGCGAGTTACGCGCTCGACGGCCATGAGTGCGCCCATAACATTGCCTACTGGACCGGACGGGGCTACCTGGGCCTGGGTCGTTCTGCCGCGGGCATGCTCGACGCCGAGGATTTCGACCGTCTTGCGGGTTTGTTCCCCGGCGTGTCTTCTCGAGGCGATGCGTACCGCGTGCGTCTGGTGCAACGTGACGATGACGCGACGGCGTTCGAGGCCGAATATCTCTCGCAGCGCGAGGCCGCGGCCGAAGACCTGATGCTTGCTTGCCGCATGACGCGCGGTGTCGCGTCCGACCTGTTGGTTCGCGCGGTTCGTGTCATCCCAACGGGCGAGCTGGCAGCTGCCTGCGATCGCGCGCTCGAATTGGGTCTTGCCACTTGGGTGCCCGAGACGCTCGGGGTCCATGAGGGACCCTTCACTTCGGCAGATGTCGTCGCGGGCCATGTTCGAGCTCGTCTGGCGCCGACACACCTGGGCTGGCTCGATGGAAATGTTCTGTTCGAGCTGTTTTGGGATCTAGCTTAGGCCGCTCGGGTAGAATTACCGGAATATATACGCTGCTGTGAGCAGGAGGTTGCCGCGCATGGCGACGATGAACGAAAAAGATTACTACGAGATTTTGGGTGTCTCCAAGGACGCCACCTCGCGTGATATTCAAAAGGCCTTCCAGCAAAAGGCCCGCAAGCTCCATCCGGACGTCAACAAAGAGCCGGATGCCGAGGAAAAGTTTAAAGAGGTTTCCGAGGCCTACGCCGTGCTTTCGGATGAGCAAAAACGTGCGCGCTACGACGCCATGCGTTCTGGCAATCCCTTTGCCGGTGCTCCTACGGCTTCGCCCTATGGTGGCAGCTACGCCGGCAGCACGGGTTATGGCAATCCTTTTGAGGGCGGCTTTCCCTTTGGTGGCGCCTGGGGCCAGCAGCGTCGTGGACAGGCTGCCTACAATCCCGAGAACGGCGCCAACGTGGTCTTCGATATCAAACTT
>CABUBY010000179.1 GCA_902489955.1 uncultured Collinsella sp. | reverse complement strand
CCGGTCATCGCGTCGGAGAGGGCGAGCCGCAGCGCCTCGAGGGGCAGCCCCCTGCCGGTGGACGCGAGCCAAATCGACAAAGGCAGTTAACCGGCGGCTATTCATGCCTCGATTTAGAACCGCTCGAGAATCTCCGCGGCATTCTCTCGCAGATAGATATCTAGGTCCGGCACGGCAAACTGCACGTAGCCCCTCTGCGGAGCCTGAATAACCTCTCTTTGTAGCAGCTTAGACCTAATAGAGCTAACCTCATTGGTCTTTTTACCCATGCGTTTAGCAATCTCAGATGATTTGGACTTCTGCTTATCCTCGCACATGGCCAAAAGGTATTTGATATCGTTGAGTCCAAGTCCAGAAATCGCGGGCTCGTGAACAACATCGTGAAAACGAGCCTCTGCCAGCGCAATGCCTTCGGTGACATCGCGCTCGCTCACAATGGCACTTTTGGCACGATGCAAGTTGGCGCGCTGCCAAATGGAATAACCGACCAGTTACACCAGATAGGCATAGCCCTTAGTGGCCTTAGCGGCTCTCGACAGCAGTTAAACCATTGTCTAAAGCGAGAAGTAATCGCTTTCTACGCGCGGAGGCTCAGCACTATATCGGGTTATATCGAGTTGTATAAGCCTGTATAAACTTATCGTGGAAGTATCGAACTATCGTAATGTATCTCAGCAAATAGCCTAAACGTGCCTTCTTCCCAGCTCATGGCGAAGTCAAGCTGAGGGCCATTGTCTAAAGCGAGAAGTACTCGCTTTCGGCAGATAAGTTCGGCCCCAACCACGGATCGCCCGTCAAGAAAAACTCCGGCCAGCGCTGTATAAACAGTGCCTGCTCGCGCTTCCAACGGCGCAGCTTTTCCTCATTCGCCTCTTCCCTGCCGCGCGAGGTGAACTCGTAGTGGTACAGCTCGGCATAAGGCGTAAAGATAGTACGGTAGCCCGCCTTCCAAACGCGCAGGCAAAAATCCGCATCGTTAAAGCCAACGGCAAACTCCTCGTCGTAGCCGCCGGCCCGCTCAAACACATCGCGACGGATCATCTGGCAGGCACCTGTAACGGCGCTAAAGTTGCCCGGGCGCACAGCGCGGGCAAGATATCCCTCGCGCTTTGCCGAAAAGTCTTGGTTGGCATGTGCAAGTGCGCCGCGGACACCAACCAAAATGCCAGCGTGCTGCACCAGATGATCGGCAAAGAAGAGTTTGGCACCCACCACGCCCGCATCGGGACGCTGCAGATACCCCATCAACTCCTCGATAAAGCCCGGCGTTATAACCTTGGTATCGTTGTTGAGCAGTAGCAAGTAGTCACCCTTAGCGCACCCAACGCCAAAGTTGATAATCTTGGAGTAGTTAAACTCGCCAGGCCAGTATTCAACGCGAGCGCTACCCTTACCGTCAGACGCGGCAGCCACACGCTCCGGAAGGGCCTCGTAATACGCAAACGTCTTCGGATCTTCGCTGTTGTTCTCCACCAAGACGATCTCGTAATTGGCATACGTTGCATTCTCGGCAATCGATATCACGCAGGCATCGAGCGTCTCGACGTGGTCCTTGGTCGGAATCACAATGCTCACCAGCGGCGCAGGTTCAGGCAGAGCATAGCGCATGCGATAGACGAATGGGGTCTCAGTCTCCTCGACCGTTCCGCAAACGCCCAGCGAGTCAAAGTGGCGCTGCAGCGCAAGACGACCGGCCTCGATGGCATAGGGCTTGCTATCAGCAGAACCGTCGGCGGTCGAGCCGGGGTGCACCCGCCAGTGATACAGCACGTGCGCAACATGCTCAAACCGTGCACCCGCCGCCAGGCAGCGGAGCGTCAGATCGTAATCCTGGGCGCCCGCAACGTCTTCCGGCGACATACCGATGGAGTCGATCAGGGCCTTCTCCACCATCAGAAAATGCGTCACGCAGTTATGGCTATAGAGCAGGTCGACATTGAGTTTGGTCTTAAAGACCGGCTGGCCCCACTCCCCCGCTTTCTGGAACATGTCCTCGTCGCAGAACAGGACCTGCGGGCGCTCTCCCTCGCTCGCCTTGTTCAACGCGGAAACGTAGTGGAACAGCGCATCCGGTTCCAAGATGTCATCGTGGTCCAAGAATGCGATGTAATCGCCCACCGCCTGTTGGATGCCGGCGTTGGTGTTGACCACAATGCCGCCATTACCGGGCAGTTCGATACGGCGAACGCGCTCGTCGTGAGTGGCTACTGCAAGGTTGGCCACCGCATCCCATTCGGGCGAGGCATCCATAAGCAGCAATTCCCAGTTGTCGTAGCTCTGGGCAAGCACCGAATCCAGCAGCTCGCTCAGGTAGACCCGATCGGTCTTATAGCACGGCACGACAATGCTCACGAGCGGTCGGTAGGCAAATGCTGCCGAAGTGACCCGCTGGCACGCCAGGTCACCCGGCTTTGCGCGATGCTGCTCAAACCAGCGACGATAAGCGGCGTCATCCGCGCGCGCGTCCTTCATACGGTTCCAACTGTCATCGACCATGCCGTTGTACAGACGACCATCCATGGAGCAAAAGCCAGTCTTGATCTGCCCCACGGGATCGCTCGCAATCGCGACAAAATCGCGTATAACCTGAAACATCTCCACACTCAGGAAGGTTTTATTGAGGCGCGTCCCGTTCTGCTGCGGCACATCGAGCTGCGACTCAAACACATGCACCGTGGCATCGATGACGTTCATATGCGTATCGAAGATCTGGAGCTCGGGGGCGCAGTCGGAGTCCCCTGCCCACGCAATTTCGTAGCGCCACACGGCGCCCTCGTC
>CABUBY010000178.1 GCA_902489955.1 uncultured Collinsella sp. | reverse complement strand
ATCGCGGCGCCCGAGGTCATCGATGTGTTTGCGGCGATTCGCCAAATCTACTCGGTTAACGTGCTAAGCCAGGCCGCCGCGCTTGCCTGCGTGCGTGCCCGCGATGCGTATGCGCCTGTGGTGGCACAGGTCGCATCCGAGCGCGAGCGCGAGTTGTGCGCCCTGCGTGCAATGGCTGCCGAGGGCATGCCCGTGGAGGCATGGCCGAGCGCGGCGAACTTTGTGCTCGTGCGCACGTCGCATGCCACGCGCGTGCGCGAGCGTCTGCGCGACGAGTATTCGATTTTGGTGCGCGACTTTAGCTACGCGCCAGGGCTCGCGGACTGCCTGCGCATTACCGTGGGCACCCCGCAGGAAAACGACGAGGTGCTGGCTGCGTTTGCCGCGCTGGTGAAGGAGGAGATGTAGATGGACCGCTATGCCGAGGTGACCCGCAAGACGGGCGAGACCGACATTGTCGTAAAGCTCGACCTGGATGGAAGCGGCGTGTGCGATATCTCGACCGGTGTGCCGTTTTTCGACCACATGCTCAACGCTTTTGGCCGCCATGGCCTGTTCGATCTGACGGTGCACGCGGTGGGCGACGTGGAGGTCGATGCGCATCATACCGTCGAGGACACGGGCATTGTGCTGGGCGAGGCGTTTTGCCAGGCGCTGGGCGACAAGGCGGGCATTACACGCTTTGCCGACGCGGCGATCGCCATGGACGAGACACTCGTGATGGCTGCTGTTGATATTTCGGGGCGCGGGCAGGCCTACTGCGAGCTGCCCGTGCCGACCGAGCGCGTGGGCAGCTTCGATACCGAGCTGGCCGTCGAGTTCTTCTACGCCTTTGCGCGCGATGCCAAGCTCACGCTGCACGTGCGCGAGCTGGCGGGCGGCAACTCGCATCACATTATCGAGGCCGCCTTTAAGGCCGTGGGTCGCACGATGCGCCACGCCTGCGAGCTCGATCCCCGCGTGCAGGGCATCCCCAGCACCAAGGGATCGCTGTAACCGTCACAAGGGTAAAACCACCACAAAGGGGACAGGCACCTTTGTGGTGGTTTTGGATGATGAGAAGTGGAGGGGTCGCGTGGGCGAACCGAAGATCGTGGTGGTTGACTACCACAAGGGCAACTTGTCGAGCGTTGCGCGCGGGCTTGCGCGCGCCGGTGCCGCCGCCTGCACATCGGACGATCCGGAGCAGATCCGTAATGCCGACGGCCTGGTCATCCCGGGCGTGGGCGCGTTCTATGACGCGATCGCCTTTATGCGCCAGAGCGGCGAGGCGGACGCGGTGCTCGATGCCGTCGCCGCCGGAACTCCGCTGCTCGGCATCTGCCTGGGCCTTCAGCTATTTTTTGAGCGCGGCAACGAAGGCGTGCCTGCGGACGAGGGCGCGGTTGCCGATGGCAACACCCCCCAGCAGGCCGGTGGCCCCTGGGTCGATGGCCTGGGTATTATGTGCGGTTCGTGCACGCGCTTGGAGTCGAGTCGCCTGAAGGTGCCGCACGTGGGCTGGGACCAGGTGCACATGACGCCCACCGGTGCGGCCGATCCGCTGCTTACTGGTTTTGCCGAGGGTGCCAACATGTACTTCACCCACAGCTACGCGGTGTCCGACGATGCCGATGCCGCCGATGTGCTGGCGCGCACGCACTATACGCGGAGCTTCCCGTGCATCGTGCGCCATGGCAACGTGTGGGGCTGCCAGTTCCATCCCGAGAAATCCTCCGCGCTGGGTCAGCGCATTCTTAAAAACTTTGTGAGCATCGTCGAGGGGGCCGGCCGATGATTCTGTTTCCCGCAATCGATTTGATCGGCGGTAAGGTTGTGCGCCTGGAGCGCGGCGACCGCAGCCGCTGCAAGGTATATTCCGACGACCCCGTCGCCGTCGCCCGCTCGTTTGCCGAGCAGGACGCGAACTGGGTGCATGTCGTCGACCTGTCCGCTGCTTTTGGTGAGGACGAGGACGCGTGCGCTGCCAACTCGGCGGCGATTAAGGCTATCTGCGGCGTCGACGGCCTGTCCGTGGACGTGGGCGGCGGTGTCCGCTCGCTCGCGCGCATCGACGAGCTGGCCGGCTATGGTGCTCGCCGCATTGCGCTGGGCACCGTGCTGGTGACCGAGCCGGGTTTTGCCGAGGTGGCAGCCCAAGGCTTTGGCGAGCTGTTGGTCGCCGATATTGCCGCGCGCGACGGCCAGGTCAAGGTGAACGGCTGGCGTGACGGCGCAGGCGTGGCACTCGATGACGCCGTGGCGCAGCTCACCGAGCTGGGCTTTAAACATCTGGTGTATACCGACATCGCGCGCGATGGCATGCAGACGGGCATCGATGTGGCGGCGTATCGCCATGTGGCCGAGGTCGCGGGATTTCCCGTCGTGGCTTCGGGCGGCATCTCGACGCTCGACGACATCCGCGCACTGGCCGCGGTGGGCGAGGGCGCGATTGAAGGCGCCATTACCGGCCGTGCGCTCTACGAGGGCAACTTTACGCTGGTACAGGCGTTGGCCGCCGCCCGAGGGGAGGAGTAGCCCATGCTTACCAAGCGCGTGATTCCCTGTCTAGACGTCAAGGACGGCCGTGTGGTCAAGGGCGTCAACTTTGTGAGCCTGCGCGATGCGGGCGATCCGGTGGAGCTTGCCCGTGCCTACGACCGCGAGGGTGCAGACGAGGTCGTCTTCCTGGACATTACCGCCACGAGCGACAACCGCGCGACGACCATCGAGATGGCGGCGCACGCGGCCGAGGAGCTCGCTATTCCCTATACCGTGGGCGGCGGTTTCCGCGACCTGGCGGGCATGCGAACCATGGTGGCGGCCGGTG
>CABUBY010000177.1 GCA_902489955.1 uncultured Collinsella sp. | reverse complement strand
GCGCCATCGTCGGCACCATCACCACGTCGTCGAGCTGCTCGGTCACCACCGATATCTCGGCCGTCATGCCCGGCTTCAGGCGCGCGTCGGGCGCCTCTATGAGAATGTCGACGTTAAAGGTTACGCTGCCGCCGCCACCGTTGGCGGCGTCGGAGTTTGCCACCGAGGCGATGGCCGTGACCGTTCCCTGGCTTACGATATCGGGAAACGCGGGATACGTGACGTTGGCACTCTGCCCAACGGCGATCTTGGCGATGTCCTTTTCGCCCACCTGCACGGTCACCTTCATCTTAGATAGGTCGGCGATCTGCATGCACTGCTTGCCGCCGCTCGTATCGCTTTCGCCCATGATCATGCCGCCTGTTACCGTGGCGCCCACCTTGGCGTTGAGCTCCACGATACTGCCCGAGCTCGGGGCCGTGACCGTACGACTGGCCGCCTTGGCGTTCGCCTGATCGAGGTTTGCCTGGGCCGATGCGAGGCTGCGCTGCGCGGCCGATACGGCGTTCGTGTCCGCCGATGCGGCGGAGACGCCAGCCGCTGCGGAAGCTCCATCGACGTCCGTCGTTGGGGTGGCCTGAGCGGCAGCTGCGGCTTTCTTCGCATTAGCGAGGTCTTCTTGAGCGGCAGCAACTGCACGCTGCGCCTCGGCAACGTTGCGATCGAGCTCGTCGTTTTTAATGGTCATAAGCACATCGCCCTCGTTGACGGATTGGCCCGCCTGCACGTTGATCGAATCGACCGTACCGTCGACAGAAGGGGAGACCACTGAGGACGAAATGGGTTTGAGCTGGCCTTTCGCCTCGACCGTTGTGGTAAACGTGCCCTCGGTCACCATGTCGGTCACCGGCCCGTTGTTGCCTGCGGGCCGTGCGTTGATGGCTAAGGTCACGACAACGGCGATGAGCACAATGGCGGCCACGACGCCGGCCGCAATGCCGCGTCGGATGAGCTTTTTGCGTCGACGTTCGGCACGTTTTGCCTTGAGCTTGGCATATGCCTCTTCATCGGAAATCTCGGTCGCATCGTTCGCGCGTCCGCTCTGCTTATCGGCATGTACGTTTGTAATCAGAGGAATCGTTTCGGTGACATCTTCGAGCGTGTGCTCGGTATCATCCGGGCCCGGGGTGGTCGTGGGGACATTCGGCATAGCGTCTCCTTTATAGAAAGTACCTCGATAAGTATATGCGCCCACCGGTTGGGGTGGGCGCATAGAACGGTTTCTTTCGGAACTGTTAGATTGGTCGCAGCGGTTCCACGTTGTAGGAATGCGCGCGTTGCACTACGAGTGGACAACCACGCATAGGCCGACTTTGATGCAGTCGTGAAGTGCCTTGGCGTCTGCCAGGCGCAGGTTGATGCAGCCGTGGCTGCCGCACCATTTGTACGACTCGGCGTTATCGAAGCTCTTGTCGTTTTGCCAGGTGGCATCATGGAAGCCGATCATGTTGCCCTCAAACGGCATCCAGTAGCTCACCGGACTCTCGTATTTGGGCTTGCCGGTCTCGGGGTCCTTGGCTCCGATCAGGGTGCTGCCGCCGTCGTTGCTGTTGATCTGCCAGACGCCCTCGGGCGTGGCGTCCTCGCCCGGCTTGCCCGAGATAAAGTTGGCCTCCCAAACGATATTTCCGCTCTCGTCATAGTAGCGCGCGTGCTGTTCGGACAAGTCGACGTCGATATACGCCTTCCAGTCGGGCTCTCCCTTTGCGGTAAAGGTGTCGGCCTTCTGGGAGTACTTGATCTCGATTTCGCCGGTCTGCTTGTTGTTAATGGCGTCCTCGACCTGCTTGGCGAGCGAGCTGCTGTCGATGGACCAACCAAAGTCGCCGCCTTCGACGGCGCACTGCTTGCCATCGGCGCGCGTCCACCAGCGAGTGGAGCCCACGGTATTAAAGCCGTTGGCGAGTTCGGCTGCCCAGTTGCTGATCTGCGACGTATCGAGCGTTGGGTTGGCGGGATCGGCAAAGCTGATCCACTGCAATACGGAGCTGCCATCAACCTTGCCGGCATCCTCGCCGTTGAGCTTGAGGGTCACGTTGACGCCCAGAAAGTTGTTGGCGGCATCGCATGCGGTCTGAATCTGATCATCGGTCAGCGTTCCATTGAGCGGCTCATAGGCATCGTTGCCGAGCTTGGAAAGATCTACGGACTCGGCCAGCGAGGCAAGCTCGAGCTCGGCATACTTAATGACATGCTCGCGGTTGAGTTTTTCGTTGGAGCGCGCCTTCTCGACGGTAAACTTGCCGGCCTGCTCGTCATAGGAGCTATTGGCCTCGAACGTGCCCGAACGGCCCTCGTTAAACTCGTTGATGGCGGCGCCTAGATCCTTCTCAAACTTCTTTTGGTCAAAGGTGTCGGAGAGCATGGACAGGTCGACGTCTTGATCAAGATCGACTTCGTTGGAGGTAGCGGTTGTTTTGGCCTTGCCGCTTAAGGATTCCACAAGGCGGACCGGCCAAATAAAGGCTTCGTTGTGGTTGATGATCTCTTTTGCGGCAGCTTCGCCATCGACGATGGGTTCATCGGACTCGGGCTGATAGGTCCAGCTAAAGTCATCGCCTGTCACGGCGAGCTTATAGTGCTTCCATGCCGAATTGACCTTGGTGGCGGCAGACGAAGCGTTGGAGAACGAGACGTCGACGCCGGCGATGGTGGTGTTGGGGTAGGCTACCTGCGAAAATGCTACGACGCCTACGATATAGACAATGACGATTAGACCCAGGACGACAAAGAGCGTCGTCTTTTTGCCCGACTTATTGTTCTCGGCGGGTTTGCGCGCGGGGCCACGATCGCCTCGAGTATGCGTGGGGGGCTGCTTGGGC
>CABUBY010000176.1 GCA_902489955.1 uncultured Collinsella sp. | reverse complement strand
GCACAACCTTGCCAAGGTTGGGGTCGCGGGTTCGAGCCCCGTTGTCCGCTCCATTGCATTTCCGGACCGTTTAGGCGGTCCTTTTTCGGCGAAGTGGCCAAGTGGTAAGGCAGAGGCCTGCAAAGCCTTTACCCCCGGTTCGAATCCGGGCTTCGCCTCCAGGCAACATCCGGGCGCTCCGGCGCCCGTTTTGTTTTACATATGCGGACATGGCTCAGTTGGTAGAGCACAACCTTGCCAAGGTTGGGGTCGCGGGTTCGAGCCCCGTTGTCCGCTCCAAACGCAACAGCCCGACTACTACGGTAGCCGGGCTTTTTCGTACCCATCGCATGGGCTCGAACCCGAGAGGGAGCGAGCGTTTTGGGTCGTGGCTGTGGCGCTGTTTGCCGCGAATGTCCACTTTGGGCGTATCATCGTGGGCATCTCGTATAACCTCGTTGCAAGGGAGATACGCCTCATGGCTACAGAAAAGTCTTCTTCGCGCTCATGGATGTCCGACGCCGCGATCTATCAGATCTACCCGCGCTCGTTTAAGGATTCGACTGGTTCGGGTCTGGGCGATATCGCGGGCATTACCCAGCAGATGGACTATCTTGAGCAGCTGGGTATCGAGGCCATCTGGCTGAGCCCGTTTTACCCATCGCCTCTTGTCGATGGTGGCTATGATGTGGCGGACTACTGCGATGTCGACCCACGTCTCGGCTCGCTTGACGACTTCGATGACATGATCGCTGCGGCTCACGCGCGCGGCATCAAGGTCATCGTCGACATCGTGCCTAACCATTCATCCAGCCAGCACCCCTGGTTCAAAGCCGCTCTTGCCGCCGGCCCCGGATCGCCCGAGCGCGCCCGTTATATCTTCCGCGATGGTCGCGGCGAGCACGGAGAGCTGCCTCCCACCAATTGGAATGCCAACTTTGGTGGCCCCGCCTGGACGCGTGTTGCGGACGGTCAGTGGTATCTGCACATGTTTACGCCCGAGCAGCCGGACTTTGACTGGTCATGCCCCGAGGTTCACGCGTTCTTTTGCGACGTCCTGACATTTTGGAGCGATCGAGGCGTCGATGGCTTTCGCATTGATGTGGCGCACGGTCTTGCCAAGGATCTCGACCGCGATGACCTCGACCGGTGGCATCTCGCCGAGGGCGATGACATGGTTGACGACGGCACCCATCCGCTGTGGGACCGCAACGAGGTCCACGAGATCTATCGCGAGTGGCGCCGCGTGTTCGACCGCTACGATCCGCCCCGCAGCGCCGTTGCCGAGGCGTGGGTGCTGCCCGAGCGTCAGTATCTCTACGCGCGTCCCAGCGAGCTTGGTCAGACATTTAACTTTGAGTTTGCCAAGGCCACTTGGACCTATGATGACATGCACGCTGCAATCGAGGAGGGCTTGAAGGCGGCCATCGAATCCGATTCCGCCTCGACCTGGGTACTCTCCAACCACGACGTGCCGCGCGTGGCGACACGCTATGCCCTGCCGCAAATCAAGGCGACGCGCTACCACCAGATTGCGCTCGACTGGCTCTTACGCGACGGGTCGTCTTATGACGAGGACCGTGAACTCGGCGAGCGCCGCGCGCGGGCGGCCCTTTTGCTTGAGCTGGCGCTTCCGGGCTCGGCATACGTATATCAGGGTGAGGAGCTCGGCCTTTTTGAGGTGGCTGACATTCCGTGGGCTGCACTCGAAGATCCCACTGCGACCAATACGCACGGACCGAAGCGCGAGAAGGGGCGCGACGGCTGCCGTGTGCCCCTGCCGTGGGTGGCAGCGGACGATCCCGCACAGGGCGGATCGTTTGGGTTTTCACCGGCCGACGCCGATGCGGCGCCCCATCTGCCGCAGCCTGCATGGTTTTCCGATTACGCTGCCGATAGAGAAGAAGCGGACCCGACATCGATGCTTGCGCTCTATCGTGACGCCCTCTGGCTGCGGCGCAAGCTGCACGGGTGCGCCAACGATCTTGCGTGGCTCGATCTTGACGGGCGCACCGGCCTTGCGGATGGTGCCGAGGGCGCTGAGGGCGGCGTCATCGCCTATCGCCGCGACAACGGCTGGGCGTGTGTGACGAGCTTCGGTGCAGCACCCGTGGAGCTGCCGGCGGGCAGGGTCCTGCTCACCTCATCACCGCTTGCAGACGGCAGGCTCGCGCAGGACAGCTCTGCCTGGATCATGCTCGGTGAGATGTAGGGGCATCTCGCTGCGAGCCTGCGTTTGTTCGCGCCTTTCGTGACGACTGATGCCCTCGCGAGAGCGTCGGGTTGATTTCCGATCTCAGCCGAACACATTGAGCGGATAGGCCGTTCCCGCAGTTAGCCGAACGCCCCCGAGGCCCCATTCAGGCCACGGGGGCGTCGTTTTCCCAGTTGAAGGAACGGTGGAGATGTGTTTCGATGGGTCCGGTGGCCATGCTCCGCCCGCCGCCCGGCACCTCTTCCCAGACTCAGCCGGACGGTCGGTCCGTCTATTCCGTTTTCGCCCTTAGGCTAGGCCAGCGGGGCATCGCCCCTCTCTGCGCGCGCCCTCTCGGCGGGGCCGGCGGGGCCGACCTGTCGGTCTACGACGGGTTCCTGAAGGGGGCGGTCGCCGATGGCAGCTAGCGAGGAGCTGGCCCGCTGGGTCGTGGAGGCCGGGCGGTCGTGCTCGCTCACCACCGCCGTCCTGGAGGAGTGGTCGAGGCTCGGCACCCCGAAGAAGGTGGAGTACCTGGCGGGCTACCTCGAGGCGGAGAGGTCCAGCCGCGAGGCCTCGAAGCGCGCGACGCTGCTCAGGCGCTGCGCGCTGCCGGCGCCCAAGACCTTCGACGGCTACGACTGGTCGGCCGTGTCGTGGCCGGAGGGCAT
>CABUBY010000175.1 GCA_902489955.1 uncultured Collinsella sp. | reverse complement strand
TGCTCACCACGCCGGTGGCGCTGGAATACTGCTCCAGGTGGCCATGGCCGCCACAGCCGCAGGTGCGCTCCTCGGCCGGGTTCAGGCACATGTGGCCAATCTCGCCGCCGGCACCCACAACGCCCGATACCACGTCGCCGTTAACGATAACGCCGCCGCCCACGCCGGTACCGATGGTGACCATCACCACGTTCTGCACGCCCTTGGCAGAACCGAGCCAGGCCTCGCCCATGGCAGCGGCGTTGGCATCGTTCTCATACTTAACGACCGCATCAGGGCAGTGCTCCTGGATGGCGATCTTGAGCTCGGGCAGGTTAATGGCAATGTTGGCCTTGACCTTGGCATCGCCCGACGCCGGGATGGGGCACGGAACGGCCAGGCCAATGCCTGCCACAAAGGCGCGCGGAATCTGCGCCTTGGCGACCACCTGGTCGATAGCCTCGGTCACCGCGGCAAAGCCCGCAGCGTCAACGATGGGAGGCGTGGGCACGCTGGCCTTGGCCAGCAGATTTCCGTCCTCGTCGAACAGGCCCTCCTTAACCGAAGTGCCGCCGACGTCGATGCCGATGTAGTACTGCTTGGGTTCCATGGGGGCCCACCTTTCTCGTTTAAACATTGCCTGTATGGTACCGCTCCCAAAGCAAAAACCTACCAAAAAGGGACAGGTTTGTTTTGGCAGGTTTTATCTGGGGAAGCGCAGAGTACGAGATTCGGTTCGCTGGGTGTTATATCGGTTCGGCCCCGTCCTCGGACCGATCATTTCTCAACACGACACTACTCAGATGTTTATCATTTAAAACGCTCTAATTTTTCAAGCGGGGCGACTTTTAATTTTATCTTTCTCGAACTTTTCAATAACTCAATAGAGATACTTAGGTGTTGACTATACTTTCTTTTATACTCAACCAAGTTGGAAAGGAGGTTCCATGATTCCCAAATACGAAGCGATAGCTGCAGATATTCGTCGCACTATCGAGGATGGCGCTCTTAAACCGGGCGACAAGCTTCCTACCGTGGTTGAGTTCTGCAAGCTCTATAACGTTTCCAAAATCACCGTCAAACGAGCTCTTGAACAAATCACCGAAGAAGGTCTTATTACCAGCCGGCGTGGATCGGGTACCTACGTTAAGGACACGGCGGGGCTTCCCGGCCAGGCGTTTTTCCAGGGCAAAAACGACCGTACCCAGGGTTTTTCGTATGAGCATCGCGGGGAGAAGGTGACCTCGGTGGTCTACGATTTCTCGATCGTTAATCCACCAGCGGACATCGCAGCCCAGCTGGGAATTGCCGAGGATGACTTTGCCTATCACGTCGTGCGCGTGCGTCAGGCCGATGAGAAGCCCATCGTTATCGAGTACACCTACATGCCCCTCGAGCTGATTCCAGGCCTTAAAAAGAAGGACCTGTACGGATCGGTCTACCGCTTCATCCGCGAGCAATGTGGGCTGAAGATTTCGAGCTTCCACCGTACCATTCGCGCCGTGGCAGCAACCGAGGAAGAAGCCGAGCGTCTGGACACCAAACTTGGCTCTCCCCTGCTCGAGCTCACCCAGATTGGCTTTTTGGACAGCGGCGCCGCCTTTGAGTATTCGATCTCGCGCAACGTTGGCGATCGCTTTGAGTTGCACAACGTAACGTTGGCATAGGTTTTTGTAGTCACGCGGGCGCTCGTTTTGAGCCGTCTTACGCGGCACCCGCACAACCTTATGGGAGTATGCACATGTCCGATTTGATTAAACTCACGCCGATCTTCCACGAGAAGATCTGGGGCGGCCGCCAGTTGGAGACCGTGTTTGGCTACGACATTCCCGAGGGTCCCATCGGTGAGTGCTGGGCCATCTCGGCCCATCCCAACGGCGACTGCCAGATTGCGGAGGGACCGTACGCCGGCCACACGCTGTCGTGGCTGTGGGCCGAGCACCGCGAGCTCTTTGGCAACTGCGAGGGCAAGGAGTTCCCGCTGCTCATCAAGATTCTGGACGCCAAGGACGACCTTTCGATCCAGATTCATCCCAACGACGAGTACGCCGCCGAGCACGAGAACGGCAGTCTGGGTAAAACCGAGTGCTGGTATGTACTGGACTGCGAGCCCGGTGCCACGATCATCGTCGGCCAGCGCGCGCACGACCGCGCCGAGGCCGCGCAGATGATCGAGGGGGGCCGTTGGGACGAGATGCTCAACGTGCTGCCGATTCACAAGGGAGACTTTTTCCAGATCGACTCCGGCACCGTTCACGCCATCAAGACCGGCACGCTGATTCTGGAGACGCAGCAGTCGAGCGACGTGACATATCGCCTGTACGACTACGACCGTCCCGGCACCGACGGAAAGCTGCGCCCGCTGCACATTGAGCAGAGCCTCGACTGCATCGACTTTGATGCTCAGGCTCCGACCGACGGCACGGTGACCGCGCCCGAGGTGGACGGCGTGACCGAGCTCGAGTCCAACCCCTGCTACACCGTCGATCGCGTGCGCGTCAACGGCAGCAAGACCCTCGACCAGCGCTGGCCCTTCATGTGCCTGTCGGTCATCGACGGCGAAGGCACCGTCTGCGGCGACCCCGTCCACAAGGGAAGCCACCTGCTGGCCCCGAGCACCGTCAGCTCCATCGACCTCGAAGGCAAGATGGAACTGATCGTCTCGCATCTGTAGATCGCACCAACAACCCAAACGCAACAAGGGGCTCCCCCGTTCATCAACGGAGGAGCCCCTACTCGTATCTACATATCAGCCCACCCGGCTCTCCAGATCAAAAAAGCGGACGAGCAGAGCGACGTTCGCAAGCAACGTTATCTAAGGACCTGGACGGGCGTATGGGGCAACATCGATCGCGAGTTCCGCACGAGCCGGAGAGCACTT
>CABUBY010000174.1 GCA_902489955.1 uncultured Collinsella sp. | reverse complement strand
CCCGAGCCGTTGTTCACGCCGTCCACGAAGGCCGAGATCGGTGACCACGACGAGAACATCTCGTTCGAGCGTTGCTGCGAGATCGTGGGCGAGGACATCGCCACGCAGATTCGTGACCTTTCCCTCAAGATCTACAAGGCCGCTGCCGAGTACGCCGCGACCCGTGGCATCATCATTGCCGACACCAAGTTTGAGTTTGGTGTTATTGATGGCAAGGTCACGCTGATCGACGAGTGCCTCACGCCCGACTCCAGCCGTTTCTGGCCTGCTGCCAGCTACGAGGAGGGCAAGATCCAGCCTAGCTACGACAAGCAATTCGTCCGCAATTGGCTCAAGGCCAACTGGGATATGACGGGGGAGACCCCGCACCTGCCCGCCGAGGTCATCGATGGCACGTCCGAGCGCTATCGCGAGGCCTTCCAGATCATCACGGGCTCCCAGTTCACAAGCATGAAGGAGAACGCATAAGTGAGTACCCGTAGCGCCACGAACAAGCGCACGCAATCCCACGAAGTTACCGGGGTTGCGCGCAAGTCTGCCGCATCTGCTAAGCCCGCCCGCCAAGCAGCGAGCTCCGTTCGCGTCGTGCCGGCTTCGTCTAAGGCACGCCGCAAAGAGCTCGAGAAGGGCGAGAACCTCGAGGGCCTCTCTAAAGAGGAGAAGCGCGCCCGCAAGGCTAAGCAGCGCGCCAAGGAGGACCGCATCTATACGGTGTCGAATATCCTCCTCAAGCAGGACGAGGACTACACCAAGCGCCGTCGCATCTGGTGGATTGTGCTCGCCATTGGCATGGTGCTCGTCGTGGCAATTTGGGGCTCGCTGTACTTCGCTCCCGCTGGCATGGTGTCCAGCCCTGTCCAGATGGTCGGCATCGTTTTGTCCTATGTCATCATCCTAGGTGACTTTATCTACGACTTCGCTCGTATTCGTCCCTTGCGCAACATGTACCGCGCGCAGGCCGAGGGCATGTCCGAGAACAAGCTCAACGCTCTTATCGAGCGCGCAGCTGCCGAGGAGGACAAGAAGGACTCCAAGAAGAAGTAGCGTTTGCATACATACTTATCGCTAAGATATAAGGCGCGTCGTTTTTGCGGCGCGCCTTTTTACTGTTCTATAGATAGATGGAGTGGCACATGATTCGAGCTGCCCTGACGGTCGAAGAGGCCCTGGAGGGTATGAAGTCCCTGGAGCCCAAGATTAAAAACTATGCGCGCCTGGTTGTCCGCAAGGGCGTAAACGTTAAGCCCGGCCAGGAAGTCGTCGTTCAGTCTCCGGTTGAGTGCGCGCCGTTTGCGCGCGTGGTGGTCGCGGAGGCCTATGCTGCCGGCGCCGGCCACGTGACGGTCATCTGGGCTGATGATGCCGTGACGAGGCTCACGTACGAGCATGTCGAGAAAAGCTATTTTGAGCAGACGCCCGAGTGGAAGCGCCTGCAGCTGGATTCCCTGGCCCAGGACGGTGCCTGCTTTATCTTTATCGAGGGTGCGGACCCCGCCGCCCTTAAGGGCATCGATCCCGCTAAGCCCGCTGCAGCTTCTAAGGCAAAGAACACGCAGTGCAAAGTTTTCCGCCGTGGACTGGATTACAACATCAATCCGTGGTGCATCGCCGGCGCTCCGGTCGTGGCTTGGGCGCGCGAAGTGTTCCCGGGAGACGCCGATGAGGTTGCAATCTATAAGCTGTGGAATGCGATTCTGCACACCGCTCGCGCCGATGGCCAGGACCCAGAGAGCGACTGGGAGCTCCATGACGCCGCATTCGAAAAGAATCTGCGTTTCCTGAACGACAATCGTTTCGACTGCCTGCATTACACCGCGGCAAATGGAACCGATCTGATGATTGGCATGACGAAGGGTCACGAGTGGGCCGGCGGCAAGGGCAAGACGCCCGATGGGCACCCCTTCTTCCCCAACATTCCCACCGAGGAAGTCTTTACTTCGCCCGATCGCATGCGCGCCGACGGTATCGTGTACTCGGCCATGCCGCTCATCCACCACGGCAATAAGGTCGACGATTTTTGGATTAAATTCGAGGGCGGCCGCGTGGTGGACTACGACGCCCGCGTGGGCAAGGCAACGCTCGCAAGTATCATCGATACTGACGAGGGCGCTGCTCACCTGGGAGAGGTCGCGCTCATTTCCAAGAACACGCCGATCCGCGAAAGTGGTGTTCTGTTCTACGATACGCTCTATGACGAGAACGCTAGCTGCCATCTCGCGCTAGGTGTCGGTTTCCCCGAATGCATCGAGGGTGGGTACGACATGTCCAAGGAGGAGCTCCTGGAGCATGGTGTTAACGTCTCGAGCACGCACGTCGATTTTATGATCGGCACGGACGACATCGATATTACGGGCATTACGCCTGATGGACGTGAAGTTGTGATTTTCCAGAACGGCCAATGGAGTTGGGAATAGTCCCAGACCGTGGTACAATGCCACCCGCGGGCCGTTAGCTCAGCTGGCAGAGCAGGGGACTTTTAATCCCAAGGTCCAGGGTTCGAACCCCTGACGGCCCACCCAAAGATTGTTGAGACGGTCAACTTCGGTTGGCCGTCTTTTTTGTTGCCGGTGCACGGGTTCGAACCCGTATCTATCTATATATAAGAACGCTTGGCGAACAAAACCCGCCTTTTACCGATGGGAAACAAATAGCTGATGCCTTTGGAGTAAAGTAGCGCTCCAGAGATGACCGATGTCTCAATACTCATAAAACAGCTGGTCATCGCCAATATCAGAAGCCAATGCTTCAGTTTTAACCTCAGTGACGCGACTGAGGGATCTATTCATTTGTGAACAAAATATGGAGTGCGCGATTCCCGCCCACGGCGCCCCTCCGGTCTGGCAATATATCTCCTTGCCGCGCGGCCCGGTCGGACCGGATC
>CABUBY010000173.1 GCA_902489955.1 uncultured Collinsella sp. | reverse complement strand
CTGCGACAACGGATTGGTAGCGCCAAAGTCCTCGACGACGCGCTTGTAGACCACGGTCGGCGCATCCTTGCCTTCACGCGGCACGGTGTAGCCATGCGGCGAGCAGGGCTCGTCGTGACGAACCTCATAGAGCGATGGCACGTAGTTGCCGGCAATGGATGCAAGCTGCTCGACAATCTGCGCGCGCGGGACCCCTTCGTCACGCAGGCGGCGATGCAGCTGGCAGGTCTCGAGCAGCGATTCCTCGCCCTCACCGATGAGGATGGCATCGAAGAAGGCCGCGTACGGCTCGGGGTTGTACACCGAGGGGCCGCCGGCGATGATGATAGGGTCGTCTTCGCCTCGGTCAGCCGCCAACAGTGGAATGCCAGCGAGGTCGAGTGCCTCGAGGAAGTTCGTCACCGCCATCTCGTGCGGCACATGCAGACCGACGATATCAAACGAAGCGACCGGCGCTGCACCCTCAAGCGAGAGCAGCGGAATGCCCGCCTCGCGCATAGCGTCACCCATATCGGGCCACGGCACATAGCCACGCTCGCAGGAGATGCCCTCGGCCTGGTTAAGGATGTTGTAGAGGATGGCGATACCCTGGTTGGGCAGACCGACCTCGTACACATCCGGATAGATCAGGCAGCAACGGTAGTCGGCATCGGCCTTGGAAAGCGTGCCCCACTCGTGATCGATATAGCGACTCGGCTTCTCGACCTTGGCGAGCAACGGCTCAATTAAATGAAAACAGTCTTGGTATGCAACGCGCAACGGAAAACCCCTAAGCAGCGAGATCTGATGCGTCCTGATAGGACGCCATAGGACGGGTAGCGCCCGCGACCGTGGTCACCAGATCGCGAACGCGGGAGAACGTGGCAGTGACCACCTCGTTGGCACGACTGTAGTCGACATCGCGCTCGTAGAGCGAAACGAGCGCACGGCCCATGCCATAGGTGCCCGCGGCAGCAGTGAGCGCCTTGACGGCAAACCCAATATGCGGCGTCTGCTTGACGAGCGCACGGGTGACCGCGCGGATCACAAGACCGCCGGCAAGCACGCCCGCGACCTCGTAGCCGCGCTCGGGCTTAATGCCGCGTCCAAAGACGGCAGCGAGCTCAAAGAGCATGCCCACCTGCGCCAGCGCCATAACGGGATAATCGGCGCCCGGCAAAAACACCAGCGCACCGGTCGCCATATTGGTGAGCGCGCACGAGGTGATGATACGATTGGCCGCCGCGATGCGCATGAAGGCAAAGTTCGCCGCAAAAGCCGTTTCCTTTTCGGTGCGATCGAGAATCCAGCGGGCAAGCGTCTCGAGCAGATACGTCTTATCGGTTGCCGCCACCACGCCGAGCATGGGCGTGGACTCCTCGATAAACGGCACCTCTACAGCAGACTCGGCAAGCACGCACACGGGCGCGCCGGCGATCACGAGCTCCTGCACGGCACTCTCCAAGCGGTCGGAACCGCACGAGAGCACCAGTACCACATCGGTATCGGTCTTTGGAGCAATTCGCTCCTCCCCCAGACGCTCGACGCGCACAATGCCCGAGGTCGTCTGCGGCACAAAGGCGTCACGCACCGTCTCGGCCAGAAAGCGCGAGGCGGACGAATCCAAATAGACCGAGACGCGCACCGGTGTATCGGAATCCTTCTTAACGGACGCGCCCATCTTAAAAGCGCGGGTCAGCTTATCTACGGGAATTTTCATAGCAAACCCCTCCAGCGGTTACGCGGCGCCCGAACGATGCCGCCATATGGATTGTACGATACCCACCGTCAGCAGTTGAATCATCATCGAAGACGAACCGAAGCTAATAAACGGTAGCGGAATACCGGTAATCGGCATCATGCCGATGCACATGCCGATGTTTTCGAAGGTCTGGAACGCCCACATGCCAACGATGCCCACACACGAAAGACGCAAGAACAGCGACTCACACTTAAAGGCGACGCGAATCGTCGAAAAGATCAGCAGCACGTAGAGGCACAGGAGCAAAAAGGAACCGCAAAAGCCAAAGGTCTCGGACAGGAAGGCGAAGACGAAGTCGGTGTGGAACTCAGGCAGAAAGCCGCCGGCCGACTGCGTCGCATGGCCCAAGCCCTTACCAAAGAAGCCGCCCGAGCCAACGGCGATAAGCGACTGCTGCAGGTTGTAGGCATCGTCCGAATCGGCATTATCGGGGTCGATAAAAACCGTCAGACGGTTCATCTGATACTGCTTGATGAGCACATCGTGGCCGAGCAACGAATCAAAGACCGAATCGAGCGCCAGGACGAGGGCCACCAGGCCCACGAGCAGGGCCAGGGTCGACAGCACCCATTCGCGGCGTGCACCGCTCATGCAGATGACGATGGCGCCCGAAACCAGCACGACCAGACCCGAGCCCAGGTCGCCCATGGCAACGACGGCCAAAAACGGAATGGACAGCATGCCGCAGAGCTTGACGTAGTCGCGAACGGTATCGATGCGGCCGTTATACTGCGAGCCAAGCGTAGCAATAAAAAAGATGGTGATGAGCTTGGCAAGCTCAACCGGCTGGAATGTCAAGCCGATACCGGGAATCTTGATCCAGCCCGTCATGCCCAGACCGCCCGTATAGGACAGACCCGGAATCTTGGGCGAGAAGATCACGATCAGGTCGATGACGAGCAACGCCGTCGAGAAGTTGGAGATGCCGCGCAGGTCGGTACGCCACACCAGCACCGCCAGCACCGCCCCGATACCAATTCCCAGCAGATGACGTGAGAACGAAGCATCGGCCTTAAACTGCGAAGCCGACCAGATAATGATGGCACCGTAGGCGACGAGCGCCACTGTAGCCACGAGCACACCGATATGCACCTTTTGGCGAAACGTGCCGCGCGAGGCCGAAAGTTGCTTGTTGACGCGGTCCAGGCTGCTGCGAGAGCCGGTTTTGGTTGAGCGGAACAGGTCCGCCGGCGAAAAGTCCATCGCAACCTCCTATCGAACCGAAGAATCGCCCGTGGCC
>CABUBY010000172.1 GCA_902489955.1 uncultured Collinsella sp. | reverse complement strand
CTGCCGACGACGGCATCATGCCCCAGACCATCGAGTCCATCAACCACGCCAAGGCCGCCGGCGTTCCCATCGTCGTCGCCGTCAACAAGATCGATAAGCCGGGTGCCAACCCCGACCGCGTGCGCCAGGAGCTCACCGAGTACGGCGTCATCCCCGAGGAGTGGGGCGGACAGAACATGTTCGTCAACATCTCGGCCAAGCAGAAGATCGGTATCGACGACCTGCTCGAGACCGTGCTGCTCCAGGCCGACGTGCTCGAGCTCAAGGCCAACCCCGATACGTTCGCATCGGGTAACGTCCTCGAGGCTAAGCTCGACAAGGGCCGCGGCTCGGTTGCCACCGTTCTCGTGACCCGCGGCACCCTGCGCGTGGGCGACACGCTGGTCGCCGGCCTCACCTATGGCCGCGTCCGTGCCATGCTCGACCCCAAGGGCAACGCCGTCACCGAGGCCGGTCCTTCCGACGCCGTCGAGATCCTGGGCCTGCAGTCCGTCCCCAACGCCGGCGATGAGTTCCGCGTGTTCGAGGACGAGCGCGAGGCGCGTGCGCTGGCCGACGAGCGTTCGCTCAAGGCCCGTATCGAGGAGCAGAGCCGCGTGAAGCACGTGACGCTCGAGAATCTCTTCGAGACCATCGCCGACGCCGAGGTCAAGGAGCTCAACCTGATCATCAAGGCCGACGTCCAGGGCTCCATCGAGGCCCTTCAGGACTCTCTCGACAAGATGGATCAGTCTGAGGTGCGCATCAACACGATCCACTCCGCTGTTGGTGCCATCAACGAGACCGACGTCGTCCTGGCCGACGCCTCCAACGCCATCATCATCGGCTTTGGCGTCCGTCCCGACGGCAAGGCCCGCTCCGCTGCCGAGCGCGAGGGCGTCGAGATCCGTTGCTACGACGTCATCTACAAGTGCCTCGAGGACCTCGACGCTGCCCGCATCGGTATGCTCAAGCCCACCGAGGTCGAGGTCTCCACGGGTACTGCGACCGTTCTGGACACCTTCAAGGTGCCCAAGGTCGGTATCGCCGCCGGTGTCCGCGTCGAAGAGGGCGAGATCGCCGCGACCGATTCCGTACGCCTGGTGCGCGACGGCATCGTGGTCTTCAACGGCAAGATCGCCTCGATGCGCCACTACAAGGACGAGGCCAAGAGCCTCAAGAGCGGTTCCGAGGGCGGCATTGGCCTGGAGAACTTCCAGGACATCAAGCCCGGCGACCAGATCGAGGGTTACCGCATCGACCAGGTTGCCCGTACCGAGTAGGGGGTAGCGCTATGAAGCAAACGCAGGCAACCCGCCGTCTGGGCGAGCAGCTTCGCGAGAAGCTCGGTTATATCCTGCTCTTTGAGGTTTCCGATCCGCGTCTCGACCTGGTTACTTTGACCGCGGTCGAGGTCGCGGTGGACCGTTCGTTCGCGCGTGTGTACGTGTCGTGCGATGCGAGCCGCTACGACGAGGTCATGGAGGCGCTCGCAAGCGCCAAGGGCCGCATTCGTAGCCTGTTGGCTCGCTCGCTCGATTGGCGTGTCACGCCCGAGCTCGATTTTCGCATCGATCGCTCGACCGATGAGGCCGAGCGCATCACGCGTGCGCTGGAAAACGTTCCCGCCACGCTTGCGATCGAAAAGGACGAGGACGGCTATCCGATAGCGGATGCCGCCCAGGAGGCAGCTTTAGATGACTAATTCCGCCGACCTCGCCTCGTGCGAGTCTGCAGATATTCAGCGACGCATCCTCGAGCTCATCGAGGGTGCGTCCTCCATTGCGATTTCGGGACACACTTCTCCTGATGGCGATGCCTTGGGCTCCGTGTTGGGTCTGGGTCTCTCGCTTATGAAGTTTTTCCCCAACAAGGACATTGCCCTGCTGCTGGCAGACGATGACCCGGTTCCGCGTATCTACCGCTTTATGGAGGGCGCCGATCTGCTGGTGCCGGCATCTGCGTACACCGGCAATCCGGACCTGTTCATCTCGGTGGACGTGCCGGTCGTCGAGCGTCTCAATAATTCCGCCGAGGTGCTTCGTCGCTCCAAGCATGTGGTGTGTTTCGACCACCATCCGGCGCGTGAGGAGTTTGCCGAGCTCAGCCTGAGGCGCGTTGATGCCGCGGCCTGCGCCATGATCATCGACCGCTTCTTGGACAATTGCGGCATTGTCGCACGTGATGGCGTTGCGACCTGCCTGCTGTGTGGCTTGGTTACCGATACCGGCCGTTTTCAGTACCAAAACGCCGATGCCGCCGCGTTCCATGCGGCCTCGCGCCTGGTGGCGCACGGTGCCGATCCGGCGCGCGTTGCGCTCGAGGTATATCAGAGCATGCGCGTTGAGTTTTTGCACCTCAAGTCCATTGTTATGGGCCGCATTAAGACGGTCGCGCATGGGCGCGTGGCGTATAGCTATGCCTACCAGAGCGACCTTGAGGCCTGCGGCGTCACCTCGGACGAGTGCGACGGCCTGGTCGATGTGGTGCGTTCGGTGATGGGCGTGGAGGTCTGCCTGTTCCTGAAGGGTATCGAGGGCGATACCAAGGTGCGCGGCAACCTGCGCTCCAAGGGCGACCTCAACGTTTCCGAGATCGCTGCTGCCTTTGGCGGAGGCGGACATCCCGCTGCCGCCGGTTTCTCCAACAACGGAACGATTCTCGAGACGCTCACCGTGGCACTTCCCATGCTGGCCGAGCTGGTGGGGGAGGATCCCGCTTCGGTGACCGTCGAGCTTTAACTTTTTGGATGGTACATGGCTCGTCGTACGCCTTCTCAACTGAATATGCTGCTCGCCGTCGATAAGCCGGTGGGCTGCACGTCCCACGACGTGGTATCGCGGTGCCGGCGCGCCCTCCAAGAGCGGCGCGTCGGTCATGCCGGCACGCTCGACCCCATGGCATCCGGCGTCATGGTGGTGGGTGTGGGCCAGGCCACTCGTCTACTGGGCATGCTAACTCTCGATACCAAAAGCTACGTCGCCGACATCTCGTTTGGTGCCGAGACCA
>CABUBY010000171.1 GCA_902489955.1 uncultured Collinsella sp. | reverse complement strand
CCCGAGCAGGAAACCTTATGCCCCGCCCCTCCGGAGCCACACGGGAGCCACCGCTAAGTTATCCCCCGGCATTCAGAAAATCTAAGTGCCAAAAAATAAGATTTTTTGACTCCGTGTTGTATAACCCGCCATTCGTGGGTACCATTCAACGCGTACGCAAACAAAAAGGGTTAATTCGCGTGGTATAACCGCGCGGCCCAAAAAGGAGGAGACAAGCATGTCGTCTTTGAAGCCGCTTGCAGATCGTGTTCTGGTCAAGCCCGACGAGGCCGAGCAGAAAACCGCTTCTGGTCTGTATATCGCCAGCAACGCTCAGGAGAAGCCGCAGCGCGGCACCATCGTTGCCGTGGGCGCCGGCAAGGTCAACGACAAGGGTGAGCGCATCCCCATGGACGTCAAGGTTGGCGACGTTGTCATCTACGGTAAGTTCGGTGGCAACGAGGTCAAGGTCGACGGCGAGAAGTATCTGCTGATGCGCGCCGACGACATCTACGCTGTCGTCGAGGCCTAGTCTCGTCAGAATCTCTGATTCGTCTTTGAACGCGCCCGCCGCATAGGACTCGGAAGCGGCGACGCGAGTCACATTTCTTTTGGAGGATTACCTACCATGGCAAAGAACATTACGTTCAACACCGATGCCCGCGCTAAGCTTGCCAAGGGCGTCAACACTCTGGCCGACGCCGTTACCGTCACCATGGGCCCCAAGGGCCGCTACGTTGCGCTGCAGCGCACGTTCGGTGCCCCGACCATCACCAACGACGGCGTTTCCGTCGCTAAGGAGATCGAGCTCGAGGACAACATCGAGAACATGGGCGCTCAGCTGGTGAAGGAGGTTGCCACCAAGACCAACGACACCGTGGGTGACGGCACCACCACCGCAACCCTGCTCGCTCAGGCTATCGTCAACGACGGTCTGCGCAACGTCGCCGCTGGCGCCAACCCGCTGGCCATCCGTCGCGGCATCGACAAGGCCGTCAACGCCGCCGTCGCCGAGATGAAGAAGCAGGCCAAGCCGGTCGAGACCAAGGAGCAGATCGCTTCCGTCGGTACCATCTCCGCCGGTGACCCCGAGGTCGGCGAGAAGATCGCCGAGGCCATGGAGGTCGTGGGCAAGGACGGCGTCATCACCGTCGAGGATTCCCAGACGTTCGACATCACCATCGACACCGTCGAGGGCATGCAGTTCGACAAGGGCTATGTCTCCGCTTACTTCGTCACGGACAACGACCGCATGGAGGCCGTGATGAAGGATCCGTACATCCTCATCACCGACCAGAAGATCTCCAGCGTTCAGGACATCATGCCCGTTCTCGAGGCTGTCCAGCGTGCTGGCCGCGGCCTGCTCATCATCGCCGAGGACATCGACGGCGAAGCTCTGCCGACCCTGGTCCTCAACAAGATCCGTGGCGCTCTCAACGTCTGCGCCGTCAAGGCTCCGGGCTACGGCGATCGCCGCAAGCGCATCCTCGAGGACATCGCCGTCCTCACCGGTGGCCAGGCTGCTCTGGACGAGCTGGGCGTGAAGGTCGCTGACATCACCGCCGATATGCTCGGTACCGCTAAGTCCGTCACCATCTCCAAGGACAACACCGTCGTCGTCGGCGGCGCTGGCTCCAAGGAGGCCATTGACGCCCGTATTGCTCAGATCAAGGGCGAGATGGAGAACACCACCTCTGACTTCGACCGTGAGAAGCTCCAGGAGCGCCTGGCCAAGCTCTCCGGTGGCGTTGCCGTCATCAAGGTCGGCGCTGCTACCGAGTCCGAGCTCAAGGAGATCAAGCACCGCGTCGAGGATGCCCTGCAGGCTACCCGCGCTGCTGTCGAGGAGGGCATCGTCGCCGGCGGTGGCGTCGCCTTCATGGACGCTGCTCCTGCGCTCGACGCTGTCGAGATCGACGACCCCGAGGAGAAGATCGGCGTCGACATCGTCAAGAAGGCTCTGACCGCTCCGGTCGCTACCATCGCCAAGAACGCTGGCTTTGAGGGCGCTGTCGTGGTCGACAAGGTTGCCGAGCTGCCCGCCGGCCAGGGTCTCAACTCTGCCAACGGCGAGTGGGGCGACATGATCGAGATGGGCGTCCTCGACCCCGTCAAGGTCAGCCGCGTCACCCTGCAGAACGCTGCTTCTGTCGCCAGCCTGATCCTCATCACCGAGGCTACCGTCTCCGATGTGCCCAAGAACACTCAGCTTGAGGACGCTATCGCTGCTGCTACCGCTGGTCAGCAGGGCGGCGGTATGTACTAAGGCCGACAAGGTCTAGAACTCCCACCGGGAATCCGGGGGCGGGACGGGGTCTTCTCTCCGGAACGTCCTCGGATTCCCTGCGTTTACGGCCTTGAGGTCGGCGTGGGCGGAGATTGTGGCTGATGGGGATACGCATCCCCTTCGCTGTTTCGCGCTTTGCGCGAAAGGCGCGTTACTTTGGGATGGGTGGGGAACGTGGTTGTTGCGGCAACTGATCCCCGCCACAAATTACCCTTGGCATACTTGCGCGAAAACCTGCCCGTGCTACACTTGCAATTGCTGTTTCAGGGCGGGGTGAAATTCCCCACTGGCGGTAAATCGGGCGGTGCCAAAGGGGTACCGTGGCGCAGGTAAAGTGCCTGCGACCGAGCCGATGAGTCCGCGACCCGTGTGTGCGTTGGTTCGCATGCCGGCTGAACTGGTGAGATCCCAGTACCAACGGTTAGAGTCCGGATGAAAGAGGCAGGTGATCTTAATGTCTGAACAGTCGCAGCATATCCATTTTGAGAACACGAATAGGTGGAGCACCAAACAGCTCGTTACCATGGCGCTGATGTGCGCCTTGGGCGCCCTGTTTATGTATGTGCAGCTGCCCATCCTCCCCTCGGCGCCGTTTTTGACGTATGACCCGTCGCTGGTGCCGGCAATGGTGTGCGGGTTTGCATATGGCCCCGGTGCCGGCACCGCTGTTGCCGCCATGGCGATCGTTATCCACGCGCTTACCACGGGTGACTGGGTCGGTGCGCTTATGAACTTG
>CABUBY010000170.1 GCA_902489955.1 uncultured Collinsella sp. | reverse complement strand
CCAGCTTGCCGATGTGCCCCACAAGAAGGACAGTGGTGAATCCCTCGCGAACGCAGCAATCAATCGCATCGCCCACAAAGTTGGAGATGAAGACCACCGGCGCACCGTTTAGGTGGAAATGCCCCGAGATGAACTGCGCGCCGTAGTTGCCGGGCGTGAGCACGACTCCGCGCCGCCCCATAGCCGCATGCTGCCGGATCTCGAGCTCGATGCTGTCGCGCAAGGCGGCAAGGCTGCGCGGCTCGACGATGCCCGTCGTGCCCAGGATGGAGATGCCGCCCTCTATCCCCAGGTGCGGGTTGAAGGTCTTTTCGGCAAGGGCAACACCCTCGGGTACCGAAATCGTCACAGCAATATTTCCAGAAAAGCCGTGCGCGGCGCACACCTCGCGCACCGCCGAAGTGATCATCGCGCGCGGCGTCGCGTTGATGGCGGCCGCCCCCACCGGCTGCTCGAGCCCGGGCAACGTAACGCGCCCCACGCCCACGCCGCCATCGACGGAAACTTCCGATTCGCGCGCGGGCACGCCCTTGCTGCCCGCAGCGCCCGTGCCCGACCCCGCATGTTCCACGCGCGCGTACACGAGCACGCCGTCGGTCACATCGGCGTCGTCACCTGCGTCCTTTCGCACGGCGCACTGGGCGCACCCCTCGCCGATGCATGTGTCGACCACGTCCGTCTCGACGGGCAGCCCGCCGGGGGTGACGATCGACACGCGGCCGACGGGCTTTCGTGACAAGAGCATCTCGCAGGCCGCCTTCGCCGCGAGCGCGGCGCAGCTCCCCGTGGTGTAGCCGCAGCGCAGGCGGGTCGTCCCGGTATATATGAAGTGCTCGAAGGCCACGCTAGCTGCTCGCCTTCCGATACCCCGTGGCAAACGAAGGGTCGTAAAGCTTGCTGCGCTCGTACGACTCCGCTTGCGCGCCGTCGTGCGCAAGCCCGCCGCGAGCTCCGAGCACGCGGCCCACCACCACGAGCGCCGTGCGGTCGATGCCCTCTCGCGCGCCCGCATCGGCAAGCGTGCCCACTGTGCAGCGCACCACGCGCTCCTCAGGCCAGGTCGCCTTGTACACGAGCGCCGCCGGCTCGTCGGAGCTGCGGCCCGCGGCCAAAAGCTCGGCGGAAAGCTCGGCGAGCATACCCGAGCTCAGGAAGATAACCATAGTCGAGCCGCTTTCCGCCATGGTGCGCATGCCCTCGCCCGCGGGCATGGGGGTACGTCCGGAAAGCCGCGTGATCACGACCGACTGGCTGATTCCCGGCAGCGTGTATTCCTGGCGAAGCGCCGCCGCGGCACCGCAAAAGCTCGACACGCCGGGCACCACCTCGTAGTCCACGCCGCGCGCGTCGAGTGCGTCCATCTGCTCCTGGATGGCGCCGTACAGGCACGGGTCGCCCGTGTGCAGGCGCACCACTTCCTCGCCCCGCGCATCTGCCGCGCACATCACGTCGAGCACTTCCTCCAAGGTCATGTGTGCGCTGTCGTAGACGATGCAGGATTCCTTGCACTCAGCGAGCAGCTCGGGATTCACAAGGCTTCCCGCCCAAACGACCACGTCGGCCGCGCGCAGAAGGCGCGCCCCGCGCAGCGTGATAAGGTCGGCGGCGCCCGAGCCTGCGCCAACGATATAAATCATCCGAGCCTTCCCTTCCCGTTTCTCATCGCAACCGTTTACGCCGCCATTCGCGCAGCGGGCAAAACACGGCGCCTGCGGCAGCAATCGGCGCAAATACGCAGGCAGGAGGCGCAATGCCGCCCGCCCTGGCTTTGACACGTTCACAAGTGCCCACTATCATAGTAAAAGTTTCGGCAACGAGCATATGACAATCGGATAAAAGGAAATGACCGGCGCGGCGCCCGCACAGCCCGCGCCGGCTTGCGGAGGGAACCAGGTGGGAATCCTGGGCAAGGGACATTACTGTATAGGACGCGCGGGCGAACCGCCTCGCGCCCCAAGCCAGACTGCTTCGCCTTTTCCTCACGGCATCGCCGTGGCGTTAGCTCCTTGTGAACCCCGAGGGGTGCGCTTTTCTTTCGCTTGTGCCGACAAGCAACTGTCGCCGGGGGACCGGCAAACCGAGGAAAGGAAAAACCATGTCCGACCAGATGTCACGCCGCGGCTTCATGGGCGCCGCAGCAGCCGGAGCCGTCGCGCTCGCCGGAGTCGCGCTCGCGGGCTGCTCCAACACCTCCGCGAGTTCCGAGAAATCGAGTGAAAAGGAGAAGGCCGTGAAGCCGGTCATCCTCGTCACGAGCTTCGGCACGAGCTACAACGACTCGCGCCACATCACCATCGGCGCCATCGAAGACGCTATCCGCGAGAAGTACTGGCAGGACTACGACATCCGCCGCGCCTTCACCGCGCAGATCATCATCGACAAGCTGAAGAAGCGCGACGGCATCACGATTGACAACATGACAGAGGCGCTCGACCGCTGTGTGGAAGACGGCGTGAAGGAAATCGTCGTGCAGCCGACGCATCTCATGGCTGGCCTGGAATACGCCGACGTGAAAGACGAGCTTGACAAGTTCGCCGACAAGTTCGACAAGATCTCGCTCGGCGACCCGCTGCTCACCTCCGACGACGACTACAAGAAGGTGGCCGCAGCCATTAAGGAGAACATGGCGTCCTTCGACGACGGCAAGACGGCGCTGTGCCTCATGGGCCACGGCACCGAAGCCGATTCCAACGCCGACTATGCCAAGATGCAGGAAGTGTTCAAGAACGAGGGCTTGACGCAGTTCTTCGTCGGCACCGTCGAGGCTGAACCGACCTGCGAGGATGTTATCGCCGCCGCGAGCGCCGCAGGCTACAAGAAGGCCGTGCTCGCGCCGTTCATGGTGGTCGCGGGCGACCACGCGAACAACGACATGGCAGACGAGACCGACCCCGACAGCTGGGCTGCGAAGTTCGTGGCCGCCGGCTTCGAAGTGACGTGCCTGCTCCAGGGTCTGGGACAGAACGTCGCGGTCGACGACATCTACGTCTCGCACGTGGACGACGCCATCGCCAAGCTGTAAACTCGCCGCGCACGGGGGCGCCGGTCGCG
>CABUBY010000169.1 GCA_902489955.1 uncultured Collinsella sp. | reverse complement strand
CGCGGCTGCCCAATACGTCGCCGCCTAGCGCCGCCTCATCGGCAGCCGTCAGGTTAGCGGCACGGCGCTCGGCGGCCGCGCGTTCGTCTGCCAGCGCGGCCTCGGCCTTGCGTGCCTCCTCGACCTCATCGTTCCAAGGCAGCTCCACGCGCTGACGGGCAGCAGCCTCGGGGCTCAGTACCTCGGCATCCAGATAGTCCAGGACTTCCTCGACGAGCATCTCGGTCTCGGGGCGCGGGATGAGCACGCCGGGGGCGCACGCGACGTCGATCATGCGAAACTGCGTGCTACCGGTGATGTACTGCAGCGGCTCGCCCTTCGCGCGTCGGACGACTGCCGCGTGCATGGTCTCGAGCTGCGCTGCGTCGAGCGTCTCGTCCATGCGCATATACAAGTCGATACGCGCCAGGCCCGTTGCCGCACACAGCAGCCACTCGGCAGAAAGACGGGGATGCTCCTCACCGCGCTCGGCCAGGTACTCCTTGGTCCACTCGAGACAACGCTTGATGGTCCAGATCTCGTTTGCCATGGGGTCCTCCCCTCTTAAGCGCCAGGCGGCGCGCGAATGTCGGAGCAGATTGTACGCGAGGCCAGCGCTTGGCAAGGGACGATTGAAGGCGATTATCGAGAATCAGCCCAGAATTTTGCTTGGAACCTGCCTGAAATGTTCATTCGTCGACGTCTAAATCTGCATTCGTCAAGCTTTTGGCAAGGTTGACCCAAAACTGACCAATATCTAACCAAGAACTTGCCAAATCACTTGACGTGCGACGCATCAAAAATCACCCCGCGACTTCTCGGACGATTTTTCGAGCAATATTTTCAATAGCAGATGAAGGCTGTTAATTACTTTGAGCAGGTAGACAGCTTAATTTCTAACAAAACAGATTAAATAAACTCGAAAAGTAATTTACCCAACCTAGTCATTTAAGAACGTCCCCAATGACTACATCTAAGGCACCGCAGGTAGAGAACGGACAGCGAGCGACGTCCAGAGCGAACAAGTTGGTATGAAAAAGGCAGGGCATAGACCTTCTGGTCATGCCTTGCCTTTTGAATGCCAAATTGTCGCTCTGGGTGGCGCGCAGCGTCGAGCAGTTACGGCGTTTGGTAAAACGCCGTAACTTAAACGGCCTGTGCCAGCTTCTCGGCTCGCTCGGCGGCGGCGAGCGCCTCGATGACCGTGCCGAGCTGATCGCCCAGAAGGACGCCGTTGTAGGTGGAGTTGAAACCGATGCGGTGATCGGTCACGCGGTCCTGGGGCTGGTTGTAGGTACGGATCTTCTCGGAACGGTTGCCGTGGCCGATCTGGCTCTGGCGCTCGGCACCGAGCTCTGCCTGCTGCTTCTCGAGCTCCATCTCGTACAGACGGGCGCGCAGCATCTGCATGCAAACCTCGCGGTTCTGAATCTGGGAGCGCTGCTCCTGCGATTGCACCACGGTGTTGGTGGGCAGGTGGGTGATGCGCACGGCGGAGTAGGTGGTGTTAACGCACTGACCGCCAGGGCCGGAGGCGCAGTAGGTGTCGATGCGCAGGTCGGACTGGTTGATCTGGACGTCGATTTCCTCGGCCTCGGGAAGTACGGCGACAGTTGCCGTGGAGGTCTGGATGCGGCCCTGGGACTCGGTCTTGGGAACGCGCTGGACACGGTGCACGCCGGACTCGAACTTCATGACGGAGTAGACGCGGTCGCCCTCGACCTTGAACTCGATAGACTTAAAGCCGCCGGCCTCGCTGGGGCTGGAGTCGAGCACGGTGGTCTTCCAGCCGCGCGACTCACAGAAGCGCTGGTACATCTTGTACAGATCGCCGGCAAAGATGGCCGCCTCGTCGCCACCGGCGGCGGAGCGAATCTCGACGATGGTGTTCTTGTCGTCGTTGGGGTCGCTCGGGATGAGCATGTACTTAATGTCTTCCTCGAGCTGGGGAAGCTTGGCCTCGTTTTCGGAGATGTCCATCTGGAGCATCTCCTTCTCATCGGCATCGGTAGTATCGTGGAGCATTTCCTTGGCAGCCTCGATGTCATCGAGCGCGCCGATGTACTCGCGCGAGGCAGCGATGAGGTCGGACTGGTGTGCGTACTCCTTGTTGAGACGCGTGAACTCCTTGATGTCGGAGGCGACGGCCGGGTCGGAAAGCTTCTTCTCGAGCTCCTCGTAGGCCTTAATGATCTTTTCGAGCTTGTCGCGCATGGCGGGACTCCTTTATGTGCGTGAAGGCGAAAATCGGCAGAGTTGATGGGGCGCGCGGCGCCACTGCGGGGGTAAGCCCAGCTAGAACATGTCGATCTTCAGATACATGCGCATCCCTTCGCGTATGAGGTACATAGTTGCGGTCTAACCCATACATGATAGCGTGCGCAGGCATACCTGCATATAACCCGCACGGAATGCGACAAAGGGTCAGTCTCTTTTCTTGAATACAACTTCATCCGAACGCCTCCCGCATTCATCCGCACATATACGGATAAATTTGGGAATCCGATACCCTGAGGGCCGGATCGGCCGGCCCCGGGAGATCGGAGGACGCCATGTCCGGAAAGGGCGGGAAGGGCGCCGCGAGGGCGGTCCCGAGGACCCACGGCAGGCTCACCGGGTACGAGCGGGACACGGTCCAGAGGATGCTGAAGCGCAGGGTTCGCTCGGCCACTTCCTCGAGAGGTTCAAGGGCGTATCGACCCGCAGGCTCCACAGCTGCCTGATGTGGTTCAGATGGCTGCGCGAGGCCGCACGCGTCGGGGACAGGACGTCGCTCATGCGCGAGCAGCTCGACGACGGGCGCTACGAAAAGATCCGGAAGAAGATGATGGAGCCGGAGTACGAGTTCCATCTGGAGCCGGACGTGCAAACGGCGGGTTAACATAGCCTTTCACCAAAAAGGGCGAGCGGCCGCGCCCTGCGACCACCCGCCCTCAATCAAAGCCCTTCTCGGCCGCCGTAGCTACCGGTTCCGGCGCCGCAGGATAACGCCTGCGGCGATCAGCACCACCGCGCCGCCCGCGATGCCACCCAGGGCCATCGGCGACAAGCTGGTATCGCCCGTATACGGCAGACCCGGCTTCTCCTCCTTCGGCACCGGTGACT
>CABUBY010000168.1 GCA_902489955.1 uncultured Collinsella sp. | reverse complement strand
GCTTGCTTGCCTTCGCATGGTGGCACCTGCCGGCAGCGCAGATCGCGACCGCCTCGCTCGAAGGTTTTTTGATGGCTCTGTGGCCCATCGTCCTGGTGATCATCGCCGCGGTGTTCACGTATAACCTGTGCGTTCGTACGGGCGCCATGGACGTGATCGGCAGCATGATCACCTCCATCAGCAGCGACCGCCGTCTGCTGGCGCTGCTCGTGGCTTGGTGCTTCGGTGGCTTTATGGAGGGCATGGCCGGCTTCGGTACCGCTGTCGCCATTCCCGCCGGCATGCTCGCGGGCCTGGGCTTTGAGGCCGTGCCTGCCGTGCTCATCTGCCTGCTGGCCAACGGCGTGCCCACGCCCTACGGCTCCATCGGCATCCCCACGGTGTCCGTTGCCGACCTGGTGGGTTTGGATTCCCTTCACCTAGCGACCGTTCAGCTGGTGCAGCTCGCACCGTTCTTTGTGGTGATGCCGCTATTTATTGTGCTGGTTGCGGGCCGTGTTGCCGATGACCAGGGCAATGCCGCGAGTGTGGGCGAGCGTCTGCACGGTGTTGCCGGCGTGGCGTTGCTCTCCGGCGTGTCGTTTGTCGGCGCGGCTCTGGTCGTTGCCACGTTTGTGGGCCCCGAGCTGGCCGTGGTCGTAGGATCCATCGTTTCGCTCGCGCTGACAGCTGCACTTGCCATGCGTGCCGAGAAGTCGGGGCATCTGGACGCACGCTTTCACATGAATATCGAGGCGGGGGAGAAGCTCACCGTTAAGTCGGCGCTTTCGGCCTGGTCGTGCTTCATCCTGATCTTTGTGTTGCTGCTGGGCACGTCCAACCTGGTGCCCGCTGTACATGCTGCGCTCGCGCCGTTTGCGAGCCATGTGCAGGTGTATTGCGGTGAGAATCCCGGTATGCTTACGTTTTCGTGGATCAACACGCCAGGCGTCTGGATTTTCCTGGCGGCGTTTGTCGGCGGTGCCATTCAGGGCGCTTCGCCGCGCATGATGGGCGAGGTGCTGGCCGCGACTGTGAAGCAGATGACGCCGACGGTGATCACGATGCTTTCGGTACTGGGCTGCGCCAAGGTGATGGGCTATGCCGGCATGATTTCGTCGATCAGTGCGTTTTGCATTGCGGTCGCCGGCGGTCTCTACCCGATTCTGGCTCCGTGGATCGGCGCGGTCGGTGCGTTCGTGACCGGTTCGGGCACGTCTTCTGGCATGCTGTTTGGTCCCATCCAGAGCCAGGCTGCCACTGCGCTGGGCGTGAGCGACTACTGGATGGTCGCATTGAACGCCCTGGGCGTCGCCGCTGGTAAGATGATCTCGCCGCAGACCCTCGCCATTGGTCTTGCCGCCGTGCACGTGCGCGGTAAGGATGCCGAACTCCTGGGCGCGGTGCTGCCCTACGCTGCCGGCATGCTGGTCCTGATGAGCGCCATAGCCATGCTCGACCAAGGCCTGCCGCTGTAGTCGGCACTTAGGGACGTTCCTTATGTGCCGGCACTTTGGGAACGTCCCTAAGTGCCGGCATCCGGGGGCGCTCCTTGAATGTTGCCTGTTCAAGAGTGTTCCCAATGACTAGGCGTTTAAAAACGTCCCCAATGACTAGGCCGCTTGCCTGCGATTTTTGACCGTTGGGCGGGCTTGCCGCCCTTGCCGCAAAAACGTTTTTGCATATCGGGTACAACGGGCTTTACGTGAGTAAAGTGCGCGCCGCGTCCACGTGTCGCGCTTTTAAAGGAGGCCCCATGCCTGGTGTTACCCCTGCAGAAGTTTTGTCCAACTTTGGTCTTACGCTGGTCGAAGATCCTGCCGAGAACCAGCCCCGCTTGCTGGTCGATCTACCCGCCGCGGAGCTCGTCGAGCACGCCATCCGCCGCGAAGAAGGCCGCATGGCATCCAATGGCGCACTCGTGATCGAGACGGGGGAGCGCACCGGCCGTTCGCCCAACGACCGCTTTATCGTCGACACGCCCGACGTGCACGACAAGATCGCCTGGGGCGCCGTCAACCGACCGCTTTCGATCGAGAGCTACGAGACCATCAAGGCCGGTATCGTCAACTACCTCAACGAGCGCGATGTGTTCGTCACCCGCGGCATGGCCGGCGCTGACCGCAACCACACGCGTCGACTGCTCGTTGCCTGCGAGCGTGCCAGCCAGGCACTCTTTATTAAGCAGATGCTCGCCCGCCCGCTCGCCCGCGAAATCGCGCGCACCGGTGAGCCGGACTTTTGCGTGCTCGCCGCTCCCGGCTACCAGTGCGACCCTGCCATCAAGGGCCTCAACTCCAGCGCCGCCGTGGTCATCAACTTCCAGGAACGCGTGATTCTGGTCGCCGGCACCGGCTACTCCGGTGAGATCAAAAAATCGATCTTCAGCGTCATGAACTACCTGCTGCCCGTCGAGGACGACGTGCTGCCCATGCACTGCTCGGCCAGCATGGATCCCGTCACGCACGAGACCGCCGTGTTCTTTGGCCTGTCCGGCACCGGCAAGACCACGCTTTCGGCCAACCCCACGCGCCTACTGATCGGCGACGACGAGCACGGTTGGTCCGACATGGGCATCTTCAACATCGAGGGTGGCTGCTACGCCAAATGCGAGGGCCTGGACGCCTTCCACGAGCCCGAGATCTTCAACGCTGTCCGCTTTGGCGCGATCTGCGAAAACGTGGTGCTCGACGAGAACCGCAAGCCCAACTACGATGACATCTCGATCACACACAACACGCGCGTGGCCTATCCCGTGGAGCACATTCCTAACGCGTGGACTAAGGGCATGGGCACCACTCCGAGTGTCGTGCTGTTCCTGACTTGCGACGCTTTTGGTGTGCTGCCGCCCATCTCGCGCCTGACGGCCGATGCCGCCATGTACCACTTTGTGACGGGCTTTACGGCTAAGATTCCCGGCACCGAGGTCGGCGTCACCGAGCCCACGCCCACGTTCTCTTCGCTGTTCGGCGAGCCGTTTATGCCGCTCGACCCCATGGTTTACGCCAAGATGCTTGGCGAGCGCATTGCCGACGGCCGCACGCGCGTGTACCTGGTCAACACCGGCTGGATTGGCGGCGGCTACGGCGTGGGTCATCGCATCGAGCTTGCCTACACGCGCTCGCTGGTCGCGC
>CABUBY010000167.1 GCA_902489955.1 uncultured Collinsella sp. | reverse complement strand
CCCCATGGCTCCTGCGACACCGACTCCTCAGCCTGCGCAGTCTGGCCTCTTTGCCGCTATTCCCGATCCCACGCAGCCTGCTGCCCCGGTGGTCGAGAGCGATCAGGCAGCCGAGGTCGCAAGCCTCGATAACGCGCTCAACAACCCCGATTTTACGTCGGTGTTTGCCCCCATCGATCCGCAGGCCAGCCGCAAGAAGATGGCCAAGCAGGCCGGTGTCGAGCCCGTCATCCTTATGGAGCATGTCACCAAGATCTATCCGGCACAGCCCAACAAGCCTGCACTCGACGACATCAACATCGAGATCTATCCGGGCGAGTTCGTCTTCCTGGTCGGTCACTCCGGCTCGGGTAAGACCACGCTGCTGTCGACGCTCAACCGCGACGTCAAGCCGACGAGCGGTCGCATCCTGGTTGCCGGTCAGGACCTCATGAAGATCAAGAACCGCAAGGTTCCGTTCCTGCGCCGCCAGATTGGCGCCGTGTTCCAGGACTTTAAGCTCCTGCCGCAAAAAACCGCCTACGAAAACGTGGCGTTTGCTCTGCAGTGCATCGGCAAGCCCAAGGGCGTCATTCGCAGCCAGGTGCCCGAGGTGCTGCGTCTGGTCGGTCTGGCCGATCAGATGGACTCGCTGCCCGACCAGCTTTCCGGTGGCGAGCAGCAGCGCGTTGCCGTCGCCCGCGCTATGGTCAACCGTCCGCCGCTGCTGATCTGCGACGAGCCCACGGGCAACCTCGACCCGGCGATCTCGCTGGGCATCATGAAGCTGCTCGAGCGCATTAACCGCACCGGCACCACCGTGATCGTCGCCACGCACGACCGCGAGATGGTCGATAGCATGCACCGTCGCGTGATCGCCCTCGAGGGCGGCCACGTTATCCGCGACCAGGAGAGGGGAGGTTACGGCAACTATGGCACCAACTAACGTGGGCTACTCCTTCAAAGAGGCAATCAGCCACTTCTTCCGTAACTGGACTACCTCGCTCGGCGCCGTCATCACGATCTTCCTTTCGCTGTTTATCATCGGCCTGTTCATCATGGGCTCCGCGATGCTGAACTCCGTGATCGGCACCGTCGAGGATCAGGTTGTCATTAACGCCTTTATTAGCGATGACGCCGATCAGGCCGATGTTCAGGCCTTTGAGGCCGAGCTCAAAACGTGGAGTAACGTGAAGTCCGTGACCTATAAGGACAAGGACGACGCGCTGGCCGAGTACACGAGCAAGATGTCGGGTAACGCCGATGCCACCATGAGCGCGCTCGACGGCCAGAATCCGCTGCCCGCCTCCTTCGCCATTGAGATGGATGACCCGTCTCAGGTTGAGAGCACGGCAAAGAAGCTCAAGAAGAACGCCGACTTCCAGAAGATCGCGGATGACGGCGACGTCAACGCGAGCGTGCTGTACGGCCAGGAGGAAGTGAGCCGCCTGTTCCAGGTGACCAACTACATCCGCATCGCCGCCGTGGTGCTCGTTGGCCTTCTGACCTTTATCGCATTCATCTTCATCAACAACACGATTCGCCTGTCCATCACGGCGCGTCGTCGTGAGATTGCGATTATGCGTCTGGTCGGCGCCAGCAACGGCTTCATTCGCGGCCCGTTTATCACCGAGGGCGTACTGCAGGCCATTTTGGGCTCGCTGCTTTCCATCGGTGTTCTGGAGCTGCTGCGTAATCTGATGATTCCGCGTCTGCAGGAGAGCATCGGCTGGATGTCGTTTGCCCTGCCGATGCAGTACTACCTGGTGACCTATGCTGCGTTGATTCTGGTCGGCGTGATTATCGGTCTCTTTGGTTCTGCCATCGCCATGCGCCGCTACCTGCGCGTGTAGGCATGCCTGGAATTCACCCTTCCAACGGGTCGTCTCTTATGGGGCGGCCCGTTTTTTGATCCCAAGGGGACGGAAGAAAACGGGTCATTGTGGCGCTGGTCTATCTATGTGACCCGCAATCCTGCCGTTCCCTAGGGATCATTTGGGTAGACTCTTGGGATGTAAACGGCAATCGATAGCAAGGAGGCGCCATGGGGCGCAATAACAAGCATAAGCGTGGAGCTCGCAATAAGCGCGGGCCGGTGCGCAGCGAACGCCGTCCGAGCCTGACCGGGCGCGTGCAGCTCCATGAGCATAGCGCCTACGTTGTAACCGAAAACGGCGGCTACAAGGTCATGGGCCGCGGTAAGCGCGAGATCATGGATGGCGATACCGTTGCCGTGAGCATTAAGAACAGCCCGCACGGTGAGCGGCGCGCCGTGATCGAGGGCGTGGTTGAGCGTGCAGCCATAAGCGTGGTGGGCACGTACCAGACCGCCGGTCCGCTCGGTGTGATCGAGCCGCTCGATTCGCGCCTGAAGGCTGACTTCTTCATCCTGCCCGAGGATACCTCGGCGGATCGCCTGGGCGTCCGCCCGGGTGATGCTGTTGTCGCGCGCATTTTGACCTACCCGACGCGCCTGGAATCGGGCACCGTGACGATTGAGCGCCGCATTGGCGGAGATGACGCGCCCGATTTGGGCGTTCAATATGTGATGGCGCGTTACGGCTATACCGATAGCTATCCCGAGGTCGCGCTGGACGAGGCCGAGGGGCTTTTGCTCGATGTGTCCGCGGCGCTTAAGGACCCGCTCCGCCGCGATCTGCGCGACCGCTTTGTCATCACGATCGACCCGGTCGACGCGCGCGACTTTGACGATGCCATTTCGCTGGAGCGCACGCCCGAGGGTGGCTTCAAGCTGGGTGTGCATATCGCCGACGTTTCACACTATGTGGCTTGGGACGGGCATATTGATCTTGAGGCTCGCCATCGTACGACATCGGTGTATCTGGCCGATCGCGTGCTTCCCATGCTGCCCGAACGCCTGTCCTGTGACCTGTGCTCGCTTCGCCCTGACGAGGACCGTCTTGCGTTTACCGTCGATATCGAGCTCGATGCGCAGGGTCGCGTGCGGCATTACGATCCGTACCCCAGCGTGATTCGCTCGCGTGTGCGTATGGACTATGACGGCGCCGAGGCGCTGCTGGTGCGTGCCGGCGCGGTTGAGTATTCGGTGCTGGAGGGTGCGGCCGAGGATGTTGCGGCTGCCGAGACCTCGCGCGAGGAAGCGCTTGAGCGCGG
>CABUBY010000166.1 GCA_902489955.1 uncultured Collinsella sp. | reverse complement strand
AGATGGCGTCGATGAGCGTCAGTACGCCCCCGTCGTTGTTGCTCGGAATGCGCCACTTGGCGTGCGCGTTCATGTGCTCCTCGGCATTGTCCACGATAAAGCTATGCCCGACGCGCTCCAGCATGGGGATATCGTTGTAGGTATCGCCCACGGCGGCAGCATCGGCAATATCGATGCCCAGGTGCTCGCACAGGTGCGCGACGCCGGCGCCCTTGTCGACGCCCAGGTTCATAAAGTCGATCCACTCGCGCCCGGCGTTGGTGACGTAGAGCTTGTCCGAGAACTCGGGGCTATAGGTCTCGCGGAAAGCGGGCTCGGCGTCGTAGCCGGGGAAGAAGACCGAAATCTTGTTGGACTCGAAATCAATGCCCTCAAAGCTGTCGACGTAGTTGATTGTGTTGTAGTAGACGCTGATCTCGTCGTGGTATTGATGGTCGCGGGCAAGCACGTAGAACTCGTCGAAGCAGCACAGGACGGGGACAGCGCGAGGATCCTCCGAGGCACGGCTCAAGACCTGCTGATACAGCTCCACGTCAATATTGCTCTTATAGATATAGCTGCCGCGATAGATCACGCACGCTCCGTTATCGGGACAAAAAGCGAGGCGGTTCTTAATGCCCTCGAACATCTCTTCGAGCTTGGGGGCGGGACGTCCGCTGGCGGGGCAGAATACGATGCCTGCGTCGGCGAGCTTGTCCAGACGCTCGTCGAGACCCTGGGGCAGCACGCGATCGTCGGTCAGCAGCGTCTTGTCCATATCGACGGCGAGAATCTTAATGTTGCCGATGTTGGCGTCCGATTCGTAAGTTTGCATAAAAAAGCGCCTTTCGTTTCGAGATTGTTTCAGACGTTATAACCATCAACTAGTAGTCGAGCGTATTTTCGCAGGAATGGTGCGTATTTGCACTGCAATTCACAAACTAATGAAAAAACTTTTCAGAAATTTGAATTTGTCGCTTGTGCAGCGTGCACTTTATCGTAATATAGCGAACATCGAAAACGGAGACGGCAAAAGAGCCGTTTACCGAGGAAAAGGTACCGTTTGCGATATTTGAATTGCGCCCGGCGATACGTGAGAGGAGAGGCAGATGCAGTTCGTAAAGATCATCACCACTGCAGACAATGCCATCCGACGCCAGCGCGCAATTTCCCGACGACGATAACAATCGTCTCTGTCCGCATGGGGCGCAATGCCTCAACAGAGTCATTTTGAGGTCGTTGGGTTTAAGCACGACATAGCCGCATGTTTCTAGGGCATGCCTGTGATGCATTCTGCTGAATAACCTGATATTGCACGGTTTTTGACCTCAAGGTGACTTGCAACTGACCGATGTTCTAACTAGCAACCAAGGGCGAAAGGAAACAGCCATGAGCAAGGAAAAAGTCGTTCTCGCATATTCCGGTGGTCTTGATACATCCGTATGTGTCAAGTGGCTCCAGGACGAGAAGAATCTCGATGTCGTTTGTGTCTGCGGCAATGTGGGCCAGGAAGAGACCGGACTGGATGCCAAGAAGCAGAAGGCGCTCGACCTGGGCGTTCTCGATTGCCAGGTGCTCGACCTGCGCGACGAGTTCTCCGATGAGTTCCTGACTAAGGCCATCGCCGCAAACTCCATGTACGAGAACAAGTACCCGCTGCTCTCCGCTCTTTCCCGCCCGCTGCTCGCCAAGAAGCTTGTCGAGGTCGCTCACGAGTTTGGCGCGACCTACGTCGCCCACGGCTGCACCGGCAAGGGTAACGACCAGGTCCGTTTTGAGGCTGCCGTCAAGGCCCTCGACCCCGAGCTTAAGGTTATCGCCCCGGTTCGCGAGTGGGACCTGAAGTGCCGTCCCGACGAGGTCGCCTATGCCCACGCCCACAACGTGCCGGTTCCCGAGGGTGCCAACGATAACCCCTATTCCATCGACGACAACCTGTGGGGTCGCGCCATCGAGTGCGGTCACCTGGAGGACCCTTGGAATGAGCCGCTCGATGACGCTTGGGTTATGACCAAGAACCCCGAGGACACGCCTGACACCCCGACTTACACCGAGATTGAGTTTGAGGCCGGCAAGCCCGTCGCCGTAGACGGCAAGAAGATGAAGCTCTCCGAGATCGTCATCGCCCTCAACAAGATCTCCGGCGACAATGGCTTTGGCCGTCTCGATCTGGTCGAGGATCGCCTGGTGGGTCTTAAGAGCCGCGAGTGCTACGAGGTTCCCGGCGCCCTGACGCTCATCACCGCCCACAAGGCGCTCGAGGACATCTGCGTCGAGGGCGACCTGCTCAAGACCAAGATCAAGCTCGAGCAGGATTGGGCCACCGCCGTGTACAACGGCCAGTGGTACAGCCCGCTCAAAAACGCGCTCGACGCCTTTATGGCCGACACCCAGAAGTTCGTGACCGGCACTGTCCGTCTGAAGTTCTTTAAGGGCAACTGCCATGTCGTCGGCCGCAAGAGCCCCTTCAGCCTCTACGACTACGGTCTGGCTACCTACGACCGCGACACCACGTTTGACGAGAAGGCCAGCGCCGGCTTTATCGAGATCGATACGCTGTCGCTCAAGACGTGGGCAAAGGTCCAGGGCCCCAGCTCTGCTGCCGCCCAGGCCTAGCGCCCCCTTCCCTTGGTATCCGCGCGGCCCATCCGCGTGATACATAACGGGCGCACGGGGTCCCTACCTTTCGTTATGCTTGCTGACACTTCTTAACATCGGTGGCCCCTACGTTCCGCCCGCATATATGATGCCGCGTCTGCGGCTGAGTCCGAGCCCCGCCGGGGTTGTCCGGCGGGGCTCCTTCTATCAATTTGGCGGCTCTGCGCCTATATATATGAGGAGTATCCATTATGTTCAATGCTATCGCGCATGCTTTACTTGCCCTCGCGCCCGAGTTCGATGCTGCAAGGGTCGAGGACGTCCCTATGAGCCTGAAGGCCTGGATCGATGGCTCGCAGGGCAACATCCGGAGGGAGACGTTGGGCGCCAAGTGCATGGCGCGTCACTTCTTTGCAAATTAGCTACATGGCTCCGCACACGGTGGGGAATGTGTAAAACTAGCGGTTGAAAAATCGCTTTAGCGATATGGCGCATTGCTTTGGGCGCTTGTTTTGGTATTTGGAGAAAGGGGACGGTTCCATGGCTCTTTGGGGCGG
>CABUBY010000165.1 GCA_902489955.1 uncultured Collinsella sp. | reverse complement strand
CTACTGCGAACAGTCCTGCTCGCACGAAGGCCACATTTAGTGGCCTTCGGCTCGTGCGGAACTTGTATCGAGCAAAGCCCCAAACCGCTCCCATGTCGGTTACGTGGTTGTTTGCAACTGGTTAGTTAGGGCCACTGGGTTGTGGCCTTGATCTTGCTGCAAAGCGGTGTTTGGCTGATATTTTGTATGGGAGGGGCTCGTTGTTGATTCGGGCCTCTTTTTATGTTGAGGGGACTTTGGTTTATGCCTAAGCGTTCGGGGTCGTATTCTGTGCCGTTCTCGTTTGAGCTGCTTTCGTTTGATGAGGCTGTGGGGCTTGCTGCTGATACGGGGCGGATTTCTGGGGATGCTGGGCCGTTGTTGGAGACGGTTGTCGATATGCTCGATGAGCTGGGGCGTCCGGACGAGTATTTCGATTGCATCCAGGTTGCCGGTACCAATGGCAAGACTTCGACTACGCGTTTTTCGGCTGCCATTCTTCGTGGTGAGGGGCTCAAAACCGCGCTGTATACGTCGCCACAGCTGGTGCGCTATCCCGAGCGCATGGAGGTTGATGGGTGCGTCGTGAGCGACGAGGCCTTTGCCCATGGCGTTTCGGCAGCTGTCGAGGCGGGGCATCGCGTGAATGCGCGCCGTGTGGCGGCAGGGGAGCGCGCCTATACCATCACACCGTTTGACCTGCTGACGGCTGCTGCACTTGTAGTGTTTGCCGAGGCTTGCGTGGACGTAGCCGTGCTTGAGGTTGGCATGGGCGGGCGTTGGGACGCCACGAGTGCGACCGATCCCGTCGCCGTTGCCATTACGGGCATTGGGCTCGATCATACACGTATTTTGGGCAACACGCTCGAGGCCATTGCGGGGGAGAAGGCTGCGGTTATTAAGCCTGGGCGCTTTGTTGTTTTGGGCGAGGGTACGCATGAGGCGAGCGTTCAGCGCGTGATGGATGCCCGTTGCCGTGAGTGCGGTGTGGTGCCGCTCGTGGTGAGCCATACGACGACTAAACTTCCGGCACACGTGGGCGATACGGTGGAGTTTAGCTGCACCACGCCGCGTGCGATCTATACGTCGAGCATGGTCAAACCGTCCTATCAGCCGCAGAATGCCGCGTGCGCGATTATGCTGTGCGAGGGGTATCTGGGTCGCGAGCTCGACCACGATGCGCTGGATGCCTCGCTTATGGGCTGCCCCACACCGGGTCGTTTTGACGTGCTGGGGACCGATCCGCTCAAGCTGATCGACGCCTGCCATAACCCTCAGAGCTGCGAGAACTTTGTAGGCGCGCTGGACGAGATCGATCCGTGCGTGGAGAATCGCCCCACGCTGCTGTGTGCCGCACTGGCCGACAAGGATGTGGCCGGTATTGTCGATGTTCTGATTCCGGCCTTCCCGCGTGTGGTCGTGACGCAGACCGATTCCGATCGCGCCCTGCCGGCAGAGGAGCTCGCTGTCCTGGTGGACGCCAACAAGCTTGCCGGTGTGTACCCGAGCGTGCCCGAGGCTCTCGCGGCTTTTGACGCCGTGGGCGAGTCCTTCGTTGCCGCCGGCACCATCACCCTAGCCGGCGAAGTTGCCGGCCTGCTTCGCTAACCCATCCCCTCAGCAGTTGCGGTGAAATACGGACTGTTTTACAAGCCAGAAGCCTCAAACAGGCCGTATATCACCGCAACTCAAAAGCAGTCAATTTGGGACGGGGCTTTTTTGGCTGCCCTGTGCCCCGAGTCGACTCGCTTGCCATGAAATTGGCCTATCTACTACGTTTGACCGGTTACCCTCGACCACACGGAACATTGCGAAATTAAAACCGCAGGTAGACGGCTTGCGGATTTTGCGAAAAGTCGGTTATGGTCGACCCGTGCGGGTTAAACGTAGTAGATAGGCCGTTTTTTGTGGCGACATTCATGTGATGCGGCAAAGGGGCTGTCCCTTTGCCGCATTGCCTAGTCTAGGCGGACTGGATCGTGGGGGTAGGCGTTGAGAATCTCGACGCCGGACTCGGTCACCAAGGCCAAGTCCTCGATGCGGACGCCGGTGTGACCGGGGAGGTAGATGCCCGGCTCGATGGAGAAGGTCATGCCCGGCTCGACAACCTGCTCGTTGACGAGCGAGACGTCGCCCGGCTCGTGATCCTGCAGGCCGATCGAGTGACCCAGGCGATGCGTAAAGTACTGCCCATAGCCCGCATCCTCAATCACGTCGCGCGCGGCGCGGTCCAGGTCGCACATACGAACGCCCGGCGCGATAAGCGCTTCGGCGGCCTCGTTGGCACGGCGCACGATGTCGTAGATGCGTGCCGTCTCCTCGTCCGGCTCGCCCCAAAAGAACGTGCGCGTCATGTCCGAGCAATAGTTGCGGCGACGTCCACCAATGTCGAACAGCACCACGTCGCCACGCTTGAGTACCGTATCGTCGGGCTCGTGGTGCGGGTCGCCGGCGTTGGCGCCAAAGCTCACGATGGGTGGAAAGCTAAAGCCCTCGCAGCCGTTCTTGCGGTACAGACCGAGCATCTGATCGGCAATTTCGCGCTCCGTTACACCTTCGTGGACGAGCTTGATCGCGTCGGCCATCACGGCGTCGTTGGCGGCCGAAGATGCACGCATGAGTTCCTGCTCGGCGGCATCCTTGTAGGTGCGCGCGGCGGTGACGGCAAAGTCGCCCAGGAAAAACTCGCTTGCGGCGTGGCGCTCCATGAGCGGCATCAAAAAGCCGGAGCGCATGACGGTATCGATGCCGAGCGGTTTGGTCGGATCGATCTCACTCGCGATGGCGTCGGTCACGACGTCGGTATCGGTGTGGTAGGCAACGCGGGCATTGTGGTACTCGGGCAGCTGATGCAGCGCGTTGACCAAGATCACGGGCTCGCTACCGCGCGCGAGCAGCACACCGCAAAAACGCTCGAACATATCGGCATAAAAGCCGGTCAGATAGTAGATCGACCACGGGTCATTTATGAGCAACTGCGCACCGGGGTGCTGAGCCTCGAGCGCATCGAGCACGCGCGCCACGCGCTGGTCATCGACATGTGCCATGAAACATCCTTTCGCTAGGCTGCCACCATGGTATCCCAAGCCCGGCACATGGGGACGTTCCTTCTAATATGAGCAGGACATTTTCAAGAGGCAAAATCGGGCCTGGCCCCAACGATATGGGGTCAGGCCCTCTCCCTA
>CABUBY010000164.1 GCA_902489955.1 uncultured Collinsella sp. | reverse complement strand
GGCCCGTGGTGTCGCGGTCCAGGCGGCCCACCGGGAAGAGCCCCGGAAAGCGGTTGTGCGGTACCAGGTCGGCCACGCAGGGGCGCTCCTGCGGGTCGCTCATGGTGGTGAGGTAGCCGGTCGGCTTGTAGAGCATCAAGTACACGGCGCCCTGGTTGAGCTTGACGGGCATGCCGTCGACCTCGATATGGTCGCGGTCGACGTCGACCTTGGTGCCCAGCTCGGTCGCGACCTGACCGTTGACGGTCACGCGTCCGGCGGTCATCAGGTCCTCCGAGCCGCGGCGGCTCGCCACGCCCGCGCGCGCCAAAAAGCGCTGCAGGCGCATGGTGTGCGGATAGACGGGCTGGGCGTCGGTTGCGGGTACTGCGTTGCCCATGGCGCGCGTCTCCCCTACTTCGTTAGTCCTCGTCATTCAAATCCTCCGAGGTCTCGTCGACGACCAGAGTCTCCAAGTCCTCGACTGCCTCAACATCTTCAACATCGGTATCGATCAGTTCGCGCTCTTCGTCCAGGTCCTCGGCCTGCTCCTCGAGCGTGGACTGAATACTGCGGCCGCTCAGGCGCTCGCGGATAAACTGGCGCGACTGCTCGTCGGGGGCAAACTGCTCTAGGTCGGGCAGGTCTCGGGTGGAGCGCAGGCCGAATTTTTCCAAGAAGGCGTTGGTCGTGCCGTAGATGATGGCCTGACCGCGCTGGGGGTCGCGGCCGAGCTCACGCACCAGACCCTTGTCCACGAGCGACGCGATGACGCCGTCGGAATTGACGCCGCGGATGCCCTTGACCACCTCGCGCGTCACGGGCTGGTGGTATGCGATCACGGCCAGGGTTTCGAGCGCCGCCTGCGACAGCTTCTGCGTGTCCCAGCTCAACACATAGGCCTCGACCACATCGTGGTAGGCTGGGTGCGTAAACAGGCGCCAGCCGCCGGCGACCTCGCGCAGCTGAAAGCCGCGGTTGGCCTCCTCGTACTCAACCTTGAGCTCGGCGAGCATCGACGCGCACTCGCCGGGGGCGATATCCAGTGCGCCGGCCAGCGCGGGCGCACTCACCGGGTCGCTTGACACCAGCAGCAGCGCCTCGAGGGCGCCTTTGAGGCTGTTTGCCTCCAGCGTGGAAAGGGTTGACATGGTTGCGGCTCCTATTCGGTGAGCTCGGGGCCCTCGCCGGGCACGTATGCCTCGGCGCCCTCGATTCGGTTGATGCAGATGGTTCCAAAGATCTCGTCCTGGCTCAGCGTGAGCGAGCCGCGCTTGGCGAGCTCCAGCATGGCCAGGAAGGTGACGACGAGCTGCTCGGTGGTGGCATCGCCGTCCAGTAGCTCGCGGAAGGTGCAGGTTTGGTGCGCCATGGTAAAGCGGTCGACTGAGGCCACGGTCAGGTCGAGCGGCACGCGATGCGGCGCCACATGCTCGGCCTCCAGCAGGAAGGTCTGGCGCTTGCCGTCCAAGTCGGCACAGATGACGGCGAGACCGCGCAGCGTGATGCCGGCAAGGTAGTCGGGCATAAGGCCTAGGAACTCGGGGTCGGGGCCGGCCACGCGCGGATGCATGCGGCTTTCGGCCTGCATGCGCGCACCGAGGGCCGCAGCCGCGCCTTTAAACTGCTTGTAGGCAATCAGGCGCTGGATCAGGACCTCACGCAGCGCGTCGCCGTCAAGCGTGCTGAGCTCCTCAAGGTCTTCGTCGAACTCGTCATCGTCGTCATCGACTTTGCGCGGGGCCTCCTGCGGCACCAGAGAGGCGGCCTTGATATCCAAAAGGGTTGCCGCGACCAGCAAAAAGTCGCTCGCCACGTCCAGGTCCAGCGCCTCGATGCGCTCGGCCTCGGCAAGGTACTGCTCGGCCACCTCACTGATCGAGATGGCGCCGATATCTACTTTTTGGCGGGTTACCAGCTGCAGCAGCAGGTCGAACGGTCCGCTGTAGACCTGCGTCGACACGCGATACGACATCTTCGACCTCCTTTGACGGCGCCTTCGCGGCGCGGTTTGGGTGCATGTTGCGATCGTTTTGCACGGTCGACCTGTAAGTTTACCTTAGATGCCGGCGATTGCGAAGTTGAGCAGCTGTTCAGCAAGCGGATACACGGTAACGTCGAAATAGCGGCCGATTACATCGATGCCGGTCCACATAGGCAGCAGGTATAGAACCAGGATGAGCATGGGCATAGCGTATTGCTGCAGGCGGTAATAGTTGTTGAGCGCCTTGCCCTTGAGGAAGGGCACGATGATCGACGAGCCATCAAGCGGCGGAATCGGGATGAGGTTAAAGAACGCGAGCGACAGGTTGACCACGATAAACGTGGCGCCGAAGTTCATGATCTGTGACGCCAAGGCAAAGGACATGCTGGCGTACAGGCTGCCGTATGCTAGTCGCATGAAGACCGCGGCAAGACACGCGAGCGCGATGTTCGACGCGGGGCCGGCCACGCTCACCAGGACCTCGTCGCGCTTGGGGTGCTTGAGGTTGTTGAGGTAGACGGGCACGGGCTTGGCGAAGGCGAACACCGGGCCGCCGGCGGCAAGCATGAGCAGCGGCAGAATGATGGTGCCAAACGGATCGATATGGTTAAGCGGGTTAAGCGAGACGCGTCCGCGCGAACGGGCCGTCTTGTCGCCGAGCGCCCAGGCCGCCGCGGCGTGTGCGCTCTCGTGGATAACGATGCCCACGATGACGGCGACGGCGCTCGCGAGCAGGTTCATGAGGTAGCTGCTGGACATGGCGTTCCCCTAGCGGACACGGCGCGAGGCGCGCGTGAGCAGGTGGTCGATCACAAACAGGATGACGGCGACGATAGCGTAATCCAGGCGGAACACGCCGCCAAAGGGCGATGTGATGACGCCATAGCCGGCGATGGCGCTCGGCAGCGCGCGCGAAAGCTCAACGACAAAGCCCACGATCTGCAGCTTGGCGGTGAGGCCGCTAAAGCACAGCAGCACGGTCATCGCGCTCATAAAGATGCCGCAGATGCGACAAGCGATGGCGATGATGCTCATCGCCACGGCAGCGGCCTTACGAGAGTTCACGCGCGGTCTCCTCTTCGATCTGGGTGGAAAGCTCCAGCCATTCGTCCTCGAGCTTGGGCAGCTCTTGCTTAAGGCCGTTATATTCCCCCAGAGCGGCGTTGAACTTATCCTGATCGGCATAAAGCTCTTCGCTGGCCATCAATTCCATAAGCTCGTCATAGCGGGCGCGCTTTTTGTCGAGC
>CABUBY010000163.1 GCA_902489955.1 uncultured Collinsella sp. | reverse complement strand
TGCCGGCACCACAGTACAGGTCCACGGCAAGCTCGTCTTCCTGCGGGTCGAGCGCTTCCATGACAAGCTCGATCAAAATCTCGGCACCCTTGGTGTTGACCTGGAAAAAAGACGGGGCAGACAAGCGCATCTGACCCTCGGCGATATTCTCGGTCCATGAGCCCTCTCCGGCGAGCATTTCGACCTTGGAGACACGGCGGGCCTTCTTTTCACCCTTGCTCATCACGCGCACGATGCTCGTGGGATGAGCGGCGTCCGCCAGCACGCGGGAGACCTGCGAGCGCGGAAAAGAGCCCGTGGGCGTCCAGAGTGCGACCTCGAGCGCCTTGGTGCGGCGCGATGCGCGAATGCCCACGCGTTCGAGCCCCAAGTCATGGCTGCCGCTTAGATAGTTGAGTGCGCCGACGACCGATTTGAGCGCCTTCGGGAAGCGCTTATCGAACAGCGGGCACGTATCGACGGTCACGATTTTGCTGGGGTCGACACCGTGCATGCCAAGGCGCACGCGACCGTTGACGACGGTCGGTTCGAGCTCGATTTTATTGCGGTAGCCCCAGTCGTCCTTGGTGTGGCGGATGGGCTGCACCAGCTCATCGACCTGCTCGGGGCTGAACTTGCCGATGCGCTCGAGCGTGGAGCGTAGGTTTTGCTCCTTGGCGGCAAGCTGCGCGGCGCGCGAGAGGTTGCCCCACGAGCAACCACCGCAGATGCCCACGAAGGGGCAGGGAGGCTGAATGCGATCGGGGCTCGGCTCCAGAATCTCGGTGGTGCGGGCGCGCATAAACGACTTGCCGTCCTGCACGACCTCGGCCTCGACGGTGTCGCCTGCCACGGCGCCCTGCACAAAGACCGCCTTGCCGTTGTCGGCGTGCGCCAGACCGTCGGCGCCGTACGTCATCGATTCTATGGTGAGCTTCATATTCCTGCCTGTCATTCGCGTTGTTGTCCGCACCATGGTAGCAGGGAAAAGCGCCCCGCATTCGAGGCTTTCCTCAAATGCGGGGCGCTTCTACAAACGTCTATTTCGTCTTGCCGGTAATGAGCGTCTTAAGGCCTAGGCCGATCAGGCCCAGTCCCATACGTACGCGACTGGGGCGATGGCGCTCGATGGCCTTTGCCTTGCCAGCGGGCTTCTCGCGACGGGCACGTGCTTCGGGTGCGGGTTTGGCGACCTGCGACTCGGGCAGAGGTGCAGGTGCAGGCTCGGGTTCAATGACAGTCGCCTGGACCTTCTGGACCTCGGGCGCCGCCGGCTGTGGCTCGGGCTTGGGCTCCGGCTTCGCCTCTACCGCGGGTTCCGGTGCAGCCTCGACCACGGGTTCCGGTTCCGTGACAAGCTGAGGTTTTGCCGCCGGGGGAGCGGAGACGACCTCGGCATTACGATATGCGCGCTCCAGCAGGGCTTCCTGCGAGTTGAAGGGCTTCTCACCCTCCTTGCGCTCTACGGGAACCCAGGTACCGTCGCTCGTGAGGCTGCGGGCCTTCACGTTGTCCCGCAGCTGCATGCCCATGTACTCGTGCACCAGGGCGCGGCAGGTGGGGTCGAGCACGGGGAAGGCGATCTCCACGCGGTGCTCGGTGTTGCGCGTCATCATGTCGGCCGAGCTCAGGTAAATCATGTCCGAGTCCACGCCAAAGGCATAAACGCGGGCGTGCTCCAAAAAGCGTCCGACGATGGAGCGGACGTGCACATTCTCGGTCTTGCCCGGAACTCCCGGCTTGAGGCACGAGATGCCGCGGATGATCATGTCCACGCGTACGCCAGCGCACGATGCCTCGGCGATCTTGTCGATGACCTCGCGGTCGGTGAGCGAGTTGAGCTTAAAGAACACGCGGGCGGGCTCGCCAACGAGGGCGCGCTGAATCTCGCGATCCAGGCCGCGCATGATGAGCGGCTTGAGGCCTACGGGCGCCACGCCCAGGAAGCGGTAGTCGCCGCGCAGATTGCCCAGCGACAGGTTGCGGAAGAACAGGTTGGCGTCCTCTCCGATGCCGGGGTGCGCGGTCATGAGCATAAAGTCGCTGTAGAGCTTGGCCGTCTTCTCGTTAAAGTTGCCGGTGCCCAAAAGCGTCAGGCGCGTAAGTGCCATGCCCTCGCGATAGGTGAGCTGGCAGATCTTGGAGTGACACTTAAAGCCCTCGGAGCCGTAGATGACGGTGCAGCCGGCCTCTTCCAGGCGCTCGGCCCACTCGATGTTGTTCTGCTCGTCAAAGCGGGCGCGGAGCTCCATGAGCACCGTGACCTCTTTGCCGTTCTCGGCGGCGTCGATCAGCGATTCGCACAGGCGGCTCTGCTTTGCCACGCGGTAGAGCGTGATGCGTAGCGAGATGCACTCGGGGTCGTAGGCGGCCTCGTGTACCAAGTCCAGGAATGGATTCATGGCCTCGTAGGGGTAAAAGAGCAGCTTGTCGTGCTGCAGCACCTGCTCGCGGATGGAGCGGGTCATATCGATGGTGGGGTTGGGCTGTGGCTTAAACGGCGTAAAGAGCAGCTCGTTGCGCAGGTGCTCGGGAATCTTGCCCTCAATGCCAAAGACGTAGCCCAGGTTGAGCGGGATATCGCAGGTAAAGACCGAGCGACGCGAAAGCTCAAGTGCTTTGCGGATGGTCTTGAGCGTCGCCTTCTCGAGCGAACCGGAGACGGCGAGTACCACCGGCTGCAGGCGCAGGCGCTTCTTGAGGATGCGCTTCATGTGCTGACGGTAATCCTCTTCCTCCTCGACGCCCTCGCCGTCCGGATCGATATCGGCATTGCGGGTGACGCGGATCAGCGCACGGTCGAGCGGCTTGTAGGAGCCAAAGCAGCTGTCAAGGCAGGCGAGGATAACGTCCTCGAGCAAAATATAGGAGTAGGTGCCGGTGGGCGAGGGGATCTCGACCACGCGGTTCATCGAGGCAGGAATCTCGATAAGACCCAGCAGACTTTCCTCGTCGGTGACGCCGTCCAGACCGCAGGCCAGGTAGAGTGCGCCGTTGCGCAGGTTGGGGAAGGGATGGCGCGGGTCAATGACCAACGGCGAGATGACCGGCGATACGTAGGCCTGGAAGTAGCGGGTGACAAAGGTGCGCTCCTCGGGCGTGAGCGAATCGACACGCGCGCGGTGAACGCCCAGGGCGTCGAGCTTGCCCTCGATGCTCTTGAAGATGGACTCCCAACGGGTAAGGAGCCCGGGCATCTCGGCCATGACGGCATCGACCTGCTCGGAGGCGGTCATATTGCTCTTGTTATCGACAGGCTGTTTTTTGAGCTCTGCCAGATCGGACAGGCCTCC
>CABUBY010000162.1 GCA_902489955.1 uncultured Collinsella sp. | reverse complement strand
CGTCTGGGCCTTCTTAACCAGCATGGCGCGGCCAGCGAGGTAGTCACGATACTCAGCAAACTCCTCGGGGAAATCCGCCGGGTCGATGGAAACGAGATGGTTGGGGACGATGTCGGCAAACTTATCGAACCAGAATGCCGAGATGCGATTGAGCACCTCTCCCTTAAACGGAATCTCGTCGGGAAGAATGAAGTCGAACGCAGAAATGCGGTCGGTGGCGACCATCAGCAGGTTTTCACCGGCATCGTAAATATCACGAACCTTGCCACGGGAATCCGGACGACGCTCCATCGTTGTCACGTGAGTCACTCCTTACCTAAATACGACAGAAATGCGGGTTCTTTCCCGCATGTTTTCGCAAACTCGGAGCGGCAGGGACGCGGCCCCTCCTTCACCGAATAGCGAAAAGCTAGTGCTCCATTGTAGTAGATGCCGCGTCCGCCGTGTGCTCGCGGGGCAGATGAATTGTAAAAGTCGTACCCTTTCCAAGCTCCGACTCCACGGATATGTAGCCATGGTGACGCTCGACAATCTGCTTGGTCACGGCGAGGCCGACGCCCAGGCCGCCAGCTTCGCGGGCGCGGCTGGCATCGGCGCGCCAAAACCGCCCGAAAATGCGCGACAGATCGTCCTTGGCAATACCGATGCCGGTATCAGAAACGGCAATGCTGACGTGCCTGCGGTCACTGAGCACCGACACCACGACCCAACCGCCCTCGGGGGTGTAGCGCATGGCGTTGCTCATGAGGTTGATAACACATTGCGTGATCATGTCGGGATCGGCCTCGACGACATCGTCGTGACCCTGGGTCTCGTCCGCAAAACGCAGGCGCAGATCGCGGTCGACAAACAGGCGCTCCTGGGCATTGACGATGGAACGCACGAAAGGAACCATGTCCACCGGCTCAAGGTTGAGCGGAGCCGTGCTGTTTTCCATGCGCGACAGGTCGAGCATCTGCTGCACCAGACGAGCCAGGCGGCGCGTCTCGGAAGCAACGGTCTCCAAATGCTCATCGTCGGTGGGATACACGCCATCCTGCATGGCCTCGACCGTTGCGAGCATGGCCATAAGCGGCGTGCGAAGCTCATGTGCAACGTCTGAGGTCAGGCGCTTCTCGTGTTTCATATCCTTCTCGAGCGAAGTGGCCATCTCATCGAAGGTCTCACCCAGCTGATCGATCTCGTCATCACCGCGCAGTCCCGTGCGAGCCGACAGGTCGCCGTCACGGATTTGCTTTGCGGTACTGGTAATGCGATGAATCGGCTTGGTGAGCATGCGCGACACGAGCGATCCGATAACGACCGAAATGCAAATTGCAACAACCGCGGCGAGGGCCATGGCGTTAAAGGTCTTCTCCCTAAACGCAGAGTCCGCCTTGGTGAGCAGAGCGTCGGAGCCGATGGCCCACAGCTTTACCTGTCCGACATGCTCGCCGGAAGACGTTACAATCTCGACGTTAGCAACGCTATCGGAGTCGGTTGGAGCAGACGAGACCGGACTATGCGATGCCCTCTTGCCGCTCGTGTCGTCGGTCGTAGCCTGGTTTTCGCGTACATCGGCGGTGGCGCTTGCCGAGGGCCAGGAATCGTCATAAACGATCACGCCCTTTTTATTGACGACCTGCATACCCAGATCGTCGGAAACCAAACTCGACGTTGCGACCGTGCGCAGTTCTCCCGCGGTCCAAGAGCCGTTTTCCTCATATGAGGTCGCCAACTTCTCGGCAGCGGAATTTGCGATTTCGACGATATTGGAGCGTGTGTAATCCGAAAAGACCGTGCCCCACACAACAGAGACAACGCCCACCAGCACCAATACCGTCATAAGCGATGTCAGAGCAAAAGCAAGTGCCATGCGCGAGGGATAGCTCATCGTTGGCCGTGAATCGGAACGAGGCGTGTTCCAACTAGCCTTGGAACCCGCCTCGCTCTCCTGCTTGTGCTTTTGTCCGATTTCAAAGCGCGCAGGTGTCATATGTGATTTCCCTATTTCTCGTCCGACTTATCGGTCTTGGCCGGAGCCTCGAAGCGATAGCCGACACCATGGACGGTGTAGAGCCACTTGGGCTTCTTGGGATCATCGCCCAGCTTGGCGCGAAGATTCTTCACGTGGCTATCGATGGTGCGCTCATAGCCCTCAAAGTCATACCCGAGCACTTTCTCGACCAGCTCCATGCGGTTATACACACGGCCGGGATGGCGGGCAAGCGTGGTGAGCAGCTTGAACTCGGAAGCCGTCAGATCGACTTCCTTGCCCTCGACCAAGATCTTGTGGCCCGAGATATCGATGACCAGATCGCCGAAGTCGAGCACCTCGACGGCGGGCTCGGAGTCGATATGGGCGCGGCGCAGCAGGGCGCGCACGCGGGCGACGAGCTCGCGCGGCGAGAACGGCTTAATCAGATAGTCATCGGCGCCGAGCTCAAGACCGATAATACGGTCCTCGATCTCGCCCTTAGCCGTCAGCATGATGATGGGGACATCCGAGGTATCGCGAATGGTGCGGCAAACGCGCTCGCCGGGAATCTTGGGGAGCATAAGGTCGAGCACGACCAGGTCGAACTGATGCTTCTCGAACTCCTCGATCGCGGACTGACCGTCGCCGACGCCCACAACCCAGTAGCCTTCGCGCTCGAGATAGGCAGCGACGGCGTCACGGATTGCCTTCTCATCCTCGACCAGCAGAATCTTTTTTGCATCTGAAGCCATAACACGGCCCCCCTGTCTCAATTAGCTAAGAACAAGCCCATTTTAACGCACCTGAGCCCGCCGGATGCCGCTATGACGCGGCAGCTCGGCGGGCGGTACTCACAATTACAACGCGTTTATTCCCCTGTTGGCGCCTTTTTAACCCCTCTAAGCTTAAAGAGAGAATAGGCGTGCAGTGACCGTCTCTGGTATACCCTGGCTGTTGCGCACCGTGGCGTACGTAAGGAATGAGTCCGACTTTCCCGCCGTAGCTGGATAATCGCCATACTCCAAAGCGCGGTCGGGCGACAGCAGCGAGCCATAGGTCTTGGCAGAGGTGTCGATCAGGAAATGCGACGCCTGTACCTTAACAAGGTATTTATTCTTCTTGCCAGCCGCACATGCGAGCGGCTCGCGTGACAGAAAGAGGTACGGCCCTCCCTCATTACCGATATACGTGCCCATATTGCCCAGGCTGCCCACGCCGCTATAGGCCGCCTCGATAGAAAACACGAAGGTATCGCCCATATACACGGCCTCGAAAGGCGAGACTGACGAGGGAAGGACTAGCTGGGCACGCTTGGTGTTGTTGCCGTCGGTCAGATCGATTGCCGTTATGCCGTAGTAGACGCCCTCGTCGTTGCGG
>CABUBY010000161.1 GCA_902489955.1 uncultured Collinsella sp. | reverse complement strand
TGAGCATCGTCAGCAGCTCGCGCTCCCCTGCCAAGGACTTGCGCTCAAGATCGGTCAGAACCATCGGCGCCGCCGCAGCCGATGCACCCGAACCGTCAGCCACAGGCTCAGCACCCATACCATCAGGCACATCGATTGGCGGCAGATCGTCGACGACCTCCACGGGCGCGGCACCGTAGGCATCGAGCGGGACGTAGTCGTACGGCTCTTCCTCGACCGGCGCCGCTACGGCCGGAGTCGCGCCCGAAGCCCAAGCACCACGAGATGTCCCCTGCGAACCAGACGCCCGACCGCCCGCATTTCCAGAGCGCTCGGCCTGCGCCCTCTGGCGTTCATAGTTTTGCTCGCGGCGGCGCTCCGCATCCTCGCGCTTGGCGACGTCGCGAAACACGCGACCCGAACTCGCGCGCACCGTCTCCAGATCCAAACCCAGCAGATCGGCAATCTGGATAAAGTACGTGTCGATCATATAGCTATCGCGCAGCGGATAGATAAGCGTCAGCGCATCATCCAGCGCCTTGGCGCGACCGCCCGGCGTGGTGATGTCGCTCGACTCCTGCAGCGAACGGTAAACAAAGTCCATAAGCGGCTCGGCAGCGTCGATGCGCGCCTGCAGTGCCTCGCCACCATGCGCCGTGATGAACTCCATGGGATCGTTGCCGTCGGGTAGCACCACGCAGCGCAGGTCCATCGAATCCTGCTCGATAAACTGAATCGCGCGACGGGCGGCCTTTTGACCGGCGGCGTCGCCATCGAACATATACACAATGCGCTTGGCAAAACGGGTGAGCGTCTTGACGTGATGCTCCGTGAGCGCGGTGCCCAGCGTAGCAACAACGTTTTTAATCCCCGCCTCCCAGCAGGCGATGCAGTCGGTATATCCCTCCACCACGATGGCGGTATCCTGCGCGACGATATACTCCTTGGCCCAATTAAAGCCGTAGAGGTTTCGCTTTTTATGGAACACGCTCGTCTCGGCGGTATTAAGGTACTTGGGTTGGCCGTCTCCCATGATGCGACCGCCAAAGGCGATGTTGTGACCCTGTTCATCAAAGATGGGAAACATCACGCGGTCGTAGAAGCGGTCGGCAAGCTGCCCGCGCCCGCGACTCACAGCCACGTTGGCGTCGATCATCTCCTGCGGAGTAAAGCCCGCCTGCGACAGATGAGCCACCAGCGCGTTGCGGCCCGGCGCAAAGCCCAGGCAGTAGCGGCGGCAGACGTCGCCGCCCATGCCGCGGCTGGCAAAATACTCGCGCGGACGGCCGTCCTTACCGCGCATAAGCATGGTGTGGTAGAACTGGGCCGTCTCGGCGCACAGATCGTAGATGCGGGCACGCTTGGTACCGCGTTCACGGCGATCTCCGGTGTCATGCAGCTCAATGCCCGCGCGATCGGCCAAATAACGGATTGACTCGGGAAAGCTCAGGTTCTCGCGCTTCATGATATAGGTGAAGACGTCGCCACCCTCGCCACAGCCAAAGCAATGCCACACCTGCGTGGCGGGAATAATGTGGAAAGACGGAGTCTTTTCGCCATGAAAGGGGCAGCAGCCCCAAAACTCATGGCCGCGGGGCTTAAGCTCAACCGTTTCCTGCACGATGGCGACCAGGTCGGACGCAGCGCGTACCTGGTCTTTTTCCTCATCGCTAATCACGGATGCTCACCCCCTGCTCACCCAAGTTGTGACGAATGTCCTCGATATTACCCTCGACGGTCGCGATCAACTCATCCAGCGAATCGAACAGACGCGAGGGACGCAGCCAGCGCGTAAACGCCAGCGAAACGGAAGCGCCATAGAGGTCGCCCGTATAACCAATTAAATTAGCCTCGAGATGCGCAGATGCTGCATCGTCAGCATACGTTGGCGGCAGGCCGACGTTAACGGCAGCAGGCCATACGGTGTCATCGACGAGCACCAGGCCCTCATACACGCCGTCCGCAGGCACCTGAATACCATCGGGAACTTGCAGGTTTGCCGTGGGAAAGCCCATGCCAGAACCCTCGTGACGGCCGCGAATAACACCGCCACGCACCATATACGGACGGCCGAGTAACTCAGCAGCCAGCTCCACATGGCCCTGTCCGAGCTCATGACGGATACGGGTGGCGCAAATGGCCTCACCGCCCTCGCAAAGCAAGTCGTGACCATACACGTCAACGCCGTGTTCGGCACCCCAGGCGCGCATCTCGGCAACACCAGATGCACCACCGCGACCCAGCCTAAAGTCGCTACCAACGCGAATCGATCGAATGTCGACCAGACGCGACACCAGCGAGAGAAAATCAACATGGTCAAGCGCCGCAACCTCAAGCGTAAAGGGAACGGCCACCACCGCATCGACCCCAGTTTGAGCCAGGGCATGCAGACGGTCGGCCGTCGTCATCAATTTTTGAGCGGGCGAAGAGCTCACCACAACGTCCGGGTCGGGATCGAAGGTGACCACGACCGCCTTGCGACCATGGGCACGGGCATCACGGACAAGCGCCGTAATGAGCTCCTGGTGTCCACGGTGCACGCCGTCGAACACGCCGATGGCAATCGATGCGGCACCCAGGTGCTCGCACTCATCAAACGCATCGGCAGCAACGATGCGAGCCTCGTCCGACCCGCCCGCGAAAAAAATACGCGCGAGCTCGCGAGCGGACAACATCATCGAACACCGCCGATTGCCTGAGGAAATACGTGCTCCATGACAAAGCGGCCACTCTCAATGCGGGCGAGCGCCTTGAGTCCCCCATCGAGCACCAACGCAAACGGCGCCTTCGAGGCATCGAAATCGGCAAGCGCACGCTCAACGGGAATGCGTCGGCCGCAGAGCAGGTCGTCGGCAAGATTGCCCGGCAAGTCAACACGTGTGGCGCCCAGGGCCGCAATGGGATCCAGGGCAAAGCCAGCCGCGGACTCGGGAGAAAGCTCCTCAACCGCATAACAGGCGCCAATGGAAACAATACCGGAGGCCGTGCGGCGCAGCGCGGAAATGTGCGCGGCGCTCTCGCAGGCGCGGCCCAGGTCGCGAGCGAGCGCACGAATGTAGGTGCCCTTGCTCACCGAGAACGCCACGGTCCACACACACGTATCACCCTCGCCGCCCACGGCGATCAGGTCGGCGGCATAAACCTCGACGGGGCGCGGAGGTAGGTCCACCGCATTGCCCTCGCGAGCAGACTTGTAGGCGCGAACGCCATTGACCGAGATAGCCGAAAACGCCGGCGGCACCTGCATCTGCGGACCCAGCATGGCGGCCAAGTGCTCACGGGCATAGGCAGGATCGCGGAGCTCGTTGGCAACAGCCACAGTGCGGACCGCCTCGCCCTCCGCATCATCGGTATTGGT
>CABUBY010000160.1 GCA_902489955.1 uncultured Collinsella sp. | reverse complement strand
ACGGAGGTGCTCTAGATGACCGATACCGCCGCAACCCGCCCCTACGGCGTACTGGGCCGCGTGCTGGGCCACAGCTACACCCCGACCATCTACAAAGAGCTCGCTGGGCTCGAGTACGTGCGATTTGAGCGCGAGCCCGAGGACCTCTCGGCCTTTATGACCGGCAACGAGTGGGAAGGCACCAACGTGACCATCCCCTACAAACGTGCCGTCATGAACTACCTGGACGAGCTGAGCCCGCTCGCCGAGCGCATGGGCAACGTCAACACCATCACGCGCCTGCCCGACGGGCGCCTGCGCGGCGACAACACCGACTACTTTGGTTTTCAGTGCCTGGTCGAGGAGCTGGGGGTTGAGGTTACCGGCAAGAAGGTCCTCGTGCTTGGCGCTACCGGTGGTGCCGGCACCACGGCAAGCATGGTGCTCGGCGACCTTGGCGCCACCGTGGTGCCCGTGGGCCGCACGAGCGAGGTCAACTACGGCAACATCGCGCAGCAGTCCGATGCAACGTTGCTCGTCAACTGCACACCTGCCGGCATGTTCCCCCACTGCCCCGACGCGCCTTGCACGCTCGAAGGGCTCGATGCGCTCGAAGGCGTTATCGACATTGTCTACAACCCCGCCCGCACGGGACTCATGCTCGAGGCCGAGCGCCGCGGTATCCCTTGCATCGGCGGTCTGCTGATGCTCGTGGCCCAAGCGGCACAGGCCGTCGAGCGCTACACCGGCCAGGTCACCCTGCGCGAGCGCATCCTGGATGTAACGGAGCGCTTGTCACGCCGCGAACAGAACATCGCGCTGATCGGCATGCCGGGCTCGGGCAAGACCCGCGTGGGTGAGCAGATTGCCCTGCTCACGGGTCGCGAGCACATCGATCTGGACCGAGCCCTCGAGGAACGCCTCGGCATGCCCTGCGCCGACTTTATCGTCGAGCGCGGCGAGGCCGCCTTCCGCGAGCAAGAGACAGCGGAGCTGGCCGACATTTCCAAGCGCAGCGGCCTGGTGCTTTCCACCGGCGGCGGCGTGGTCACGCGCGACGAGAACTACCCGCTGCTGCACCAGAACAGCCAAATTGTGATGCTCAATCGCAAGCTCGACGAGCTCGCCCACAAGGGCCGCCCCATCACCGCGCGCGACGGCATCGACAAGCTGGCCGAGCAGCGTATGCCGCGCTACCGCGCCTGGGCCGACTACATCATCGAATCACGCGACTGCGCCGCCAACACCGCCCATGCCCTCCTCGACACCCTCCCACCCGCTCTCTAACCAAAACCACCACAAAGGGGACAGGCACCTTTGTGGTGGTTTTTCAACCGCAAAGGAAGCAACCATGAAAGCACTCGTCATTAACGGCCCCAACCTCAACATGCTCGGCATTCGCGAGCCAGGCATCTACGGCAGCGACAACTACGATCGCTTAGTGCAGATCTGCCAGGAAGCGGGTGCCGCACAGGGCTTCGACGAGGTCGAGGTCTTCCAGTCCAACCACGAGGGCAGCATCGTCGACAAGATCCAGGAGGCTTACGGCAAGGTCGACGGCATCGTCATCAACCCGGCTGCCTACACGCACACGAGCGTGGCGATCCTCGATGCCCTCAAGGCCGTCGCCATCCCAGCTGTGGAGGTCCACATCAGCGCCGTCGAGACCCGCGAGGACTTCCGCCAGGTGAGCTATGCACGCCTAGCCTGCTTCGCCACCATCACCGGCGAGGGCCTCCAAGGCTACGCCCACGCACTGGAGCTGCTGAAAGAGCATCTCGAAAAGTAGCCTCGCGAGCATATCCATCAACGCGATTCACACGCTAATAATGCCAGTGCCGCCAGCAGCAACCTCGCTACTGGCGGCACTTTATTACTGGCATATAATCATTGCAGTCACACAACGTCTGGAGACGCGCATGTTAAGCATCCATCTGGGAGATTACCCCAGTTCCATCTACGATACCGAGACCTATTTTAGGAACTCATACTTGGACTCATGGTTCGAAGACCCTATGGCCGCACAGATTATTAAAAGCGTGGACGGATCAGAGCTCATCGGTCCCCACAACATCGTAAGCAAACAGCTGGGCTCGATCACCCCACTCGAACTGTCCGGCGGCGTCAAGACGCTGCTGCTGGTTCGCAATCTCCCAAATATGGTGTTCAACGCATCCACCTGCGGAGACAACTGTGCCCGCTGGCTACTCAAGATCGGCAAAGAGCAAGACGTCCTTGTAACCCTATACCACATCATGAAGTTCCCTTGGAAGCGTTTTGAGATTCGCATCGATAACGATGGCCGCATCGTCAGGAACATGCAGGAGTTCGTAGGTGCCACGAATGACTTTTTGGATGTTGATGAGTAATGAAGGGAACGCATACCGTTATCGTAGAGCGTGCAAAGGTCAAATACACACTCACGTTTAAGCGCAATATTTCCTTTATACGCGGCAACAGCGGCACGGGCAAAACGACGCTTATCTCGATGATCCGCGACTATAACGACCGAGGACAGGAAAGCGGCGTCACGCTCAGCTGCGACGTACCTTGCGAAACGCTTTCCGGCAGACGCTGGGAGCGCGAGCTGTCGATCATCGAAGATTCAATCGTCTTTCTAGATGAGGGCAACGAGTTTATCTACTCAAAGGACTTCGCCAAATCCGTAAACGGCTCGTCCAACTATTTTGTTCTGATATCTCGTCGCGAGGCCAACGAGCTCCCCTACAGCGTTGATGAGATCCTGAAGTTAGTCAACACGACGAGTAAAACAATCAATGGCCGCAAGAGCGACAGGCGCTTCTACTCGGTGACCAAGCCGCTATATGACCACACAGCAAGTATGCTGTATCAGGATCTAAATGTTGGATTCGAGGTACCCGACGCCGTAGTTGTCGAGGATAGCAAATCTGGCTATCAATTCTACGACGCTCTTTGCAACCGACTCGGGATCCCCTGCTATACCGCCACCGGCGTAGCAAATCTAAAGCGGACAATTCACGAATGCCCCGAGCAAAACGTTCTTGCCATTGGAGACGGCGCAGCATTTGGTCCCTACATCGAAAAGGTGCTCGGACAGCGCGTTTACAAGAACGTTCGCTTGTTCCTCCCGGAATCATTTGAGTGGACACTTCTGCAATCTGGCCTCATCCCCAACAACGACATTCCAAAAATCCTCAAGGACCCTTCGAGCTATATCGAAAGCCGCGATTACCTGAGCTGGGAGCGATTCTTTGCCGATGTATTGGTCAAATACTCAGCAGACACTCGCTATGCCTACAAAAAGGCAAAGCTCAATGAGCAATACCTGAGGCCGCAGGCGATGAATGCAGTTGCAAACGTCTTACCCGAGTGCCTGAAGGCAGACTAGATACAGCGGGGAGGGCCAAGTTGGTCCTCCCCGCCGCTATTACGCCTTCTTGATCACGTAAGCCAATCCAATATCGCAGGCGCAGCGCACGAT
>CABUBY010000159.1 GCA_902489955.1 uncultured Collinsella sp. | reverse complement strand
TCCTCGCGGCGGGCGGCGGCGCGAGCGTCGTGGATGCCCTTGATTGCGGCGTGTCGGGCGGTGCGGGCATCGTGCATGGCGTCGCGGGCCTCGGCGGCCGTGGCCTTGGCAGAGCGCAGTTTGGCTGCCAGGTCGGGATTGGTCTCGGCGACCGCGGCAATCGTGGGGCCGTCGAGCTCTTCTTGTGTGGGCTCGGCCAAAAAGTCGATGGCATATTGGGCGGCCACCATGGAGCCCTTGGCCAGTACCGACTCGTCAATCTTGTAGAAGCAAGAATGTTGGGCGTACGTGGCGCCAATCTGGGGGTTGCGCGTGCCAACAAAGGCGAGCACGCCCGGTACGCGGCGCAGGTACTCCGAAAAATCCTCACCCGAGAGTGTGCCGCGATAATGGCCTTGGCCGGTGGGGCCCAGGCATTTGATTACTGCCTGGCGGCAGCGCTCGCTCGAGGCGGCATCGTTTTCGACCTTGTAATTGGCGATGGTGTAGTCGGTGAGCTCTGCCTCGGCGCCCAAGGCGGCCGCGGTATGCTCCACGATGCGGCGCATGAGCTCCGGCATTTCCTCGTGGGTCGAATCTCCGTAGGTGCGCACCGTGCCGGCGAGGTAGGCCGTGCCGGCGATAACGTTGCGCGCGGTGCCGCCGTGCAGCTCGCCGACGGTAATGACGGCCGGCTCGTAGGGACTGATCTCGCGCGAAACGATGGTCTGCAGAGCGTTGACGATCTCGGCGGCAACCATAACGGCGTCGTGACCGCGCTGGGGCATGGCGCCGTGGCACGAGGTGCCGCGGACGTCGATGCGGAACCAGTCGGTATTGGCCATGCGCGGTCCGGGCTCACAGCTCACGGTGCCGGCGTCGACCTCACTCCAGATGTGCGCGGCGTAGGCGCCATCGACGCCGTCGAGCACGCCCGTGCCGATCATGAGCTTGGCGCCCTGGCCGTTTTCCTCGCTGGGCTGGAAGACGATGCGGACTTCGCCGTGGATGTCGTCGGTCATATGGCGCAGGATTTGCAGCGTGCCGAGCATCATGGCGATATGGCAGTCGTGGCCGCAGGCGTGCATGCAGCCCTCGTTGACGCTGGCGAACTCCTCGCCGGTCTGTTCGGTGACGGGCAGGGCGTCGATGTCGGCGCGCAGCAGGATGCGGCGGCGTGGCGTGCCGTCCTCGCGATAGGCATCCGGCGCCAAGCCGGTCTTGAGCGGACGCTCGTAGGGGATATTCATGGCGTCGAGCTGGTTGGCGATGTCGGAGGTCGTGCGCTCCTCGGCGAGGCTCAGCTCCGGGTGCTTATGGAAGTGCCGGCGCTGCTTGATGATATATGGTTCAAACTCGGTAGCGATATCTTGGATGGCTGCGGTGACGTCGTCAGCCGCGCGAGCCTCGGTCGCCGCCATAATCTGCTGTGCCTTGGTCTTCGTCATGGTCGATTTGCTCCTTGCTGGGTTGATCGCAAAATCGTACAGGCTCTCTCCAGTATGCCACCTGCCGCTAGGGCTGGTAAAGTTGCCGTTTGCCGCTTGGGGTTTTGTTACAAGGGCGGGGGAGTACACTCGGGGGTGTTGAATTTCCTGCCAGAGATGGGGATGCCCATGCAACATATCGATCGGATTATCCGCTCTAAGAACGTCTTTACCTCGCAAGACGGCATCGATACCGCCCGTGAGCTGGCGATTGCCATCGCAGGCGACCGTATCGTCGCAGTCGGTGCGCCCGATGACGTGATCGCCGCCGCTCCTGCCGCTACGTCGGTTATCGACTACGGCGAGCAGTTTGTCTGCCCCGGTTTCCATGACGCTCATCTGCACTTCTTCCATACCTCGGTCGGTTCCTCGCCGTACATGCTCATGGATATGGGCACGTCCGAGGCGGCGCTGGTGCAACATGCGCTCGAGTTTTCCCAGGACCTGCCCGACGACGCTTGGGTTGTGACGCAGGGCTGGCGCGACTACCGTTGGGACCCGCCCGAGCATCCTACCAAGGCGTCGCTCGATGTGGCATTCCCCGATCGTCCCTGTGTTATGTATTCGGGCGACGGGCACACGCTGTGGCTCAACAGCCGCGCACTCGATGCACTCGGCGTCACGCGCGACAGCGAGCCACCAGCGGGCGGTAGCTACGACAAGGACGCAAACGGCGAGCTCACGGGTATTGCTCACGAGGCGGCTGCCATGCAGCTGCTACCGCGCTGCCTTGAGTGGCTGGGCGAGGATCGCATCGCAAGCGCTTACGCCGATCAAATGAGGCGGATGGCCGAGCAGGGCATCACCTCGATATGCGATATGTCGCTCATGCCCATGCCGGGCTGCGATTTTATCCGCGACGACGTCTACGACAAACTGCAGGCAGCCGGCAAGTTGGGCATCCGAGCCCATTTGTTTCCCACGCTGCTGGATGACCAATCGCGCTTGGAAGAGCTGCAGGTACGTTACGCGAACAACGCGCTGCTTTCGGCGCCAGGCTTTAAGCAGTTCTTCGACGGCGTGTCGAGCGAACACACGGCCTATCTCACCGAGCCCTATACCAACCCGCGCTTCCCGGGCGATCAAGGTCGCCTGACGGTTCCCGCCGAGCGTATGCGCAAGCTGGTTCTGGCGGCCGCGGAGCGCGGTCACACCGTGCGCATCCACGTCATTGGTGACGGTGCGATTCATGCCGCGCTGGATATCTTCGAGGAAGCGGCCGACCTGTACGGCCTGCCCCAGCACGGCCATAACACGCTCGAGCACCTGGAGAACCTCCTGCCCAAGGACATCGACCGCCTGCGCAAGCTCAACGTGGTTGCTTCGAGCCAGCCCTGTCACATTACACTCGACCCGGGTGGACCGGAGCGCGATCTGGGCCTGGAGCGCAGCCGCATCATGTGGCCGTTTGCGACCTATAAGCAGCGCGGCATTCGCCAAGCTTTCGGTACCGACAGCCCTATCACGCCCGTTACCAGCATGAACGTGCTCTACACGGCTATCACGCGCCAGGACCCCAAAAGCCACTGGCCCGAGGGCGGCTGGTTACCGAGCGAGCGCATCGATGCAGCAACAGCCCTGCGCAACTACACCCTGGGCAGCGCCTATGCAGCGGGCGACGAGCAAAACCTCGGCAGCTTGGAGCCCGGCAAGTATGCCGACCTGGTAGTCCTGGACCAAAACCCGCTCACCATCGACCCCCAAGAACTCCAAGCCACCAAAGTCCAAGCCACCTACCTAGCCGGCAACTTAATCTACGAGCGCTAACCCCACATCCCACCCCTCAGTTGCGGTGAAATAGTCCCTAAAATCGGCCTTCAAGCCCAAAAACAGGAACTATTCCACCGCAACTTAAAAGAGCGCGTCCCAACAACGTGCTCCTATCTTGTGCATTCCATCCGCATCGCCATTTTGCTGCACTGACTTTTCTGAATGCCGGGACCGAATTAGTTAACCTGGCTCCCGTGTGGCTCCGGAGGGGCGGGGCATAAGGTTTATCGTGAGTTCCGCA
>CABUBY010000158.1 GCA_902489955.1 uncultured Collinsella sp. | reverse complement strand
TGCTCCTACGGAGCAACGGAAAGGCGGGCCTCGCGCTGCGGAGTGTTTTCAAAACCAAGCCCGGTCCCGGCCTGCAGTAACGTTGCTGGCGGTTCTTGGGCATCGCTTGCTAGCGGGGTTCCTTTGCTGAAATGGACTTGGCCGAAAGGGCCGCTGGTCCCAGTCGCTGGTTCGCGCTTTGCGTGAACTCTGCGCTACCGTGGGACAGTTAGGCTTCTGTTGTTGGACCCGCTACATCTTCCCGGCCCAACATCGCCCGTAGCTTCTCGAAGCTTGCCTCGCTCAGGCAGTGCTCCATGTGGCAGCCCTCTTGCGACGCGACCTCAGCCGAAACACCCGCATCCTCCAGCAGCCCCACGAAAAAGCAGTGACGCTTCCACATTTGGCGAGCGACCTCCAGACCACGCTCCGTCAGATGAACGTCGCGCTTGCCCATTTCGACATAGCCGCTGTTCTCCAGCGTCGCCATGGCTTTAGAGACGCTCGCCTTGGTTACGCCGAGGTACTCCGCAACGTCGATCGAGCGCACGATGCCCTGACGTTCCGACAGAACGTAGATCGATTCGAGATAGTCTTCTCCGGATTCACGTAGGGCCATGGGCCGCCTTTCGCGATGATTGCTAGTTAGCCTTTGGATACTTTCCACGGCTAACTTTACCGCAAAAGTTGCCCATGTCTTACTACGTTGTTTAAAAAGTTAACCGTGTTTCACAAAACGCACGGGACGAAAACAAAATGGGGACGCCCTGCAAGGAGTGTCCCCAGGCGCCGGGTGCCGGCCCGCAGTTACATCAATCCAAAGTGCTTCGCGGCGTTGTAGATGCCGTCATCGTCTACGGCGGTCGTTACGTAGGTCGCTGCGGCCTTCACGGTATCCTGCGCGTTGCCCATGGCCACGCTCGTGCCCACGGCCGAGAACATCGACAGGTCGTTCTCGCCGTCGCCAAAAGCGATCGCCTCGCTCGCGTCGATATCCAGCCGCTCCAGCGTCGCCGCGACACCCAGGTCCTTGCCGCCGTTAGCGGGAATAATATCGCAGAACAGGTCACACCAGCGCGTGGTGAGCGAATGCGACACCGCATCGGTCACGATATGCTCGTCGGCCGGGTCCACAAAGGCGCAAAACTGGTAGACCGGCGCGTCAAAGGCGTGCTCAAACGGCTCCTCGTGGTAGACGATTCCCGCGTTGCTGCCAGCCGTCACCACGCGCTCGGACAGGCGGTTCACAAACGAGTTCTCGCCCTGCATGCACAGCGAATCGTAGCGCCCCTGCGCCACCTGGTCCACGATCACCGCAACGTCGTCCGGATCGATCGGGCAGCTGCGGTAAACCCCCTCGGCATCAAAGCAGTGCTGGCCCGAAAGCGTAATGTACGCATCCCAACCCAAATCGAACAGCCAATCCGGCATCTGGTAGGTCGGGCGACCCGTGGCGATCACGCACGCAATCCCATGCTCGCGAAAGCTGTCGAGCACCTGCTGCGCCGACGCCGGAATCTGGTGGGTCTTAAAGCTCAGCAGCGTACCGTCGATATCGAAAAACGCGGCTTTGATCATTCTCGCCTACTCCTCGCCCTCGAGCTTTTCGCTCGCCTCGAGCCACGCCATCTCCAGCTCGTCCATGGCGGCGTGAGCCTCGTCGATCTTTGCCTGCTGCTCGCCCAGCGCCGTGTAGTTGGTGGGGTTGACCTGGGCCATTGCTGCCTCGGCTTCCTCAACGCGGGCGCGCTGCGTCTCCATCTTGCGCTCGAGTGAGCTCACCTCGCGACGAAGCTTCTGGCGTTCGGCGTTGGAAAGACCGTTGGGCTGCCCACTCGTCTTGGGCTTTTCGGCCGCAACCGCCGCGGCGCCGGTGTCGAACGTGCCGGTCTTGGCACTCGGCGCGCCCACGGGCTCGCCCTCGGCCGTGGCGTTGCACAGGCGCAGGTACTGGTCGACGCCGCCGGGCATATGCGTCAGGTGGCCATCGAGCAGTGCCCACTGCTGGTCGGTCACGCGCTCTATCAAAAAGCGGTCGTGCGTCACCAGAATCAGCGTGCCCGGCCAGCCGTCGAGCAGGTCTTCGACAATCGCCAGCATGTCGGTATCCAGGTCGTTGCCCGGCTCGTCCAGGATGAGCACATTGGGCTCGTCCAGGATCGCCAGCATGTCGGTATCCAGGTCGTTGCCCGGCTCGTCCAGGATGAGCACGTTGGGCTCGTCCAGAATCGTCAGCAGCAGCGACAGGCGACGGCGCTGGCCGCCCGAAAGATCGCCGATGCGGCTCCAGAGCTGCTGCGTCGTAAAGCCCAGGCGCTCGCAAAGCTTCTCGGGCGAAGTCTCCTTGCCGTCAATGACGTAATACTTCTTATAGTTGCTGAGCACCTCGCGGATCGTGTCGCCCATGTAGGGCTCGAGCTCCTCGAGCTGCTGCGATAGCACGCCAAAACGTACCGTCTGGCCGATCTTCACGCGGCCGCGCAGGGGCGCGATCTTGCCCTGAATCACGTCGAGCAGCGTGGACTTGCCTGCGCCGTTCTCGCCCAGCAGACCATAGCGGTCGCCCGCACCGATGAGCCAGGTTACGTCGGAGAGCACCTGCTTGGGCGCGCCGTCGGTATCCGCATAGCCAGCGTCAACGTCGATCACGTCGATGACCTGCTTGCCTAGACGGCTCACAGCGAGGCGCTTGAGCTCCAGCTCGTCGCGCACGGGCGGTACGTCGGCGATGAGTTCGCGAGCGGCATCCACGCGAAACTTGGGCTTGGTGGAACGGGCCTGGGCGCCGCGGCTCAGCCACGCGAGCTCCTTGCGCGCCATGTTGCGGCGGCGCTCCTCAGTGACGGCGGCCATGCGGTCGCGCTCCACGCGCTGCAGGATGTATGCCGAATAGCCGCCCTCGAAGGGATCGACCTGGCCGTCGTGGACCTCCCACATGCTGGTGCAGACCTCGTCCAAGAACCAGCGGTCGTGCGTGACCACGAGCATGGCGCCCTGGCCGCGCTGCCAGCGGGCCTTTAAGTGACGCGCGAGCCAGTTGATGGTGCGCATGTCCAGGTGGTTGGTGGGCTCGTCGAGCATGAGCACGTCGTAGTCGCCGATCAGCAGGCGCGCGAGGTCCACGCGACGGCGCTGGCCGCCCGAAAGCTCGCCCACCGTGCCCTCCCAGGGCACATCGCTAATGAGGCCGGCGAGAATCTGGCGCGTACGCGGACTCGACGCCCACTCGTACTCGGGCGTGTCGCCCACAACGGCATGATGCACGGTGTCGGTATCGACGAGGTTGTCCTTTTGGCCGAGCAATCCGATCGTGGTGCCGCGGCGGTGCGTCACGCGTCCGCCATCGGGCTCCAGCGTACCGGCGAGCACGCTCAGCAGCGTCGACTTGCCGTCGCCGTTTTTGCCGACGATGCCAATACGGTCGCCCTCGCCCACGCCGAGCGTCACGCTATCGAAAATATGCTTGGTGGGAAACTCTAGGCTGACGGAATCGCATCCCAAAAGAATCGCCATATGCCCTGCTCCTTCGTAGAAATTCAACGTTGTCCATGATAGCAGCGAGCCCCACCCCAAACCACCACGAAGGTGCCTGTCCCCTTTGTGGTGGTCGCTTCGGTCGCAGAGCAAAAAGGCG
>CABUBY010000157.1 GCA_902489955.1 uncultured Collinsella sp. | reverse complement strand
GACATCGGCTCATTTTGCGCCCGCGTGATGTGGCCATTCGAGTCCGTGGATGGCGAGGGAAATGAGGACTCGCTTGTCCTGCTGCTCTCCTATGTTCAGGAGGGCAAGGGCCTGCGCATGCTCCTCACCGGTGATGCCGAACTCGATCAAGAACGGGAATTCGTTCAGGAGGTGGGGGATATCGATGTCCTTAAACTTGGGCATCACGGCTCCAAGGTTTCAGTCGATGGAGAGTTGCTGGGCGTCCTGAAGCCCGAGCTTTCCCTCGCGAGCGCGGGCGAGGGGAATCGATACGGCCATCCGTCCGATGCCTGCATCGATGCCGTTAAGGAAGCGGGCGGTGTGTTCGCGTGCACCATCGAACACGGCGACATTACCGTCACGCCGACTGCGAATGGCTTTGCGATGCGATGCCAGCGACCGTGACGACGTCGTTGGCGTGTGGTGGGCCCCTGGGCTAGAATGACACGGAGCGAATACAAAGGCCTGCGGGAGGGGAGCGCAATGTCCGAAACCGGTTTGCTGCCGGCATATCTGATCGTCGGTACCGACGGAGTCAAGCGCGATCACGCCGTCTCGCGTATGAAAGCGCGTCTGGAAAAGTCGGGTATGGTCGAGTTCAACCTCGACGAGCGCGACATGACCAAGGACCCCGATATCGAGTCTATTATCGGATCGCTTAATACCTTTCCCATGGGCAGCGAGTTTCGCTTGGTAATCCTTGATGGCTGCTCAAAGCTCGCCAAGGCGGTCTCGGAGCCGCTCGTTGAGTATCTGGCGAGTCCCAGCCCCACAACGGTCTGCCTCATTATCGCCGACTCGCTTGCCAAGAACACACGCCTGTATAAGGCGATTGCCAAGATCGACAAGAAGGCCGTGATCGATTGCTCCGGCACCAAGCGCTGGGAGCTACCGCGCCGCGTGCAGCAGATGGCGACACAGCACGGCAAGTCGATCTCGACGGCGGCCGCCGAGGAGCTCGTCTCGCGTTCGGGTGAAAACACTCGCATGCTCGATAACGATTTGGCTAAGCTTGCCCAGATGGTCGAGGCGCCCCAGATTGAGCTTGCCGACGTTGAGCGCTGGATCGTACGTACGGCCGAGGTTCAACCCTGGGACTTTCTCAATGCGGTCTCGGCTCGCGATATGCAGCGTTCGCTCGAGCTCTTTAAGCTTCTGCCCTCCAAGAGTTACGTGTGGACCTATACGCTGCTATGCGGTCGCATCCGTGAGCTGATCGTTGCCAAGGCGCTCGATGCGCGCGGACAGGGTCGTGAGCTGGCCGCAACGCTCAAGCTCCAGTCCTGGCAGGTCAAGAATCACCTGACCTGGGCACGTCGCTTTTCGATGGCAGAGCTCGTCGCAGCGCTCGAGGGTGCGGTCGATGTGGAACTCGCGCTTAAGGGTTCGGCCGATTCTCAGACCGCGCTTTTGCTCTGGATTACGAACATCTTGAGAAAATCGTGATGATACCTGCCTATTTGACAAATTCGTTCTATCCCTTTGAGGGGGAGCGTGCTATAGTAGGCGCTTGCATGACCTCACCGTGTCTCAGAGGTGTCATACATTTTTTGCAAGGAACTCGAAAGGAACTCCAGAAGTGGCAAACATCAAGTCTCAGAAGAAGCGTATCCGCACCAATGAGGCAGCTCGCATGCGTAACAAGGCTGTCAAGTCCGAGCTCAAGACGCTGACCAAGCACGTCCAGTCCGCCGTCGCCGAGGGCGACGCCGAGAAGGCCCAGGCTGCCCTCAAGACCGTCACCAAGCGTCTCGACATGGCTGCCGCCAAGCATGTTATCCACAAGAACCAGGCTTCCAACCGCAAGTCCGGTCTTGCCAAGCTCGTGAACAGCATCAACGCTTAAGTTGTAAATTTCACACCACACAGATTACGCGCATAAATGGAGCCTGTTTTATGGAACAGGCTCCATTTTTTGTACCGCTCGGGTAAGATAGTCCGCATGAATACTTCAATTGACATTTCCCACATCCGCAACTTCTCGATCGTTGCGCATATCGACCATGGCAAGTCCACGATCAGTGACCGCATCCTCGAGCTCACCCATACCGTCGACGAACGCGACATGGAGTCGCAGCTGCTCGACACCATGGATATCGAGCGCGAGCGCGGCATTACGATCAAGTCCAATGCCGTCCGCGTTTCCTATGACGCCGACGATGGTGAGACGTATCAGTTCAATCTGATCGATACGCCGGGCCACGTGGACTTTACCTATGAGGTCTCGCGCTCGCTGGCAGCCTGTGAGGGCGCGGTACTCGTTGTCGACGCCACGCAGGGCGTCGAGGCGCAGACCGTTTCTAACGCGACGCTCGCCATGAACGCCAATCTGGACATTGTACCGGCCATCAACAAGATCGACCTGCCCTCGGCCCATCCCGATGAGGTTAAGACCGAGATCGAGGATGACCTGGCGATCCCTGCCGATGATGCCGTGTGTGTCTCGGGCAAGACCGGCGAGGGCATCCACGATCTGCTGGAGTCCATTGTCTTTTTGATCTCTCCGCCCAAGGGCGATGCGAACGCGCCGCTCAAGGCACTCATCCTGGATTCGTACTTCGACGAGTATCGTGGTGTTGTCGCCACGGTGCGCATCTTTGACGGCTCCATCAAAAAGGGCGATACCCTGCGCATGATGCAGGCAAAGGGCGACTTTTTGGTCGATGGCGTGGGCGTCAAGCGTCCCGCCGAGACTCCGGTCGACGCGCTGACGGTCGGCGAGGTCGGATACGTGGTCACGGGCCTGAAGGACCCCGAGGCCGTTCGTGTAGGCGATACCCTTACGTGGGCGTCGAACCCCTGCCCCGAGCCGCTTCCCGGTTATCGCGAGGCCAAGCCCATGGTCTATACGGGCCTGTTCCCGATCGATAATAAGGACTACGAGAACCTGCGTGACGCGCTCGATAAACTGCACGTCAACGACCCGTCGTTGGTGTGGGAGCCCGAGACGTCGGTGGCGCTTGGCTTTGGCTTCCGCGTGGGCTTCCTGGGCCTGCTGCACATGGAAGTCGTCAAGGAACGCCTGGAGCGCGAGTTCAACCTGGACCTCATTGCCACGAGTCCCTCGGTCGTCTATCACGTCTACAAGACCGACGGCGAAATGATCGATGTCCGCAGTCCGCAGGACCTTCCCGAGGCCACACGAATCGAACGTATCGAGGAACCCTACCTCAAGGCAAAGATCATCTGCCCGCCTGAGTACACGGGTGCCGTCATGCAGCTCGCCATCGAGCACCGCGGCGTCACAACCGACATGATCCACCTGACGAGCAAATCGGTCGAGATGCGCTTCGATATGCCGCTCGCCGAGCTCATCTTGGACTTCTTTGATCAGCTCAAGAGCCGCACCAAGGGTTACGCCTCGCTCGACTACGAGTTCAACGAGTACCGTCCCTCCGAGCTCGTGAAGCTCGATATTTTGCTTTCGGGCGACGAGGTGGACGCGCTTTCGTTTATCGTCCATAAGGACAAGGCATATGGCCTGGCCCGTGGCCTGTGCGACAAGCTCAAGGAGATCATCCCGCGTCAGCTGTTCGAGGTGCCCATCCAGGGTGCTATCGGCAACAAGATCATCGCCCGTTCCACCGTCAAGGCGCGTCGCAAGGACGTGCTTGCTAAGTGCTACGGCGGCGATATCTCGCGTAAGCGCAAACTGCTCGAGAAGCAGAA
>CABUBY010000156.1 GCA_902489955.1 uncultured Collinsella sp. | reverse complement strand
CGTGTTGCGCCCCGACTACGCCGCCCTGGTGCTGGCGCAGGTCGGCTGGACCGCACTATGCGAGCGCGAACTGACGGCCAACGATTACGAGAACGAAGCCCTTCCCACGCTGATCGATGCCTCGTGCGCCGGCGGCGGTCTGCTGCTGGAGGCCGTGAACATTCTGACCGACCGCGCCCCGGGCGCCGCACGCGAGCGCTGGGGCTTTGAGGGCTGGCAGCTGCACGACGCCGCTCTGTGGGAGCAGCTGCTTGCCGAGGCGCGCGAGCGCGGGGCGGCAGCGCGCGAGCGCCAGGCGCGCATCGTGGCCGTAGACATCGACCCCGCCGCCCGCAAGACTGCCGAGCGCATGGCCAAGTGCGCCGGCTACAAGCGTTTTGTCGACTTTTGTGCCGCCAAGCCCGCCACCGTGCTGGACCATGCGGGCGCCGTCGCCAGTGCCGCCGTGGTCGCAGACACCACCGAGACCCCGCTTTCGCTCATGCACGACGCCATGACGCTGGTCGGCGAGCTGCGCCGCGCGCCCGAGCTCGCTTCGGCACCGGTCGCCGCGCTCACCCGCGACGGATTGCTGACCCGCGCGCTCCACGCCGAGCCCGAGCGTTCGATCGCCATCATGCCCAATAACGAGGAGGCGGCTCTTGAGGTTTGGCCCTCGCTCGACCACGCCGCCGCGGCATTCGAAGCTGCGACCAGCGCAGATGCCGAGGAGCAGACCGCAGATGCCCAAGACGAAGCCGCCGACACCCTCATGCCCGAACCTACCGCCACGCTCGACTTGGGCGACGGCAAGCCGCTGCCCGTGCTCATCCCGGAGTCCGAGCAGTTCGCCAACCGCCTGCGCAAGAATGCCCGTCTGCGCCGCAAGTGGGCCAAGCGCGAGGGCGTGAGCTGCTACCGCGTCTACGATGCCGACCTGCCCGACTACTCCGCTGCCATCGACCTGTACGAGGGTTGCCCGCAGACGCCGGGCCGCTGGCTCGTCATCGCCGAATACGCCGCACCCAAGACCATCGATCCCGCGCTAGCCCAGGCCCGCATGCTCGACATCTTGGCCATCGCGCCGCGTATCCTTGATGTTCCGGCCGAGCATGTGCACGCCAAGGCCCGCATGCGTTCGCGCGGCGGCTCGCAGTACGGTAAGCAGGGCGCCGGCAAGGGCGGCTCGGGCGAGCGCGCCAACATCGCGCGCCGTCGTCTGCCGCTCATCGAAGAGGGCGGACTCACCTTTGCCGTCAACTTTGATGACTACCTGGATGTGGGCATCTTCCTGGATCATCGCGTCACGCGCAACCTGGTGCGCGAGCACGCCAAGCAGGCGCGCCGCTTCCTCAACCTGTTTGCCTACACCGGCACCGCCACCTGCTATGCGGCCGACGGCGGCGTCGAGGAGACCGTGACGGTCGACCTTTCCAACACCTACCTGGACTGGGCCGAGCGCAATATGCGCCAGAACGGCTTTGTTGGTCCGCAGCATCATTTTGTGCGCGACGACGTGCTCGCCTGGATTCGCGACCAGCGCCAGACACGCAACCGCTGGGACCTGATCTTTGTCGACCCGCCCACGTTTTCGAACTCGTCCAAGATGGGCCGCCGCACCTGGGATGTCCAGCGCGACCATGTTGAGCTTTTGGCCGGCGTATCGCGCCTGCTCGCACAGGACGGCCACGCCATCTTTAGCTGCAACCTGCGCGGCTTCCGCCCCGAGACGCGCAAGCTCGCGCGCGCGGGCGTCGTGCTGGAGGACATTACGACGCAGACCATTCCCGAGGACTTCGCACGCAACCAGAAGGTGCACCACTGCTATATCGTGCGCCGCCTGCCCATTGAGGACGCCATGGCCGAGGTCGGCTTTAGCGCCGAGGAGATTGCCGAGCGAACCGAGGAGCTGCGCAACCCCGAGGCGCGCAAGCCTCGTGCGGCAGTACCCACGCACGCGCAGACCGGCAACGGCAAGTCCAACTTTGCCGGCAAACCCTCCCCTGCCGGCAAGTCCAAAAAGAAGAAGTTCTACGCCAGCAAGCCCAAGGACAAGTAAACAAAGTTGCGGTGGAATACGGACTGTTTTGCCTGGAATTAGGCAAATTTAGACCGTATTTCACCACAACTCATATTGGGATGGCGGATGCCGACCTATCCCTGGATGACCAATCGGTAACCAATACCCACGTGCGTCTGGATATAGCGCGGATGCGCGGGGTCGGACTCGATCTTCTTACGCAACGTGCCCATAAAGACACGCAGGCTCGCCAGGTCGCTCTTGGTCGCCGTGCCCCAAATCTCGTGCAGGATAAACTGGTGCGTCAGTACCTTGTCGGCGTTATGTGCCAGCAGGCACAAGAGCTTGTACTCGATCGGCGTCAGATGCAGCTCCTCGCCGTCCATCGTGGCGATGCCGGCATCAAAATCGATATGCAGCTCACCGGTATCGAACGAGCCCTCGGAGGCAACGCCGCCCGTTTGCGCATACGAAAGGCGCCTGAGCGTCGTGCGAATACGCGCGAGCAGTTCCTCGACCGAAAACGGCTTGGTCAGGTAGTCGTCGGCGCCGGCATCGAGCGCGCGAATCTTGTCCGCGTCCTCGCTGCGCGCCGAGACCACAATGATCGGCATGCCCGACCATGCGCGCACCGACTCCACCACCTTGACGCCGTCCATATCGGGCAGGCCCAGATCGAGCAGCACGATGCTCGGTGCCTGCGATGAGGCAGCGGCGATAGCGGCATGGGCGGTCTCCACAGCCATATGGCGCAAGCCGTGCGCCTCGAGCGCGGCAACAATAAGATTGCGAACGGCGGGGTCGTCCTCAACGACCAAGATGAGCGGTTTTACGGCAGAGTTCGGCACAGCGCTACTCCTTATCAAACGAAACGTCGGCGGCGGGAAGTTCAATCGTAAAGATCGAACCGTGCGGGTCCGCCGCGGCAACCTCTATGCTACCGCCATGTGCCAACGCAATGGAACGGCAGAGCGAAAGACCCAGGCCAACGCTGCGGTGGCTGTCGGCCAGGCCATGGTTGGCGGTATAGAACGACTCGAAGATCCGCTCGCGGTCCTCGGGTGCGATGCCCGGGCCGTCATCGGCCACCGAGCACGCCACACGTCCATCGTCGACGCTAATCGAAATCATGATATGCGAGCCTGCGGGCGTATAGGTGATGGCGTTGTTCACCAGATTGACCACCAGCTGCACCATCAGGCGCGCGTCGACGTTGACGAGCGCCGGCTCATCGCACGCCACCACCTTAAGGTCGTGTTCGCGCACGGCCGGATTTACGTGGCGCAGTGCCTCCTCGACGATATCGTCCATGAGCTCGAGCGTGGTCGACAGGCGCATACCGCCGCCCTCGAGCTTGGTGATGGCGAGCAGATTCTCGACGGTGGCGTTGAGCCACAGCGCATCCGAGCGAATGGATAGAAGCAGGCCGCGGCGCGTCTGGGCATCGAGCACCGCGGTGCCGGTCGAGCCCTGGTCGAGCAGCACGTCGGCATTACCCGAAATACTGGTAAGCGGCGTGCGCAGATCGTGCGAGATGGAGCGCAGCAGGTTGGCGCGCAACTGTTCGTTTTTGGCGAGCACCGCCGCCTCCTCGCGGGCCTCCATGGCGCGGGCGCGATCGAGTGCCAGCTCGCCTTCGCTCATGATGGCGTCGGCAAGTGTCCGTTCCTCGTGCGTCAGCACGTCGGGCTCGGCAACGATAGCCAGCACGCCCACCACCGAGGCG
>CABUBY010000155.1 GCA_902489955.1 uncultured Collinsella sp. | reverse complement strand
CACCTCCCTGGGTCTCAAGCAGACCACCGAGGATCCGTGGCGCGCACTGGTCAAGAAGTACCCCGTCGGTGCTATCGTCGAGGGCACTGTGACCAAGCTTGTTCCGTTCGGCGCTTTCGTCGACCTGGGCGAGGGCATCGAGGGCCTGGTGCACATCTCCGAGATGGCCAACAAGCACGTCGACCAGCCTTCTCAGGTCACCCACGTGGGTGACAAGGTTCAGGTCAAGGTCATGGAGATCGACCTCGACCGTCGTCGTATCTCCCTGTCCATGAAGTCCGCTGCTGAGACTCTGGGCGTCGAGATCGAGGTTACCCCGCTTCCTTCCGAGAAGAAGGACGAGGAGACCGACGCCGAGTAAATCGGTTTGACGATCACTTGTTTTAAGGGACCCGTCCGCAATGGACGGGTCCCTTTTTGCATTTGGTGCCGAGATGCATGATGCTGCCCATGCTGTCCACAGGCTATTTGGTTGTCGGTGCATGAAAAAATGCCGACATCCCGCCTCGGGGAGGAGGCGGGAACACACCGAGTAGACGGAGGGGTGCGGAGCGCGGTCGCGTCTCGACTGACGACGTTGCCCATCGACAGGACCATTGTAACGCATGGCGGTTCTTGGTTTATCGTGTCGAGCGTTTGCGTTGTGCCATTGCCTGCGGCAACGGTGTGTTACACTCTTGCACTGCTGAGTGGGCCAGACGGTCGCGCGATGTGCTGCTTGCAGTACGCGTGAGGAAAGTCCGGGCTCCAGAGGGCGGGATGCCGGCTAACGGCCGGGCGGAGTGATCCGACGGAAAGCGCCGCAGAAAAGAAGACTCCCACCTGCGCCGCAAGGCGTAAAGGGAAAAGCTGAAACGGTGGTGTAAGAGACCACCAGCGTCGTGGCAACACGGCGGCTTGGCAAGCCCCATCCGGAGCAAGCGCGAATAGGAACGCTATGGGCCGGCCCGGTCCGCGTTCGGGTAGCGTGCGTGGAACTGCACGGTAACGTGCAGACAAGATAAATGACCGTTCACGACAGAACCCGGCTTACAGGCCCACTCAGCTTTCTTGTTGACGCTGCGAACCCGTCAGCGCGGCAATCTGCCTTTCAAGCCTTCGGGCATGACCATAAGGTCAATGCCCTCGTCTTTCAAGGCACCTTGCTCGCGCTGACGGGTTCTCGCTTTCGTTGACGGAATCATCGGCGGTTCCGTTCTTGGCATCTCGCTGTTTTTGCCTGATCATCGGTGTCGCCGTTCTATTTACCGGGGTTATCGGTACGGCCTTTGCCGTATTATTGAGGCTGTTTGTTGCTGCGCTTTATTCTGTTGAGGGACTTTGTTGGACAGCTATTTTACTCTGCAATCGAATATTGAGGCTTCGGGCGAGTTTGTGGACCGCAAGAGCCGGTTTATTGCCCAGCTGGTCCATATTGAGTTCGAGGATGAGGCGAATGCCTTTATCGAGATGGTTCGCAAGCGTCATTACGACGCTCGACACAATGTTCCCGCGTGGATTTTGGTCGATGGACGCGAACGCCAGAGCGATGACGGTGAGCCGAGCCGCACGAGCGGTATGCCGACGCTCGAGGTGCTGCGCGGCGCGGGGCTCAAAAATGTTTGCTGCGTGGTGACGCGCTATTTTGGTGGCACGCTGTTGGGGCCTGGTGGCTTGGTACGCGCCTATACCGCGGCGACGCAGGCGGCGGTGGCCGCGGCTCAGGAGGCCGGGCAGATCGTTGAGATGACGAGCGTCGTGCCGGTTGACGTGCATGTGGCCTATCCGCAGTACGAGCAGGTGCTTCGTTTGGCGCAGGATTCGGGTGCCAAGGTTTCGGATACCGATTACGCGGATGCCGTGACGATTCACTTGGTGTTCAAAGCGGGGGAGCAGGAGCTGTTTTGCGCTAAGATGCGCGAGCTTATGGCGGGGCGTGAGGAGATTGAGGTCGGAGCTCCCGAATTTGCCGAGTTCTAACGGCGACGGCCGGCGTGCTTTTGGATGGATTCCAAGCGCACCGGCCGTCGTTTTGCTGTTGCTGTCGATTACTCGGCGAGCTGCTTTAGCACATCACAGGCAATCTCGACGGCATCGTCGATGCAGCCGGGGCAGCTGCGGAGCGGACCCTTATCCGATCCGATGCCCTTGAGCGTGCCGCAGACGGTTGTCGTGTTCTTCTCGCCAAAACGCTTGGCGATTTCGCGCGACAGCTTGTAGGTCTGGCCCTTGGTCTTTGGGTTTTCCATGCCGTCGCTCATTGCAAAGCCCATGATGGCCACGGCGCCCGAGATGGCGCCGCAAGTTTCGGTCATGCCGCCCATGCCGGCGCCAAAGCCCTCGGTGAGGGTAAAGGCGACCTGGGGGTCGAGCCCGACGGCGGGCGCGAGCGTGCAGGCGACGGCCTGGGCGCAGTTAAAGCCACGGGCGTGGTATTCGGCAGCTTGAGCCTGACAGGCGGTGATGTCGAGCTGGGCCGTATCGATTTGCTTCATCGTTGTCTCCTTGGTCACGGTGTACCCGCCTATGGTACCCGTGACGGGGCATGTAATCATCGAGAGCTTCATGTATGCCTCGTTTTTATCTATCGAGCAAATGTCCAGGGCTTGAGATAAATGCCCCGGATCAATTTGTCCCATAACCTACCTTGGGGATGGGTTGAGAGGGGTGCGGGGTAGCGGTATCGTGAACCGAATAAAACGTAACCCAGGCAAGGGAGCAAGATATGAGCGAGCAGACCATCGGTACCACATGTGTTCAGGGCGGCTATCACCCGGGAGATGCGGAGCCGCGCCAGGTGCCCATCTACCAGTCCACCACGTGGAAGTACGACACGTCGGAGCACATGGGCAAGCTGTTTGACCTAGAGGAGTCGGGCTATTTCTACAGCCGTCTGCAGAACCCTACGTGCGATTTGGTTGCCGCCAAGATCTGCGAGATGGAGGGCGGCACTGCCGCGATGCTCACGAGCTCGGGCATGGCGGCGAATTTCCTTGCGATCTTTAACGTGGCCGGTGCCGGCGATCACGTGGTCGCGAGCTCTGCCATCTACGGCGGTACCTACAACCTGCTCGCCCATACTATGGAGCGCATGGGTCTGGCCTGCACGTTTGTTGCTCCCGACTGCACCGACGAGGAGCTCGAAGCAGCCTTTGAACCCAATACTAAGCTCGTCTTTGGCGAGACGATCGCAAACCCCGCCCTTGCCGTGCTCGATATTGAGCGCTTTGCCAAGGCCGCACATGACCACGGCGTGCCGCTGATGGTCGACAACACCTTCCCGACGCCCGTGATGTGCCGTCCCTTTGAGTGGGGCGCCGACATCGTTACGCACTCCACCACCAAGTACATGGATGGACATGCTGCCTACCTGGGCGGCGTGATCGTCGACCACGGCCAGTTTGACTGGATGGCCCATGCGGACAAGTTCCCGGGTCTCACCACGCCTGACGAGAGCTACCATGGCGTGACCTATGCCGAGAAGTTCGGTCGCGAGGGCGCCTTCATTACCAAGGCCACCGCGCAGCTCATGCGCGATCTTGGCCCCATGCAGAACCCGCAGGCGGCGTTCTTCTTGAACAGCTCGCTCGAGAGCCTGCATGTGCGCATGCCGCGTCATTGCGAGAACGGCCTGGCCGTTGCCAAGTTCCTGCAGAGCCATCCCAAGGTGCGCTTCGTGAGCTATCCAGGCCTGGAGGGCGACAAGTACTATGACCTCGCTCAGAAGTACATGCCAAACGGTACCTGC
>CABUBY010000154.1 GCA_902489955.1 uncultured Collinsella sp. | reverse complement strand
GGTCGTAGGGCATCGTGCCATACCAGACAGAGTGGACCGCCTCGAGCGTGCCGTCGGCCGTAATACCGTCGAGGGCATCGCTCACGGCACGGCACAGCTCGTCATTGGACGAGAGGCCCGCAACACCAAGCGTCGAGGGTGCCTCGAGCGCACCGACATAGGAGATCTCGCTCATCAGACGTGCAAGGTAGCCGCCGGCCGTGGAGTCGCAGATCACATAGTCGACCTCGCCGGACTCGAGCGCCTCAAAGCACTCGTTGATGTTGGAGTAGGTCTTTTGGTTGGCGGTGATGCTCTGCTTAGCAAGCGCCTCCTGCGAGGCCGAGGACATCTGGACACCCAGAGTAGACGTGTTAAGGGTATCGGTGGAAACGCTTAGCGACCCACCATCGCTGGTTTTACCGAACACGGAAGCGGCATCGTACAGGCAGGTGCCGAGCGAGCTAACGTCCCCGTCCGTGGAGTTGATCTCGCCGATAAAGATATCAGCCTTATTGTCGCCGAGCGCGGAACCTGCCGAGGACGCATCGACAAAGGCGACCTTAAGGCCCATGCGGCTTGCGAGGGCGCGGGCGGCGTCGACTGCATACCCCGTGAGCTCGCCGTCGGCGCCCTGCATGGCCTGCGGCGCATCGGAGGTATCGAGGGCGACCGTCAGGGTACCGGGAGTGACCAGGGCATCATCCGACACCGTGGGCGTGACGGTCTCGTACTCGATCTGGTCGATCGTGGGAGTCGTGAACGTAGACAGCGGGTTGAACGCGCATCCGCTCAGGCCCAAAACGGCGATGACCGCTGCGGTCCCAGCACCTAACCGAGCCGCGTGCATCAAGCTGCCCCTCACCATGTCCACTACCCTGCCTTCTGTGTCGTATACGATCCGTGCGTTGCGCGGAATATCAGATTGTTCCCACCAGCTGACCTGGTATTTGACCCCACACTTGCGCACCGGGGTGTTTGCTCGGGAGGCCGCAGCCACCTTCACGACTGGCCCGCTCGCCCGCGAGGCGGTATTGCCCCAAAGAAAGTAGAACGGACGGTGCGGCTTACATCTAGGACGCGCCATGATCGCGCCGCGCGCACGCGGTCGCTTACGTGGATCCCTTTGACCGCGTCTGTCTTGGACTAGGACGGGCATTTCGTCCGTCCGCAACCACAGCCTGGTAGGAACGTAGCGCATTATAGCTAAGTTCAAGCTAAAGTTTAAGGTTAGGGGCGTCATTCGCATCGCGAGCACAGATTTCGCAGGTCGGAGTGGGCTATTCGTGCCCCTGTGAAGCCCGGAGCTCCCCTATGGGGAGCTCCGGGGCACCCTTCCTAGGGTGCTGTGGCCAAAAAATGGCAAATATGAGTACTGTCACCAATTTAGTAACAGGCAATTTTGGCCTCTCGGACAGATTTTGCGCTCAGTGTCGCCAACCTGATGCTTAGTTATTCCACATTTGTTTATTATCTTCTTACTTTATGCCGCCCACGAGTCCTAAATTCTTTGATTTTGCTGTTACTGATTTAGTGACAGTACTCATATTTGCCATATTTTGGCCAGGGCATATGATTAACCCCCTATTTTCGACGTGAATTAGACCGGCTTAAGCCCAAAACACGCCCGCAGCGTGTTAAGCAACGCCTCTTGCTTCTTCCTGCGGGCATCGACACGATTCCGGTACCGCTTTCGCATACGCTGGTGCATGCGCCATGCGAGCGCTTCCATCGCTTCCATGTCACAGAGCATTTCGTTGTTGACCGTCGCGACCTCGATTCCCATAGTAATCAAACCCGTGTTGCGCTTTTCATCATGGATACGTCCCCTCCGAGAAGAGTGGCCCAGCTCACCGTTGTATTCCAGGTCAAACCGGGCTGTTTCCTGATACGCATCGCAAACTGCGTGCGACATCCCCGAGATTGTCTGCGCGCGGTCATCGAACTCAATCTTGTAGTCGGTCTTAAAGGGACCGCAGGCAAATCCGCCATAGGAAAACGGAAGCGAAAACAGAGCGAGCATGATGCACTCCATGGGCGAGCGCAGGTTTTCTGACAAGTAGGGACACAGACGCTGCAGTTGTTTGGCCGCATTCCCCTTGCATACCGCGAGGTAATCTGCCAGACGATCGGGCGTCAGCACCGGCTCAACCTCAAAGTAGCCCACGTCTGCTGGCTGGTCCTTGTCCTTTGCAAGCTTATTCGTAACGGGCGAGGTGTAGGGAGGCAGATACTTCCCGCGGTCACTCAGCGAAATCTTAGAGCACAGCTCCTGAGCCAGGGCAAATGCCTGGATGCAGCCGACCTCGCGGGCGACGACAACACAAAGGGCCTCGGGAGATAGACTGTACACCCCCGGTTCCACCTCTAGAATCGAGCCGGCGGGCAACCCGGAGCATACGGACCAGCTCACGCCAAGAATGCGGCGGCGCTGCGCTGCAGACCCTACCAGCAAGCACAAATCCTCTTGCACCTCGCCGCTTGCGGCCCCAATCCGCACCAAGTCGGGAAGATAGATGTCCTCGGTCGAGGGCGACGACGTGCGCAGCACACGGCGCTCTTCATCGGGATCGAGGTCCTTCCAGCTTATGTAGCCCATCTGCCGGCGCTCGGCGCGCATCATGCGTAGCGCCGAGGCGCCTGTTAGGATTACGGAAGCCGCTAGCTGCTCTTTTGTCGGTTTGTTGCACCGCCTGATTGTTACCGCCACATGAATCACCCCTACCAAACGCGTGCGATAGCGAGGCCATCGACCGCTGCGGCGCCGGCGCGCTTGAGTTCCGCCGAAGCCGCTGCCATCGTCGCACCCGTGGTGACAACGTCGTCGATAAGCAGCAGGCGCTTGCCCCGCACGTCCTCAACCGTCTCGTACATGCCTTGGGCACGCTCGCGACGCTCCTCACGACCGAGTTCGCGCTGGTCGCCATGCCCGTACTTGACGAGGGCATCGAGCAGGGGAACACCCGACAGCTCGCAAAATGGACGCGCAATGGCCTCCATATGATCAAAGCCACGCCGCCGAAACGCTGCCGCCGTCGCAGGCACAAACACCACCGCATCCGCACCGGACAGCACACCTCCTAAGCGTTCGGGCGCTACGACCTGGGCATGCAGGGCGGTGTCGTAGAGCAGCTCCGCCAGATACGGCGCCAGGCGTCGCTCGCCCGCGTCCTTGTACGCTTTAATGATGCGCGGCAGCGGATGCGCATAGACGGAGCACGCCAGGCAGCGGTCGAGCGCCTCCGCCATTGCCGAGGACGTGCCCTCGACCGAACACTCAGTGCACAGCAAATCCCCAAACGGGGCGCCGCATCGGGTGCAGCTATGACGTGGGTCGATGAGCGTGAGCGCGGCCAGGCAGTCTTGGCAAATAAGCGCACCGGCGCGCTCGCAGCCGGCACATCGTGTTGGCGACAATGCCTCGAGTGCCTCGCGTGCCGCCCGCTCGGCAAACGGCAGCAATTCGTCCGCAAACGGTAGGGCGCCGGCACCCTGCAGACGGCTCAATTTGTTCAGATGGCTCTTCAAGACACAACCCTCCCTACGTTCGGTCGCAGGGAGGGTTGTTGATTCAGCGCTATGGTACCCCGACGCGATTGGGGTAAGGCGGGTTAAATCCGCTCGCGGGCGTTATTCGCCGGCGGGCGGTTGTGGTGCGGCCGAAGACGGGGTCGAGCCCTCGCCACCATCCTGGCGCGGCTTGCGGGAACGGCGACGACGACGGCGCTTTTGACCCTGGTCGGCCGAGCCCTCGCCACCGCGATCCTCGCGCGGCTCG
>CABUBY010000153.1 GCA_902489955.1 uncultured Collinsella sp. | reverse complement strand
ATGTTGCCGTCGTTGTCGACGTCGATGTTTTCGGCCGCGGGCACCTTGGGCAGACCCGGCATGGTCAGAACGCTGCCAGTCAGTGCGACCACAAAGTGGGCACCGGCGGAAACCTTGAGCTCACGCACCATGATGCGGAAGTTCTCGGGAGCGCCCAGGGCCTTGGCGTTGTCGCTAAAGCTGTACTGCGTCTTGGCGACGCACACCGGAAGGTTGCCAAAGCCATTCTCGCGCAGCTCGGCGAGCTGGCGCTTGGCGGCCGGCGTAAAGTCAACGCCGTCGGCGCGGTAGACCTTGGTGGCAACGGCCTCGAGGGCGTCAGCCACATCGACGCCGTCCTCATAGGCAAACTTGAGCTCGCTCGGCTGCTCAATCAGACGCATGACCTCATCGGCCAGCTCGAGCGCGCCCTCGCCGCCCTTGGCCCAGACCTCGGAAAGCTTAACGTTGACGCCGAGCTTCTGGCACTCGGACTCGATGAGCGCAAGCTCGGCCTCGGTGTCCGTCGGGAAGCGGTTGATGGCGACCACGCAGGGCAGACCATAAACGTTCTGGATGTTGTCGACGTGACGCAGCAGGTTGGGCATGCCGGCCTTGAGCGCCTCGAGGTTCTCCTCGTTGAGGTCGGCCTTGGCGACGCCACCGTTGTACTTCAGCGCACGAGCGGTCGCGACGACCACGACGGCGCTGGGGCGAACACCCGTCATGCGGCACTTGATGTCGAGGAACTTCTCGGCACCCAGATCGGCACCGAAGCCGGCCTCGGTAATGGCGACATCGCCAAAGCGCATCGCCATACGCGTGGCCATGATAGAGTTGCAGCCGTGGGCAATGTTGGCGAAGGGGCCGCCGTGGACAAACGCGGGCGTGCCCTCGAGCGTTTGCACCAAGTTGGGCTTGAGCGCGTCCTTAAGCAACGCGGCCATGGCACCCTGGGCCTTAAGGTCGCGGGCACGGACGGGCTCGCCGGCAAAACTGTAGCCGACGACGATCTCGCCCAGGCGCTCCTTGAGGTTGTTAATGCTCGTAGACAGGCACAGGATTGCCATGACCTCGGAGGCGACGGTGATATCGAAGCCGTCCTCGCGCGGCACGCCCTGGGCCTTACCGCCAATACCGTCGATGACGTGGCGCAGCTGACGGTCGTTCATATCGACGACGCGCTTCCAAGTGATGCGCTTAACGTCAATGCCGAGCTGATTGCCCTGCTGAATATGGTTGTCGAGCATGGCGGCCAGCAAGTTATTGGCGGCGCCGATAGCATGGAAGTCACCGGTAAAGTGCAGGTTGATGTCCTCCATGGGGATGACCTGGGCCCAGCCGCCGCCGGCAGCGCCGCCCTTAACGCCAAAGACGGGGCCGAGCGAAGGCTCGCGCAGGGCCACGGCACTCTTGACGCCGCGTCGGCGCAAGCCATCGGCCAGACCGATGGTCGTGGTGGTCTTACCCTCGCCAGCGGGTGTGGGGTTGATGGCAGTCACGAGGACGAGCTTGGCCTGGTGGTCAGTCGGCTCGTTGAGCAGTGAATAGTCGACCTTAGCCTTGTCGAAGCCGTACGGAATAAGGTGCTTAACGTCGACGCCGGCGTTCTTGGCCACCTCGGTAATAGGCAGCGGCGTGACAGAACGTGCGATTTCGATGTCAGTAGGCATGGGCGGTCCTTTCGTTACCGAATGAGAAAAAGACCAATTCAGCATAGCACGGGCGCGCAATAGTAAAACACCCATAACCGATGAACGGCGATATGTTTACCCGATGCCCAGCGATAGCCCAACAGCCCGCCAAAACAAAGCGCCCTAAACGGTAGGTTCAATCCCCAGGTGCTCAAAGGTGCGAAGGGTTGCCTGACGGCCCTGCGGCGTACGAATCATCAACCCGCACTGCAGCAGATAGGGCTCATAGACATCCTCGAGCGTGCCCGGGTCCTCGCCCACCGCGCTGGCAAGGGTCGTAAGTCCCACGGCACGACCGGAGAACGTCTTAGCGAGCGTCTCCAAAATGCGAATATCCATCCAGTCCAGACCGAGCTCATCGATCTCGAAGAACTCGAGCGCCTGGCGACAGATATCGAGCTCGATGGGACCGTTGCCGCGTACCTGCGCATAGTCGCGCACACGCTTGAGCAGACGGTTGGCCAAGCGCGGCGTGCCACGCGAACGTGAGCCGATCTCGAGCGCACTCGGATGATCGATCGTCACGCCCAGAATGGTTGCCGAGCGCGTCACGATCTGGGCGAGCTCCTCGACCGTGTAGTAGTCCAGGCGATACGAAATGCCAAAGCGGTCGCGCAGCGGGCCGGTCAGCATACCCGAGCGGGTCGTTGCCGCCACCAGCGTAAACTTAGGGATATCCAGGCGAATCGAACGTGCGGCCGGACCCTTGCCAATCACGATATCGAGGGCAAAGTCCTCCATCGCGGGGTACAGGACCTCCTCGACCGAACGGTTAAGGCGGTGGATCTCGTCGATAAACAGCACGTCACCCGGCTGCAAGTTGGTAAGGATAGCCGCCAGGTCGCCGGTGCGCGCGATGGCCGGGCCACTCGTGGTCTTGATCTGAGCGCCCAGCTCGTTGGCGATAACGGTGGCCAGCGTGGTCTTGCCCAGACCCGGAGGGCCCGAGAAGATCACGTGGTCGAGCGTCTCGCCACGGCTCTGCGCCGCTTCGATCAACACGCGCAGGCTCTGCTTGATATGCTCCTGACCGCAGTAATCGTCCAGGCGCTGGGGGCGCAAAGTGCGATCGACGTCGAGGTCCTCGGCCGTCAGCTCCGAGCCCACCATGCGCTCGCCGTGCGCCATGGATGCCGCCGGCGAGTTGCCGGGCGTCGCCCACAGGTCCTGAGAGTCATCGGCTTCCCACATCACGCATCCATTCCGAGTCGCTTAAGCGCCGCGCCGAGCAAATCCTCGACACGCATATCCTGCCCATCATACCCGCTCAGAGCGACATCGGTCTCCTGCGGGCTAAAGCCCATGGAAAGGAGTGCCGCGCGGGCGTCATCGATCGCCGAAGGAGCGGCGGCGGGCACGGGCATCGCAACCTGACCGGGGATCGCATCGACCGGCACAAAGCCCTTGTCCTTGGAAAAGGTGCTCTTGAGCTCCAAGATGAGGCGCTGGGCGGTCTTTTTACCCACACCGGGCACCTTGGCCATGCCCTTGTCGTCCTCGGCCATCACCAGGGAATACAGCTGTCCCACGGTATAGGTGGAAAGTACGGCGAGCGCCAAGCGCGGGCCAACGCCCGAGACGGACACGAGCCGATCGAACATCGTGCGCTCATCCTTTGAGGAAAAACCGAAAAGTGTCATGGCGTCCTCGCGCACCTGCATACGCGTGTAGAGGCGGACCTCGCCGCCGGGCGTCGGCAACGTGGCCGCAGTGCTGCCCGAGATGCCGAGTTCAAAGCCAACGCCCGACACGTCGACGACAGCAGAGCTCATCGTGGCCTCGACAAGCGTTCCGTGGAGCTGGGAAATCATCAGTATCCGGTTCCTCTCTGTTGATAGAACTCGCCACCGGTAAGGGCGCGGGTGCGGCTGAGGTTTACGTGGCAGATGGCACAGGCCAGGGCATCGGCGGCATGGTCGGGATGCGGGTCGTGGTCGAGCTGCGTGAGCGTACGAACCATATACGCGACCTGCCGTTTGTCCGCGGCTCCGGTGCCCACCACAGCCTGTTTGATCTGCATGGGCGTGTACTCGCCGATCTCGAGCGCGCATTCCGAAAGCGCCACGAGCGCAGCACCGCGGGCATGCGCCG
>CABUBY010000152.1 GCA_902489955.1 uncultured Collinsella sp. | reverse complement strand
CCGCCATAAGCACACGTGGCTCACGTGCCAGGCGGTATTTACACTGAACAATCTCATTGGTTCTACGAATGCCGTGGGCGGCTTCTGCGGATTCGACCCCATCTGCAACGGCTGGACAGACGACAATCCGAACATGTCCTGGAGCCTCGGCATCTGGGAACCCGAGGGGCTTATCGACAATAACCAGCTGCTGCTGGCCTTCCCCAACTCGTACTACACGAAGGTGTACGAGAGCGACTACACCCCCACCACTATGGGCATGATGGAAATTCAGCCGCTTTCCGAGGACAACCACTTCGAGCACGTCGCGCAGGCGCATCCGGATCTGTATCACACCCAAGCCGCCGAAGTCGCCTTCTGCTACGCGTGCAACCCCATCAAATGGTGGGGCAACTACGACGAGCAAGCCGAGATCTTCAAGAACTATACCTATGTCATAGGCATCGATATGTATCTGAACGAATCGTCGTACTTCTACGACGTTATCCTGCCGGAGTGCCATTACCTGGAACGTACCGAACCTCTGCCTCATGCGGCAAACAACCACCGCGTCATCGGCGGCATGGACAACCCCTGGACGGTACCGGTATGGCAGAAAGTCGTAGAGCCGCGCGACGGAGCACCCTCCAGTTGGGAGCTGTTTGGCGAGCTGGCCTCGCGGGCCGGCAAGAACGCTGAGTTCATTTCCACGCTGAATATGATGTTCCGCGTGAAGGAGGAGTATTCGGTACCACTTGACCAGAAGCTCGATGTGGAGGCGTTCGCCGACTCCATCCTTAAATCGAACATCGACGAGGAGCACGATTTCGCGTGGCTGAAAGAGCATGCGGTCTACGACCACCCGCGCACCGTCGACGAGGTGTACATTTGGGCCGGCGAAAAGCCGGGGCGCGTGCCCATGTACTTTGACTTCGTGCTTGAAGCGAAAGCCAAGGTTGAAGCAAAGGCGGCCGAGCTGAACATTCCGTGGGAAACTGACGACTATCAGCCTCTTCCCGACTGGAAGCCCGGTTGCGGCTACGAGGTGACTGATCCTGACTACGATATCATCCCCACGTACCACACCGATGCCATCAACACTGATTCGTGGCTCATGGAAGATCCCTACATTAACGAAATCAACGAGGAGAACCCCTACGGCTACACTATCGAGATAAACGCTGCCACAGCCGCTTCAAAAGGCTTGGCCAATGGCGACAAGGTGCGCCTCGTCACAACCGATGGCGTGGCAGTGGAGGGCGTTTTGGCCACTTCCGAAGGCGTGCATGCAGAGTGCATCGCAGTCATCGGAGGACACTGGGGATCGAAATCGGCCTATATGCCCATCGCGAAAGACAAAGGCGTACCAATCGTACATCTTATCCCTGGTCAGACGCCAGATCGTATGGATCATATCTGCTCGGCCTTCGACCAGACCATCCGCGTGAAAATCGAGAAAGTTGCCTAAGGAGGGGTAAGCCATGACGTACGGAATGCTGATCAATCTGAAGAAGTGCGTGGGCTGCCACGCCTGCAGCGTAGCCTGCAAGGAGGCCCACGGCACCCGCCCGGGTGTGCGCCGATCCCGTGTGGAGCGCACTTTCGAGGGTACCTACCCGAGCGCGCGCAAGACGGCGGTGCCCATGCTGTGCATGCACTGCGAGAACGCCCCCTGCGTGGAGGTGTGCCCGCAGGACGCCACCTACAAGCGCGACGACGGCATCGTCGTCATCGACAAGGACAAGTGCATCGGCTGCGGCGCCTGCCAGACCGCGTGCCCCTATGACGCGCGACATTTGGCGGCATCGGAGGACGGCTACTTCGGTTCGGAGCTGAACGAGTACGAGGCGGTGATGTACACGGCGATGCCTCCGGCGACCATGGACAAGTGCACTTTCTGCGCCGAGCGCATCGATGCGGGCTTGGGCGAGAAGCAGGCCTGCGTGGCCGCCTGCCCGGCGGGGGCCCGGGTCTTCGGCGAGCTGGACGACATTCGTGCCGAGGCCGAGGCGGCCGGCGGCTACCAGCTCTTGCCCGAGGAGGACACGAACCCCTCGGTATGGTATATCCCATTCAACGTGAACAAGTAGCTCGCCACCAGGGCCGCTCGCGCGCATGAGCAGAGCGAGCGGCCTCCTCAGCTGCACCTCAGCGATGCTCGACTCGTGACAGCCCACGCAAACCCCTCATTCCGGCTTATTCCTTGATTCTTCAGCCAAAGCAGGGGGTTTGCGTGGGTTTACTTTAAGCGGCAGCGGGAACCGACAACGCCACGGCGTAAAGTTTTTGGGGGTCGAGGGCGTCAGCCCCTCCGATTTTGAGGACAGGCTTTAGCCTGGCCGAGGAATCGGAGCAGCAAAACCTGGAAGGGTTCTCCTATCCTTGCATTGGGATAAAAGCAAAGAGAAAAGGAGAACCCGACAGATGCATGATACAACAGCGCCGTGGGCAAAGGCGTCGTCTTTGCTCGCATTGTCGTTTTCCGAGATTCTCGACGAGGAGGGGATCGACTTCGAGGAGTTCGAGTCGAGGGCGATAGCCCTCGGCCACGCCGCCATCGCCGAGGCCATGTCCCTGTCGCTCGAGCGCAAGGACGCGTCGCTGTGCGCCGCCCTGGGAGACGGCCTCGCAGTGCACGACCGGAGGCCGAAGACGCTCGCCTCCGAGATCGGGGACCTCGCCTTCAGCTACAGGCGCGCCCGCGACAGGTACGGCAACACCGTCGTCCCCCTGGCCGATTTCCTTGATCTGCCCTGGTGCGCGCGCGTCACGCCGGGGGCCAGGTCCTTTCTGGTCGAGGCCGGCGCCGACGTCTCCTACCAGAAGGCCGCCAACCTGATGGCGCGGCACGGCTCGCGCGTGAGCGCCACGACGGTGATGAACTCCCTGCGCACGGCCGGGGCGCTGTGCGCCGAGGAGGACGCCGCGCTCGCGGAGGACCTGTTCGCGAACGGCGTGACGCCGCCCGGCGAGATCGAGTCCGAGCAGGTGCTCGTCGAGGCCGACGGGACATGGGTGAGCCTCCAGGGCGTTGCCGAGGGTGAGCCCGACCGCGTCGAGATCAAGGCGCTCGTCGCCTACGGATCGAAGGAGAAGGCGGGAAAGAAGACCAGGCGCACGGACTGCGTCCACCACGGCTGCGTCGGGTCGCCCGACGCGTTCTGGACCCAGGGCATCGCCGCCATCGGCACTAAGTTCGACCTGTCGAAGGTCGAGGTGTGCCACATGGGGACCGACGGCGAGGGGTGGTGCAAGCGCGGCGCGGAGTTCTTCCCGGCCAAGGTCAGGTCGACCGGCCATCTCGACCCGTTCCACGTCAACCGCGCCGTGCTCTCCTGCTTCGACAAGGAGAACGCCCGCGGCGCCTGGCACGTGCTCGACGTGCTGAACGACGGCGACAGGGAGGAGGCGTGCCTCTTGCTCGAGGCCATGCGCGACTTCGGCATCGCCCGCGAGAAAAGGGCGGGCGAGGTGGTCGGCTACCTGCGCAGCAACATCGACCTCGTGGCCGTCGAGGGCCCCTCGCTGGGCACGATGGAGTCCGAGAACCAGCATCTGTACGGCTCGCGCATGGACAGCGTCCCGTGCGCCTGGTCGCGCCCCGGCGCATCGGCGATGGCCAGGGTGATCAGCCGGAAGTCCTCGAAGCGGGCGATCCCGTCCCTGACCCGCTCGCGCTCGCTGACCCCGAGGCGCGCCAAGCAGCGCGAGCGCAGGATCCTGAGCGCCCTGGCGGGAGGCACGGGCAAGGTGGTAGAATGCGTTGGCAGCGGTTACCTGCCGCCGCATCGAGCCAGCCTCGTCGGCAAGTCGGCCGAAGTTCGCTATGCGGCGGGGATAGACAAGGGCATGATCCCTGTGCTGGGATAGGAATTACCCCCATCAACTTTACGCCGTCGCCAAGTTCAG
>CABUBY010000151.1 GCA_902489955.1 uncultured Collinsella sp. | reverse complement strand
CCTCATGGATAACATCAAGGCGGCCTTGGCCGCCTTTTCCGTGAATGCCGTGTCTCGAATTTCCGGTTATATCCTCGTGACCTTTAACGAGCATCAGGCCGACGAGGCGGCGCGTGTCATTCGCACCGTTCCCGGTGTTGCTCGTGTGTCTTTGGCGTATCACACCAATCGCGACCCTCAGGAGTACTGTGCCGCCGCCGTGAAGGCGCTGCGCGAGTTTGGTTCCTTCGATTCGTTTAAGGTGCACGCCAAGCGCTCCAATACCGACTATGAGCTCACCTCGATTGATATCAATCGTCAGGTGGGCGAGGTGTTGTGTGAGGCCTTCCCCGATAAAAAGGTTCAAATGCACGACCCCGATGCGATGGTGCACGTACTGGTGGTCCAGGGTAGCGTTTATGTGTACGCGCGCTCCGAGCGCGGCGTGGGCGGTCTGCCGGTGGGTTCTGCCGGCAAGGTCGTGACGCTGCTGTCGTCGGGTATCGATTCTCCGGTGGCGACCTGGATGCTCGCGCGTCGCGGCGCGGTGTGCGTGCCGGTACATTTCTCTGGTCGTCCGCAGACGCCCGATACGAGCGAGTATTTGGTGCAGGACATCATCCGTGCGCTTGAGCCGGGTGTCCAGATCGGCCGCCTGTACGTGGTGCCGTTTGGTGACTGCCAGCGTGAGATTTCGGTCACCTGTCCCAGCAACCTGCGCGTGATCATTTATCGCCGTATTATGTATTCGGTTGCCGAGCGCATTGCGCACATCGAGGGCGCCAAGGCCATCGTGACGGGCGAATCGCTTGGGCAGGTTGCCTCCCAAACGCTTGAGAATATCATGGCCGTCAACGAGGCCGTGAAGATCCCCGTGTTCCGTCCTCTCATCGGTTCGGACAAGCAGGAGATCATCGCGCGCGCCGAGGAGATCGGTACGTTTGATATCTCGACTGAGGCCGCTCCCGACTGCTGCACGCTGTTTATGCCGCGCCGTCCCGAGACGCACGCCAAACTCGATGCCGTGCATGAGGCCTGGGAACTGTTTGATCACGAGGAGATGATTGAGCGCCTGCTCAAGCAGACCGAGTACATCGACTTCGAGAGCAACACATATAAGGCCCCTAAGACCTTAAAACGCAAACATTCGGAGCTTGCTCCGCGTGAGATTTACCAAGATCACGAGTAAATTTGTGCATAGACCGACGATGCGCCTGTATCGTCGGTCTTTTGCTATCTGGGCATTTTGCGACTAAGTGTTCATTTGTCGACGTGTGCCTGAATAAATGGACATTATTTCGCAAGGTTTTGGTCAGCTTTTGGTTTGACCGCAAAAAACGGTTTTGGGGCGTGGCTGTTGTGGAGCTCCTTTCCTGACACGATGGTGTTGGGAGGTTTTGCTATGGCGCAGCGCGAACAGCACGAACGAGTCAAAAAGATGGATCGCTGGGCGGGCAAACTGCTCGGTCATAAGGCAGTGGTGATGACGATACTGGTCGTCATTGCGATGGCGAGTGGACTGGCGATGGCGAACCTTGGCGGCGGTGCCGGCGGTGTGTCGTTTGAGCGCACTGATGGTTCGGGTTCGTTGGTGGATCCGGGATCCGGCGATGCCTCGAGCGGAAAGACATCCGAAGGCTCTTCGTCTAAGGCATCTGCCGCGGCAGAGGTTTATGTCGATGTTGATGGCGCCGTTGTGTCGCCCGGTGTATATCGCCTCAAAGACGGGGCGCGGGTGGCTCAGGCGATTGATGCTGCCGGCGGGTTGGCGCCCGAGGCAGACGTTACGGGGCTTAATCGTGCATCCAAGGTCGCTGATGGACAAAAAATTCACGTTCCAACGGTAGGGGAGCAGCAGGCGTCCATTGCGGAAGCCGGCGTTGATGGTGAGGCTTCCGCATCATCGGGCGTGAGTGGCGCCACAGGCCTAGTAAACATCAATACGGCAAGCGCGGCAGAGCTGCAGACGCTCTCGGGTATCGGCCCCTCCATGGCACAGTCGATTATCGATGAGCGGACAAAGAACGGTGCTTTTGCCTCGGTTGACGATCTGATGCGTGTGTCGGGAATCGGCGAGAAGAAGCTTGCCAAAATCAAAGATTGCATCTGCGTATGAGTGCGACCGAGCGCGAGCACGTGATGCCTCCGCGACCCCTGATTCCGTGGACGATGGCCCTGTGTGCCGGCCTGTGCATGAGCTGCGCCTTGGTGCTCAACATGGCCGCTGATGCGCTGCTGGCGGAGCGGGCGACGGCGGTCTGGCCGCTATGGGCCATTCCCGTTGCGGCGGCGGTATTCGTTGTGCTGGCTCAATCTTGTGCGCGGCTTGTCCCTTTGAAGCGGTGGCTGTATGCCGCGTCCGTCGGCCTCGTAGCGGGTGCGGTCGTCTCGGCGTGGTGGGCCGTGGGTGTGCTCAGTGCCGCGAAGACGCTCGACGGTCGAGTGGCAAGCAGTCTCGAGTTTGTCGTGCAGGGTGACCCATCCATAAACGACGACATGTATTTCTATACCTGCGAGGCACGCGCGGACGGCAAGAACTTGGCAACGATTCGCCTATCGTGTGATCGTGAGCTCAAGGTCGGGGCACACGTGCGTGTTATCGGTCGCGTTTCACGTTTTGAGAACGATGCATATGGACGATCGCGTGTGCTCCGAGGCGAGGTGCGCAAGGTTAAAGCCGTTCGAGTCGTGTCGGTCGATGAGGGCTCTCCGGTGCCGCTGCTTCGGCTGAGAAATGGGCTGCTTGCGTCCATCGCGCCTGCGACCGACCCGGCGCGTGCGCTCATAGCCGGTGTCGTCTGCGGTCGTTCGACCGAGCTGCGCGCCCAGCCGGCGGGCGACTGGTTTTCGGTGACGGGAACGGCGCATCTTATCGCCGTCTCGGGCAGCCATTTGGCTATCGTGGGGTTTGTAATCGAGGGTGTATTGCAAAAGACTCGGCGCTCACGTGGTCTTCAGCGGGCGATATTGGCGATAACGCTTGTGGGCTATGCTGCCTTTACGGGCGCGTCTCCCTCGGCCGTGCGCGCGTGCTGCATGGTGTTCGCGACGCTTGTCGTAAACGGCGCGGGGCGTCGCCGGCACGGCGCATCGGCTCTCTTCGTAACCATGTCCATCTTTGTGCTACTGCGGCCGACGGTGCTGTTCGAGATGGGCTTTCAGCTTTCATGTGCCAGCGTTTTAGCCATTCTGTGCTTTTGCCCCTATGCGACCTACGCTTTGGGTGAGCTGGGTGTGCCATCGGGCATTGCCAGTATGCTTTCTGTCACACTGTGCTCGCAGTTGGCGACGCTTCCCATTACCATTCCCGCCTTCGGTACGTTCTCGCTCATTGCTCCGTTGGCAAATGCGGTCATTGGTCCGGTGGTGAGCGTACTGCTTGCTGTGTCGATCGTGCTGGTTCCCTTTTCGCTCGTGGCGCCGTTGCGGACTTGGGCGCTCATTGTGCCCATGATTGCCGCCCGTTGCGCACTGTTCTTCGAGCAGCTGTTTGCCGCCGTGCCGGGTGCATCCGTGAGTTTGCCGCCCGATAGCATGTGGATTTACCTAGTGCCGTGTTTGCTGGCGGTTCTGCTGGTCTGGTGGCCGCGTCCCCGTGCACGTCCTATTGCGGTGGGGCTTGCATGCCTGATGCTCTTGGCTGCGATTCCGTACGTCTATTGGGATCGATTCGCTCCGCCTTCCGTGACGGTGCTCGATGTGGGCCAGGCCGATGCGATTCTTATCCGCCAGGGCGGCGCAGTAGTTCTCGTCGACTGCGGGCTCGACGAGCGTGTGGTGGCGGCGTTGGTTCGCAATAACGTGCACCATATCGATGCCGCCTTTGTGACGCATTGGGATGAGGACCACTGGGGTGGTCTGCCCGCCGTGCTCGAACAGTTTTCGGTCGGAACGATTGCCGTGGCGGCGGATGCGCTGGAGGATGCTCCTGCCGAGGTATTGAACCGACCTGGCGTGGAGTATCGGCAGGTGCGTCGTGGGGATACGGTCGACATC
>CABUBY010000150.1 GCA_902489955.1 uncultured Collinsella sp. | reverse complement strand
CTTCTCTTCGGTGCGTATCGACATTCGCCGTATCGATAGCATTAAGCTTAAGGACGAGGTTATCGGTAACCGCGTGCGCGCTAAGGTCGTTAAGAACAAGGTGGCAGCTCCGTTCCGTTCTGCTGAGTTCGACATTATGTACGGTACGGGCATCTCTAAGGAGGGCTCGATTCTGGACATGGCTGTCGAGTGCGGCATCTGCAAGAAGATGGGCTCCTGGTTTGCCTATGGCGAGGACAAGCTCGGCAACGGTCGCGAGGCCGCCAAGGCGTTCCTGCGCGAACACCCCGATTGCGCCGACGAGATTGAGCATAAGGTCCGTCTTGCCTGCGGGCTTGAGTTTGATGACGATGCTCCGTCCGAGGTAGAGCTGACCGATCAGCCTGCGCCTGAGGAGTTTGACGAGCTTTACGCCATCGATGGTTCCGCCATGCTCGATGATGACGACGAGTAGCGGTTGCGCTCATGTCGTATACGGTGACCGAGGCCACGGTCGTCTTTCCCGATAAGAAGGCGGCCTCCTCGTTCTCGAGCGGGTATGCGTCCAAAAAGCCTTGCGCACATATCGATTGTGAGCTTGAGGGCGGTTTTGAGCGGTCCATTTGGATTCCCGTGCGGGTCGCGCGCCTGTATGTCAAAAACCGCCCCGATCTTCCCTGTGATTGGGATAACTTTCGTGAGGCGGTGCAGCTCATCGAGCGTAAATGTGCACTTACCATGGTGACTGAGATGTTATCGCGCCGCGACCATGCGACGGGTGAGGTCCGTGACAAGCTGGCTCGCTACGGTTTTCACCAGCCCGCGATCGATTTCGCCGTCGAGCGCGCCACCGAGTATCGCTTTTTAGACGAGAATCGCTTTTGCTCGTACTTTATCGAGGAACGCAAGCGGCGCGGTTGGGGACAGCGCAAAATCGAGACCGAGCTCAAGCGACGTCATGTTGTGCTCGATGACATTCCCGGTTATCCCGAGGATTATTTTGCCGTCGAAGACGATTTGGCGCGTGCGTCAGCCCTGCTCGCCAAGCGGCGTGTTCCAGAGACGCGCGGATTCGAAAAACTGGTTCGGTTTTTGATGGGCAAGGGCTTCTCGTATCACATCGCCGCCGATGCCGTTAAGGCACGTCTCGATGCCGAATGCGAGGAATGTGCGCTTTAGGCGTATGCGTTTTGTGGCCCCGCCGCTCACCGCGTTTTAGCCGCCGTACTGGGGCCATTTATTTGACAGTTGTTGTGGTTCAACGTACGATAAACACTGTCATTTGCTTTGTGATATGTGCTCATCTGTGATGAGTTTGTTTATATGTTTATCTGTATCCGACCCGCATAAGCTGCGCCCATATTACTCAAATGTCGCGAGCCGTTCATAAGGACGGTTCGCTTTGTTGTGTAACGAATCCATAAAAAGGAGTGAGCATGCCTATCATTGCAGCGCTCGTTGGCATCGTTTTGGGTGCCATCGCCGCCATTGCCTACATGCGCACCGCCAAGCAGGGTAGTCTTCACGAGGCCGACGAAAAGATCCAGTCGGCACACGCACAGGCTGAGTCCCTGATCGGTGATGCAAAGCGTCAGGCCGAGACCCTCAAAAAAGAGGCTCTGCTCGAGGCTAAAGAGGAGATCATCAAGAACAAGCAGGCCGCCGAGGCCGAGGACAAGCAGCGCAAGAGCGAGATTCGTACGCTCGAGAACCGCGTGATGCAGCGCGAGGAATCCCTCGATCGCCGCAACGACGCTCTCGACAAGCGCGAGCATCAGCTGTCCAGTCAGGCCGGTCAGGTCGAGAAGCGCTCCCGTGAGCTCGAGGAGCTCTGCGCAAAGCAGACCTCCGAGCTCGAGCGTATCGCCGACCTTACCCGCGAGGATGCCCACAAGGAGCTCCTCGATAAGGTTCGCGGCGAGGTCACCCACGAGGCCGCCACGATTATTCGCGAGTCCGAGCAGCAGGTTCGCGCCGAGTGCCACAAGACCGCCCAGGAGATTCTGTCCCTGGCGATTCAGCGCTGCGCTGCCGACCACACTGCCGAGGTCACCGTTACCTCCGTGCACATTCCCTCTGATGACCTCAAGGGCCGTATCATCGGTCGCGAGGGTCGCAACATCCGGACCTTCGAGCAGGTTTCCGGCGTCAACCTCGTGATCGACGACACGCCCGAGACCGTCGTTCTTTCGAGCTTCGATCCGGTCCGTCGTGAGACCGCCCGTGTTGCTCTGGAGAACCTCATCGCCGACGGCCGCATTCACCCCGCCCGCATCGAGGAGATGTATCACAAGGCTGCCGACCTGGTTCAGCAGCGCGTGCGCGAGGCTGGCGAGCAAGCTGCATTCGATACCGGCATTCATGACCTGCACCCCGAGATTGTCAAGACCCTTGGTGCCCTGCGCTACCGTACCTCGTTTGGTCAGAACGTGCTTCAGCACTCCCTCGAGGTCTCTGACCTGTGCGGCGTAATGGCTTCCGAGCTTGGCCTGGACGTTGTTACCGCCAAGCGCGCCGGCCTGCTGCACGACCTGGGCAAGGCAATCGACCATGACGTCGAGGGCCCGCATGCCGTCATCGGCGCCGAGCTTGCCCGCCGTTATGGCGAGAAGCCCGTTATCGTCCACGCTATCGAGGCTCACCATGCCGACGTCGACCCCAACACGGTGCTCGATGTCCTGGTTCAGGCCGCCGATGCTGTCTCTGCCTCTCGCCCCGGTGCCCGTCGCGAGTCTGCCGAGAACTATATCAAGCGTCTTGAGAAGCTTGAGGAGATCGCCAACGCCCATGACGGCGTCGAGCGTACCTATGCCATGCAGGCTGGTCGCGAGGTCCACGTCATGGTTCAGCCGGACAAGATCTCCGATGCCCAGTCCACGGTCCTGGCTCACGATATCGCCCATCAGATCGAGGAAGAGATGGAGTATCCCGGTCAGGTGCGCGTCGTCGTGATTCGCGAGAGCCGCGCTGTCGATATCGCTAAATAACATGAGCGACGCGAACGAGCTCATCTCATTTATCGCGTCGATGTCGGGGGAGGGCAACCTTCGCGTCGAGGAGAACCTTGGCGAGGGGTATGTCCGCCTCCGCGTTTCGGAGGCCGAGCGGCGCCAGGCAAAGCACGACATTCAGCATGTCGAGGATATCGTCATCGAAATGCTCCGTAATGCTCGCGATGCCGGCGCCGACAAGGTCTATCTCGCCACGACCAAGGAAGATGGCGTCCGCACGCTTGTCTTTCTGGATAACGGCTCGGGTGTTCCGCAGGATATGCAAGAGCGAATTTTCGATGCTCGCGTTACCTCAAAGCTCGAGAGCATGAAGATGGACCGTTGGGGCGTTCACGGTCGTGGCATGGCATTGTTTTCGATCAAGCAGAACACCGACGAGGCCCGTGTGGTCACGTCCGGCGTCGATCTTGGTTCAGCCTTTAAGGTGAGCGTTGCGACCGACCGCCTTAGTGAGCGTGCCGATCAGTCCAGCTGGCCCCAGGCCGTCAAGGATGAGGACGGACGTTATGTCTGTGCTCGCGGCCCGCATAATATTATTCGCGCTGCCTGTGAGTTTGCGCTCGAGGAGCTGCGTGGTTGCGATGTTTATCTTGGTTCTCCGTCTGAGATTGCCGCGACCCTTTATGCTCAGGCGTCAAGTCGGCTCGATACGTCTCGTCTCCTGTTCATTGACGACGAGAGCGAGCTTCCGGTTGTCGATCGTTTAGGCCTTGCCTCTGATGCCGAGGACTTTATCCGTATCTGCTCGGGTTTGGGTCTTGAGATGTCCGAGCGCACGGCACATCGCATTTTGGCAGGGCAGATTAAGCCCGTTCGCGGTGTGACCGCGCGTCTGCTGCGCGAGCGTGATTCGTCCTCGCATGCGCCGGCTCCTGTCGATCTCGCGAAGGATCGTCGCGGGCTACGTATTGCCAAGGATGACATGGCACAGTTTTCGCGTGCTGTGGAGCGCGACTTTAATGATCTTGCCGCCCGGTACTATCTCAACCTTTGCGGCGACCCAAAGATTCGCGTTTCGCGTGATCGAATCACCGTG
>CABUBY010000149.1 GCA_902489955.1 uncultured Collinsella sp. | reverse complement strand
CGGCAGGGTGTTGTGGGACATGGTCACTCCATTTATTACGTAGAAGGGTTTGGACTTGGACGGCATGTTTTGATTGAGGGAACACGCTTATGGCGACAACGCACTCAGGGCGCCGCCGCCATCATGGTTCATTAGTCAAACTGGGTAACATCGATCAGGCGATTGGCCAACGAAAGGTCGCTCTCGATGGGCACGAACTCGTCGCCCACGTGCATGAGCTCCTCGTCACCCTTTGCCAGCAGCAAGACAATGGTGGGGGCATCGGGGTTGACGTACTCCTCGCGCGCCGCCTTGAACGCCGCATGCACAGCGGCTTCGCGATCGAGGATGATCTTGTTCGGCGTATCGTCGGGAACATGTTCGGCAAGCTCGCGACAGACCTTCATCGGGTCCTCGTGAGCCGGGTCCTCGTTGGCAAAGATCATCAGGTCGGAATATGGTGCGGCCTCGCGCGGAAGCTGCTCGCGGCGCTCCTGCGCCTTGCCGCCGGCAGCGCCAAACAGCGCAATGACGGGGCTGGCGGGAAACGCGCGCTTGACCGACGAGAAAAGCGAACGGAACGAAAGCTGGTTGTGCGCATAGTCGACGACGCAGATCACGCGGCCGTCCTTCGACTCCACGACCTCCATACGGCCCGGCACACGCAGTTTGGAGAGGCCCTTCTTGATAGCCTCGATACCGATGCCGATCTCGCGCGCGGCGGCGATAGCGACCAGCGCGTTCTCCACGTTAAAGTCGCCCGCGATGCCCAGCAGGACCTTCTCCCCCGCCTCGGACTCGTCGGCACACAGGCCATGCAAGTTGAACTCGATGCTAAAGCCGACCATGCGTACGTCGCTCGCCCACAGGCTTGCCTCGGGATGCTCGACGCCAACGGTCACCAAGCGCTCGGCCGTCGACGCTGCCTCCAGCACACGGTCGACCTCTTCGGTGCCCAGATTCACCACGGCGGTCTTTGCCTGGTCAAAGATCCTGAGTTTGCTCTCAAAATAATCCTCAAACGTGGGGTGTTCGATCGGCGAGATGTGGTCGCGGCCGATGTTGAGGAAGCACGCCACGTCAAACGGCAGATTCTCGACGCGTTGGTACTTGAGCGCCTGGCTCGAGACCTCCATGACCATGGACTGGCGACCGGACGTGCGGCAGTTGGCGATATGGCGCCAGACCTCGGGGGCCTCGGGCGTAGTATTGGTGCTCTCGTAGCACTCGATGCCATCGTCGGTACTCACCGAGCCGATCATGCCGCAGGACTCGCCCGCCGCCTTGATGATGGACTGGAGCATAAAAGCGGCCGTGGTTTTTCCCTTGGTGCCGGTGATGCCCACGATCTTGACGTCGTGGTCGGGACGGTCGTAGACCTCCGGCGGCAACAGGGCCATGGCCGTGCGAACACTATCAACAACCAGCATCGCAGCACCGCTCTCCTGCGCCAGCGGCTCCAGAGACTCGACCAGCGACTCCTCGCACACAAATGCGACGGCGCCCGCATCGAGCGCCATGCGCAAAAACGCGAGCTTAAAGGCAGCACCTTTGCAAAAGAACACGTCACCTGCCGAGACCGCGCGCGAATCAAACGAGCAGCCGGTCACGGCACGCTCGTCAACCTGCTCTGATGCGCGCAGCTCGCCGCACACATCGAGAAGCTTGGCAAGCGTATCGACCGTGGTCACGGTCGCGGAATCCGAATGGTGCATCTTTCACCTTTCTCAGCCATTTGGCAGGGACGGTTTTTATAGTAACTGAAACGCACCCACGCAAAAACGGCTCCCGGAGGAGCCGTTACGCGCAGGCGTTCGTAAGCCGAGGCTAGGCAGCCTGAACAGCGGGCTGGTCCTCGTCGATAAAGAAGCGCTTGTACCACACCAAGAACACGAGCGGCGTATAGATCTTGCGTTGGAAATCGCCCTTGCCCGCAAAGTGCAGATCGAGCAGGTGCATGAGCTCGTCGGTATCGAAGAACTCGCTTGCCCACGGCGCGGTGAAGTACTCCTTGACATAGTCGTACCACTTTTGCTCGCGCAGCCAGTAGACAATCGGCACCGGGAAGCCCACCTTGGGACGGGTGGCCCACTCATCGGGCAGCGACTTGTTGGCAGCGTGGCGGAGTACTTGTTTGTTGCCGTTCTCGTTGATGCGGTAGCGGTCGGGAATGTGCTCGGCGAACTCCATGACTTTGCGGTCCAGGAAGGGCACGCGCAGCTCCAGCGAGTGCGCCATGCACATCTTGTCGGCCTTGAGCAGAATGTCGCCCGGGAGCCACATGTTCATGTCCAGGTACTGCTTCTTGACCAGCTCGGGCTGACCCTTCACGCGTGCGTAGATGGGAGCGGCAAGCTCGAAGGCGCCGTCGCCGGTGTTGTACTCGGGCTTGAGCACGCCGTCGACCTCGCGCTCCGGCCATACCAGAGCCTGCCCCAGGAACGACTTCTCGGGGATCTCGGCACCCTTGACCAGGAAGTTATGTCCCTTGAAGTACGGCATATGCAGCGCCAGGTTACCGAGCGCGCGACGGATGGGCAGCGGCACCATCTTTTTGTACTTGCGCACCGGGACCGTATCCTCGTAGTAGGCGTAGCCGCCAAAGAGTTCGTCGGCGCCTTCGCCCGAAAGCACGACGGTAACGTCCTTGCGGGCCATCTCGGCCAAGAACCACAGCGGCACGGAAGACAGGTTGGACTGCGGCTCGTCCATGTGATACTGGATGTCCTCGAGCGCACCGAAGAACTCGTCGGCGGTAATCATCTTGCGAACGTTCTCGACGCCGAGCTTATCGGAAAGCTCCTTGGCGTAGTTGGTCTCGTTGAAGTTCTTGTAGTCAAAGCCCACCGAGAAGGTCTTGTCGGGCATGAGGCAAGCGGCGATGTAGCTGGAGTCGACGCCACCGGAGAGGAACGACGCGACCTTGACGTCGGCGATGCGATGGGCCTCGACGCTCTCGTGCACGACCTCGTCCAGCTCATCGACATACTCTTCGAACGGCTTCTCGACGGCAGAGTAATCGCAATCCCAGTAGCGCTCGATGTTCATCTTGCCGGTCGGGATATCGACGGTAAAGTAGTGCGCCGGCGGCAGCTTGTAGACACCCTCAAAGAAGGTCTCCGCGGTTGCCGAATACTGCAGCGTCATGTACGGACGCAGGGCCTTTTTGTTGACCGCCTTGTGGAAGTGCGGGTAGTCCAGGAAGCTCTTGATCTCGGAGCCAAAGAGCACGCCCGGAGCGCCGTCGCCCGCATCGGCCATGGGATAGTAGTAAAGCGGCTTGATGCCAAAGATGTCGCGGGCGCCAAAAAGCTTGTTCTTCTTTTTGTCCCAGATGACGAAGGCGTACATACCGCGCAGGCGATCGAGGACGGCCTCGCCCCACTCCTCGTAGCCGTGCAGGAGGCTCTCGGTGTCGGCGCCGCAGTGGAACTTGTAGCCCTTGGCCTCGAGCTCGGAACGGAGTTCTTGGAAGTTGTAAATCTCGCCGTTGAAGACAATGACGACGCTGCCGTCCTCATTGGCCATGGGTTGAGCGCCGGCCTCGGTCAGGTCGAGGATCGACAGGCGGCGGAAGCCCAGGGCAACGCGGCCGTCGATAAACTGACCGCCCATGTCGGGACCGCGATGGACGATGCGGTCCATCATCTTGGTGAGCACCTCGGATTGGTTATCCGTCCCACCGACAAAACCGACAAAACCGCACATATACTATCCCCTCTGCTGTTGCTGGGCATCAAATCGAATCAGTAGCTTTTGAGTATACCCGAGGGCGTAAAGAGGGGCGGAATGTTCAGGCAATCTCAACTGAATCAGCTCCGCGTGGACACGCGCCAGTTACCTTTAATGGATATGAGGTGAATGAGGCGATTGTTTTGCTATACTCTCTCCGCACGGGCGATTGGCGCAACGGTTAGCGCAGGTGCTTTACACGCACAAGGCTGGGGGTTCGAATCCCTCATCGCCCACCACTGATTTGATAGGCTCCCAGCAATGGGAGCCTTTCTTTTTTGGGCCCAGTGCATGGGATTCGAACCCGACAGGGTGCGGA
>CABUBY010000148.1 GCA_902489955.1 uncultured Collinsella sp. | reverse complement strand
ATCGCGGTTGCCCTGTGCCTCGATACGCGCGGCCTTGGTCTCCAGATACGTGGAGTAGTTGCCCTTGTAGGGATAAAGGTGACCGCGGTCGACCTCGCAGATCCACTCGGCAACGTTATCCAGGAAGTAGCGATCGTGCGTGACGGCAAGCACCGCGCCCTGGTAGTTGTGAAGGAAGTGCTCGAGCCACAGGATCGACTCAGCGTCTAGGTGGTTTGTAGGCTCGTCAAGCAGCAGCAGGTCGGGAGCCTCGAGCAGCAGCTTGCACAGGGCCACGCGACGGCGCTCGCCGCCGGAAAGCACGTTGACCGGCATGTCGGAATCGGGCAGCTGCAGGGCGTCCATGGCCTGGCCGAGCTTGGAATCGATATCCCAGCCATCAGCGGCGTCGATCTCGTCCTGGAGCCTGCCCATCTCGGCCATGAGGGCGTCCATGTCGCAGTCCGGGTCACACATCTCCTCGCCGATCTTGTTGAAGCGATCGACCTTGGCAATCATGTCGCCAAACGCCATGCGCACGTTCTCGATGACGGTCTTGTCGTCGTCGAGCGGCGGCTCCTGCTGCAGGATACCCACGGTGTAGCCGGGGGTGAGCCTGGCATCGCCGTTGGAAACTTCCTCGATGCCGGCCATGATCTTGAGCAGGGTCGACTTGCCCATGCCGTTGGGACCCACGACGCCGATCTTGGCACCGGGGTAGAAGCTCAGGGTCACGTCGTCAAGGATCACCTTGTCGCCATGGGCCTTGCGAGCCTGATACATCTGGTAGATAAACTCCGCCATATGTCTGTTCTATCCTTTCTACCTGCTGTTTCCCTATTCTTGATTCGCTTTAGTGGAAACGAAATGAGGGAACCAGCTCTGAAACGTAACGAAAAAGGGGCATGGTTGCCCACACCCCCTAATACTACCTGGGAAAAGTCCCCCGGAACATACTATGAACTGCGTACGCTAGTTTTCCGCAACCTTAACGAGCGGCTCGCTGCGATTTGCGCCACAACAGATACGAGTAGACGTAGACGGCTCCGACCGAACCAAACGCCAGAACCGCAATCACCGCGGCGACAACTTCACTCGAAAGCACGCTGCCTGCCACGCCCATCACAATCAGGCCAATACCCAGCACCATAAAGCAGGCGCCGCCAAAACGCTGCGTACGGCGCCAGTTCTCGGGATCGGCAAGCGCCCAGGGTGTCTTGATACCGAGCGTATAGTTCTGCTTCACACGCGGCAAGTAGTTGCCTACGCCGATGAACAGCAAACCGACAACACCGGAAATCAGCACGTTAACCGAACCGACCGCCGGCACCACGCCCCAGACCGTAAGCTCTCCCAGCCAGCTTATGGCGCACATGAACAAGGTGAAGGCGATTACGAAGCCCTGATAGAACTTGCCCGAGGTTCGATATGCCTCACCTTTGGGGTCGATGCGCGGCACCACGCAGAACATTGCGAGAAGCGCCAGAGGCAGCGCGCCGAGCGCGGAGGCCATCCAGCTAGGACCCCAACCGTCGACGGCGCCGTTCGCGCCCCAGTGCGTGGGAATCTGCGCAGGCAAGCTCGGCATCACCATGAGGTGCGCTACGACATTGGCGACGCACAGAGCGACCAGCGCAATCCACACGCGCGACGATACCCCCGTGGGGTGAATGCCCTTGTTTTCGTTATTCATCCTTATCACCTTCAGTGTTTGTAAAGCCCATAAACCAGCCAATTAAATCCTGCATGACGGTGGTGTTTAAGCTGTATACGATGTTTTGGCCATGGCGCTCGTCGGTCACCAACCCGGCATTTTTGAGCGTCGCCAAGTGATGGCTTAGCGACGGCTTACTGATATCGAAATGCTCGGCAAGCTCCCCCGCCGTGCAATTGCCCTCGCGCAGCAACTCCAAAATGCGCCGTCGCGTTGGATCGGCAAGCGCCTTAAAACCCTCTCCCGGCATAAGACCTCCTCTCATCATCTCTCATGACGCGCACACTATACTCGATATTTAGATGTTTGTCTAACTATCTAATCTTGTACTCAAAAAAATAGCCGCCTCCGCGTAATGCGAAGACGGCCACTTCTCACGCTACAAACGTGTTTTGGAGTTGGCCAACCCGCTGCAACGGGTGCCATCTGCTTCAATCTTATGCGAACCCCGATCCCATTTCAACAAGCCCAAGGGCTCAAATGGAATCGCGATAACACCTATAATGGCGATAGCTAAAACACGATTCGCTTCCCCATCGGAGGATGTCTATGACCGAAACCGCTGCCGCTCTCGTCGAGACACGCGACACCAAGCTCGAGATCATCATGGGCCGCGAGGCACTCGATAAGCTCGCCGATGCTACGGTGTTGGTGCTCGGCTGCGGAGGCGTGGGCTCCAACTGCTGCGAGGCACTCGCCCGCGGCGGCATTGGTCATTTCGTCATTCTGGACAAGGACATCGTCGCGCCCAGCAATATCAATCGCCAGGCTATCGCCTTTCACAGCACCATCGGCAAGCGCAAGGTCGATGTTATGGAAGCCATGATCCACGACATCAATCCCACCGCCACCGTTATCAAACGCACCGAATACCTGCTGAGCGACAACATCGACGAGTTCTTCGCGAGCGTTTTGGAGCAGACGGACGGCAAGCTCGACTACGTCGTCGACGCCATCGACACCATCTCGGCCAAGCTCACCATTGCCAAATATGCTCAGGACCACGACATTCGTTTGGTTAGCTCCATGGGCGGGGCCAACAAGCTCCATCCCGATTGCCTCCGCTTTGCCGACATTTTCGATACGGTACGTGACCCCATGAGCCGCATCATGCGCAAAGAATGTAAGAAGCGCGGAATCAAGAGTCTGCACGTGCTGTTTAGCTGCGAGGAATCGGTTAAGACCCAACCCCGCGACCCGTCCAACATCCACGAGCGTACCGAGTTGGGTACCGCCAGCTTTATGCCGCCCATCATGGGTCAGATGATTGCCGGCGAGGTTATCCGCCAGATCAGCGGGCGCGGCACCGAGCGCGTACGCGCCGACGGCCAACGCCTGGACTAGCGGAGCGCGCCGAGATGGAGCCCCGGTTATTTGATGCACACTGCCATCTTGATTTAATGGCTCACCCGGACGCCGTTGCCGATGAGGCAACGGCGCTGGGCTTGGGTCTATTTGATTGCGGCGTCGATCCACGCGACTTCGCTAGCGCACACGGGCGAACCCGTCGCCTTCCTACCGTCATCAAGGGCATCGGCCTCCATCCCTGGTGGCTCGCCGACGGCCGCTGCGGTCCCGCCGAAGTCAATCTGCTTTGCGAAGTTGCTGCCCAAGAGCGCTACATCGGCGAAGTCGGGCTCGACTTTTCCGCGCGCTTTGCTGGAAGTGAGCCGCTACAAATACAGGCACTTAACCGGCTCTGCGATGCACTCGTGCAGCATCCTCTTACCGGGCGCGTGATATCAATTCACGCCGTTCGTTCGGCAGGAGCCGTACTGGACGTCCTCGAATCGCATGGACTACTCATCCCAAACCCCGACTCCCCCGTTATCATCTTCCACTGGTTTAGCGGCACTTCGGACGAACTCGTCCGCGCGCGTGATGCGGACTGTTATTTTTCCGTCAACGAACGCATGCTCGCGTCTAAACGAGGACGCGAATACGCACGACAGATTCCACTCGATCGTTTACTGCTCGAGACCGATGCACCAGCGGAGGCAAACACAGAAACAAGCGCGCAGTCGCTCATCAAATCGCTCACAAGGACCTCAGAACGCATCGCCTCGCTCAAAAATTGTGACGCAAAGCGCATCGAGTCGGCAGTTTTAACAAATGCGCACTCTGTTTTTGACCTTCGCTAGCCCCGGTGGACAAAAAATGCCAAATATGAGTACTGTTGCAAATCCAGTCTCATTATTTTACGGCAAAATAGTGCCTTGATAATGTACAGCTATCCATTATCAAGGCACTTTAAGGTGGTTAAAGTCATTTTTAGCAGGTTTTAATCGCTCGCAGACACCCAACTAGGCCCTCAAAAGCTAAATTTCGCTGTTACTAAATTAGTGACAGTACTC
>CABUBY010000147.1 GCA_902489955.1 uncultured Collinsella sp. | reverse complement strand
AATCGCAACCTCGCTGGCGGTGCCATGCTCGATATTGGCGTATACGCCCTGTCCGTCATGCGCCTGTTTATGGCCAGCCAGCCAGCCGAGGTCGTGTCTCTGGGCAATACCTGCGAGACCGGCGTGGACGTTGCAGGCGGCATCGTCTGCCGCAATGCCGAGCAGCAGCTGGGCGTCGTGAGCCTTACGCTCCACTCCAAGCAGCCAAAGCGCTCGATTATCAGCTTTGACAATTGCTATGTCGAGGTCAACGAGTATCCGCGCGCCGATCACGCGACGATCGTGTGGACCGCGGACGGTCATCGCGAGGAGGTCGCCGCGGGCACCGAGGCTTATGCCCTGTGCTACGAGATGGCCGACCTGGAGAAGGCCGTTGCCGGCGATGATTCGAAGCGCGAGCTTCTGGGCTATGCTTCTGATGTTATGGAGCTGATGACCAAGCTCCGCGCCGACTGGGGAGTCGTGTACCCCGAGGAGGAGTAAGCGATGCTTGCGGAAGATAGGCTCAACGCGATCGTGACGATGGTGCAGCAGGCTGGCTCGGTAACGGTGCCCGAGCTTGCCGATGCCCTGGGCGTGACGGCCTCTACCATTCGACGCGACCTACAGACGCTCGACCGAGCGCACCGCATCGCCAAGGTGCACGGTGGCGCGACAAGTCTTGAGCGCGCGCATGTGACGCGCGACCTAACGATCAGTGAGCGCAGTGATCTCCATAACGACGACAAGGAGCGTATCTGCGCCCGCGCCGCGGCGCTCGTGGAGCCCGAGAGCTTTGTGTACATCGATTCGGGTTCGACAACGCTCAGACTCATCGAGCATCTTCCGCATCTCGAATCGGTCACCTATGTGACTGATTCCGTGCTCCATGCTCAGCATCTCGCTGTGCGCGGCATGCGCACCGTGGTGCTGGGCGGCGAGCTTAAACCCGAGACCGAGGCGCTCGTTGGCCCCGATGCTCTAGCAACCCTAGACCGCTACAACTTTAACTGCGGCTTTTGGGGTTCTAACGGCATTGCCGCCGAGCAGGGCTTTACGACGCCCGATATCGAGGAAGCGCAGGTCAAGCGTATCTCGATGCGCCATACAGCCAAACGCTTCGTAATCTCGGACGCCAGTAAGTTTGGCATGGTGGCTCCCGTAAAATTCGCGGACTTCCGTGACGCAACGGTTATCACCGCGGGCGAAGTGCCCGCCAAGTACCAGACGATGGAAAACGTCATCACGGTTTAGCAACGGGGCGAAGTAAGGCCAAAACCACCACAAAGGTGCCTGTCCCCATTGTGGTGGTTCCGATGGCCCCGTCGGGCATGATTTCCCAGTACCCCTGTTTCCATACGACGTGATCATGCCCGCCGGGGCCATCGTATAGATATCGCTTAAAAGCGCCGTCACTTCGGCGCTATCAATCACTCAAACACAAGGTAATACGCAGGTTGTGACCCTCAGAAGGGGAGGGCTGGGCCTGCTTGTGCAAAAGGAGGAAACATGTCAGCTGCAAACGAGAAGGTTGGGGGCGGCACTTACGATGTCGTTGCCATCACGGCATGTCCAACGGGCATTGCTCACACATTTATGGCGGCCAAAGGGTTGGAAGACCAGGCAGCCAAGATGGGCGTGAGCATTAAGGTCGAGACTCAGGGTTCGGGCGGCGCTAAAAATGTACTGACCGCGGCAGACATCGCTGGTGCCAAGGGTGTCATCATTGCGGCGGATAAAAATGTCGAGCTCGATCGCTTCGATGGCAAGTCGGTTTACTCCTGTGCGGTGACGCGTGGCATTAATGACGCCGAGGAACTTATCAATATTGCGCTTGCGGGCAATGCGCCTATTCATCATGTGTCCGGCGGCGCCGCGGTACAGGCGGCTGCCGAGGGCGAATCCGAGGGTTTGGGCCGCAGGGTCTATAAGGACCTGATGAACGGCGTTTCGCACATGCTCCCCTTTGTTGTTGGCGGCGGCATCCTCATGGCGCTTTCGTTCTTGCTGGACCAGGCGGGGCTGGGCACGAGCGCATACGGCCACAGCACTCCGGTCGCGGCCTTCTTTAACCTTGCGGGCAACCAGGCGTTCAACTTTATGCTCCCCATCCTTGCGGGCTATATTGCCATGTCCATTGCTGACCGTCCGGGCTTGGCCGCGGGCTTTGTGGGTGGCTGGATTGCAAAGCAGGGCTTTACGTTGGGCTATCTCACCACGGCAATGGATGCCGATGCCCAGGCTCAGCTTGTCTCTGCTGGCTTTTTGGGCGCGCTGCTGGTCGGTTTTGCCGCCGGCATTATCGTCAATGCGCTCAAGAAGGCTGCAAGCGTGCTACCCGAGTCGTTCGACGGTATCAAGCCCATGCTCATCTACCCCGTGCTGGGCATTCTCTTTACGAGTCTCTTTATGATGGCCGTTAACCCAATTATGGGCGTTATCAACACCGCCATTAGCGGCGCGCTCAACGGTCTTTCGGGCACGAGCATCGTTCTTTTGGGCATTATCTGCGCCGGCATGCAGGCGACCGACATGGGTGGTCCCATCAACAAGGCCGCATATGTCTTTGGCACCGCGGCCCTTGCCGAGCAAACGCTGCAGGGCAATATGATCATGGCTGCCGTCATGGCGGGCGGTATGGTATCGCCGCTGGTCATCGCGCTCTCCACGACGTTCTTTAAGAATCGCTGGACCGAGGCCGATTGCAAGGCAGGCCTGGTGAACTACATCATGGGTCTGTCGTTTATCACCGAGGGTGCCATTCCCTTTGCCGCGGCCGATCCGCTTCGCGTGTTGCCCGCCTGCATCTTGGGATCTGCGACCGCCGGCGGTCTGTCGATGCTCTTTGGTTGCGCGAGCCCCGCTCCGCACGGTGGCGCCTGGGTTATCGCGGTCATCACGAATCCGGTGCAGTACCTGTTGGCCCTTGCTATCGGCGCTGTGGTCGGCTGCTTGGTTCTGAGCTTCCTTAAGAAGCCTCTCGACAAGGCTACCGAGTAGCGGGAGCGGAAGGGTCTTGCCAATGGAAAGGCGGCAACGTCCACCAGGGACGTTGCCGCCTTTTGCTGTTTGGGGATTTGTCTCGATCTGTAACAGGAAGAGAGGGATATGGGTTCCAGATGTTACAAGCTGAGATATTTTTCCTGGTGGTCCCATAACGTCTCAATCTGCAACAGGAAGGTCAAAATGCGGGCTCCAGATGTTACAGATCGAGATGATTTCTCCGGTGGGATCCGAATATCTCAATCTGTAACATCTTGGGCCGATTTTGCCGAGTTGTTGTTACAGATTGAGATTTTCCCTTGAGGGGGATTCAAATGTCTCGATCTGTAACAGATAGACCGGAAAATGGGTTCCAGCTGTTACAGATCGAGACGTTTTGGGATCGCGGCTGAGCCATTGCGGCAAAACCACCACAAAGGTGCCTGTCCCCATTGTGGTGGTTTAGGGCTCCCAGGGGCAGGGGGCTTCGATGTAGATGTGCTCGCCGGTTACGGGATGCGTAAAGGACACGCTGTGGGCATGGAGCATCAGGCCGCAGGGGCGCGGCGTTCCGTACAGGTCGTCGCCAACCAGGGGATGGCGCTCGCTTGCCAGATGCACACGGATTTGGTGCTTGCGGCCGGTGAGCAGCTCGACATCGATATACGAGCGCGTGGGCAGGCCACGACGGCTCTTAAGACGCTTGAGCACCTTCACGCGCGTCTGAGACGGCTTGCCGCTGGCGCCGACGCGCATCTTGCGGCTGACGTGACGGTCGCGGGCGATGGGCTTGTCGATGAGCTTTTCGTTCCAGTCGATCTTGCCCTCGGCGAGCGCCAGGTAGTGCTTTTCGAAAGCGTGGTCGATGACCATCTGGTCAAAGGCGGGCTGCGTCTGCTTGTCGAGCGAGAACAACACCACGCCGGTGGTGTCGCGGTCCAGGCGGTTGAGCGGCTGCATGTCGGTCGCGGCAAAGCCGTCGCCCATCGCCAGCAGCAGGTCGCTGGCGTAGTCGGTGAGCGTGCGCTCGCCGGTGCCGTCGCCGTGGACGATCATGCCGGCGGGCTTGTCGATGGCCATGAGCCAGGCGTCGCAGTA
>CABUBY010000146.1 GCA_902489955.1 uncultured Collinsella sp. | reverse complement strand
CCTTTTGCCTATATGTGGCCGGGGCACACAGCCCAAGGCTCGCAAGCCCTTATTCAGCCGCCTCGCGCAGGGCCGACATCGTAGTCGCATATTGCTGCTGCAACGCATGCATTCCCTCGCGAGCGTCGTCAACGGCATCGGCGCCGCGCAGCGCCTCGGTCACCACGACCGCCGGCTCGTACAGATTATCGAATCCCAGGTTCTGGCTCACGCCCTTGAGCGTGTGCGCTGCCATAAACGCACCTTCGGCGTCTCCCGCCGCCATGGCGGCCTCCAGCTTGTCCATGCTCTCGTCATCCAAAAACTTGAGGGCAAAGCGGGCAAGCATTTCCTCGCCCATCAGCCGAGCGCACGCGTCATCATAATTAGCGCCGATCTTCTCATACGCCTCACGCATGGAAATCATGGGTTAAAACTCCTTTGGTCAAACTAAATCGTAGGAAACGCGACGACATCGGCGGGGCGTGCCAATGTCTCGGCAATTTGGTCTTGCACCTCGAGCAAACAGTCGAGCAGCAACGGGTTAAAGGTGCCGCACTTACCGTCCAGAATCATCTTGATCGCTTCCTCGTGCGGGATAGCGTCCTTGTACACGCGCACGCTCGTCAGGGCATCGTACACGTCGGCCACCGAAACCACCTGTGCGGCAATGGGAATTTCGTCGCCCTTAAGGCCATCGGGATAACCCTTGCCGTCCCAGCGCTCGTGGTGCCAACGCGCGATCTGGTACGCATATTCCATAAGCGCATTGCCGGCGTGATGGCTACCCAGCTCACGCAGCATGTCGGCGCCAATCGTGGTATGCGTCTTCATAATCTCGAACTCCTCGGGCGTAAGGCGTCCGGGCTTGTTGAGAATCGTATCGTCAATCGACATCTTGCCGATATCGTGTAGCGCCGAAGCCAGGGCGATCGTGGAGCGTTCCTCATTGTCGAGGGAGATGGTGCCGCTACGCTGGACCAGACAGCCAAGCAGCAGCTCGGTCAGCTTCTCGATGTTCGTAACGTGCCTGCCGCTCTCGCCGTTGCGAAGCTCCATGACGCCGGCCATGATGTCGATGAGCATGCGACTGTTCTTGACGCGCTCGTTGTACTGCTGGGACAGCAGGTTCGTCAGGCGGCGCTGTTTGGCGTATAGGCGGATGGTGTTGCTCACACGGCGGCGCACGACACGGGAGTCAAACGGGCGGTTGATATAGTCCGAGGCGCCCAGCTCGTACGCGCGCAGAACCATATCATCGGAATCTTCGCTCGAAATCATGATGACGGGCAGATTGTCACTAACCGATCGGCGCGATAGATCGGCCAGCACCTCAAAGCCGCTTACGCCCGGCATGACAATATCCAGCAGCACGAGCGACAACTCATCGCCATAGCGGTCGACCATGTCGAGCGCCGCACGACCGTGGTCGGCCTCGAGGATGCAATACTCGTCCTTGAGCATCTCGCTGAGAATGGCTCGGTTCATCTCGGAGTCATCGACAATAAGCACCAAAGGCTTTTCGCTTTGGAAGGCCTCGATGGAATCGGCATCGGTCACGACCGTACCGGCTTTTGCCTTAGCGCGGCTCAATAACTGGACAGCGCGGTCAACGCCCTCATCAACCGTCTCGCCATGAATGAGAACGCCACCAACGCACGCCGTCAAGCTCACGTACTCATGGCCCGGAATAACCGTGGAACGAACGGCATCGGATACCTGATGCAGGCGACGGGTGAAGTCATCGGAGGGAATATTGGGCATGACAACCACAAACTTGTCGCAGCCATAGCGCACAAGCTCGTCAGTCGAACGGATTCCGCTGCGCATGGCTGTCGCCACAGCACTGAGCGCAAGGTCGCCGGCATGACGGCCACACGTATCGTTGAAGACCCTAAAATCATCAAGGTCGATCATCGCAATGCCGGCCTTTATGCGGGCGCTACGGAGCTTTTCCTCGTAATATCGGCGATTGCGCACACCCGTCAGCACGTCGGTGTAGACAAGGTCCTCTTCTGTGGCCTCTTGCTCATCAATCGGACGCACCATCAGCAAGACATGAGGCTCGCCCTCGACCTTTAGAGGGCGCAGACGGGCGCGGTACTCGGCACCATCATTGAGTAGCTGCTCCGATACCTCATCGGAGTCTGCCAAGACCTCAAGACTCGACTGACGCAGACAAGGGCAGCGATCGCCGGCGAGCAAGCAGTTAGGCTCGCTCTTAATCTGGTCGGCCGACAGCAAACGTACCACGGGGTAGGTCTTCGCGACGCGGGCGACCTCGACGGCAGCCTCCTCGTCGGTTAGATTGGCCTCGTGATTATTGAGCATATGGGGCCCTTTCGATAGCTTCGCATAGTAGCGGTGGGTTCCAAATGTCACAAGGGTAACACCTTGCCGATGCAGGTAAGCACGTGAATGCCGTTACATTTTTATGAGTTGGCAGACGGCGCAATTGGAGCCGCAAACGTAAGGTTTTGAGCACATTTGTTAACACAGCCGAAACGTTTGCGGGTGAAGCCTGTTTTGGCTATTGCGGGTGTTAGAGCCCCAGAATGCCACGGACAGTCTGGGCAGCCGCTGCCGGGCGATCGCGCAGGCCATTGTGCGCGCCGGGAACCATTACGAGTGGACAGTCCAAAAGCTCAGCCGCTATCCTCGTTCCCGCCTCGCGGGGCGTACCAATCGAGAGCTCGCCCAAAAGCACGGCGGCCACCGTTTTCGACGCGCGAACACTATCCCAATCGGGAATGCAGGTCATAGTAATCCCGTATTCGTTCGCCATGAAACTGCGGCCGTTGCGCAGGGCGTGCTTGGCTTCTGCCTCGGTTAACTTGGGGGCCTCAGGATCCGAATCGCCGATGGCGCCCAGGAAGGCCCGTAATGCCCTGGAGACCTTTCCCGCGGCGATCATCTCGAGCAAAACCGGGGCCGCGCCCAGGCCGGCACCCTCATCCGTCACGGCGGGTTCATGCAGAATCGCACGCGAGATTATGGCGGGGTTTGCACGGAGAAGCTCCAGGGCCACCAACGTACCGGCACTGTGCGCAAGCACGTTTGCCGGAGCGCCAATATGCTCGATAACGGCCTGCAGGTCGGCGGCCTGGGCGGCGAGGTCGTAGCGTCCGTCTGCAGCGTCGCCACTCTCACCGCAACCGCGGCGGTCGTAGGCAATGACGCGATGGTCACAGGCGAGCTCGCGGGCGATGGCGTCAAAAAAGACGCCGTCGACGCAGGCACCGTGCACGCACACCAAAGCGGGAGCATCAGGCGATACATCTGGGCCGGCATACTCGCGGCAGGCGATCGTGGTGCCCGCATTCTCGACCGTAAAATCCATGTTGTGCCCCCATCATCAACGCCCATCCAGTTGTACATCGGTACGGTTGGATGGACCCGCATTTCCTTACGCCTTGTTAACAGATTAACTGTACCCGACCCGATACCTTTCATGACGCGGCATCGAAGGCAGAGTTAAAAAACGAAACCTGCAAAGCACAAGCCCGGACCATACGTTGGAGCCGATGCTATGCTTAAGGTTAATTGTCTTGAGGAGCATATGCCTATGTCTACGTTTTTGAATGCCAGCCCCATCTTTGGGCCCGTTCGTAGCCGTCGCCTTGGTCTCTCGCTCGGCGTCAACATGATGCCGGCCAGCGGCAAAATCTGCACGTTCGACTGCATTTACTGCGAAAACGGCCTCAACGCCGAGCGCCCCTGCCACGAGCCGTACAACACAGCTGCCGTGGTACTCGACGCGCTCGAGGCAAAGCTGCGCGAGATGGCAGCCGAGGGCGAGCTCCCCGATGTGATCACCTTCGCAGGCAACGGCGAGCCCACCGCCGCACCGGAGTTTCCGCAGGCCATCGCCGGCGCCGTCGCGCTGCGCGACGAGCTTGCCCCAAACTCCAAGATCGCCGTGCTCTCCAACGGCACGCGCGCCGACCGCCCCGAGGTGCACGACGCGCTCATGATGGTCGACGACAACATCCTCAAGCTCGATACGGTCGACCCGGCATTTATCCAGCTGCTCGATCAACCCGTTGGCCCCTACGATGTGGAGCACCAGATCGAGACGTTCGCGAGCTTTAACGGCCACGTCATTATCCAGACGATGTTTTTGACCGGCGAACACCAGGGCAATCCTCTCGACAA
>CABUBY010000145.1 GCA_902489955.1 uncultured Collinsella sp. | reverse complement strand
CACGGTCTCAAAACCAGCCGGATGAGCGCCCGCGTCGCTTGCGGCATGCTCAAACAGGGCAAAGGCCCCTGGTGCCAGCAAGCCCTGCTGGGCAAGATTGCGCAGCAGCTCCTCGACCGGCTCGGCACCAAAAGCATAGGGCGGGTCGAGCAGGACCAGATCAAAGGGGCCGCCCGGCACGCGGCCGCGCAAGGCGCTCGCCAGCACGTCACCCGTCACCACGCGCCAGCGCGCACGGTCACGGCAGAGCGACTCGATATTCTTGGTAATGAGCCGCGCGGCGTTGCGATCGATCTCGAACGTCGTGAGCGAGCGGGCCCCACGAGAGAGCATCTCTAACCCTAAGGCACCGGAGCCGCCAAAGGCGTCCAGCACACGAACCTCGTCCAAATCGAAATCGAATGCCGACATGACCATAGATGCGCATGCCTCGCGCACACGATCGGTCGTGGGGCGGGTGACATCGCGACCACGGGGCTCCTCGATCTTACGACCGCGCCATTCGCCGCCGATGATTCTCATCCTCCGCTGACCTCCTTAAAAATGTGTCGATATCGCATGGCGACCGCATCACGCAGGGGACGCGTCGCCACAGAGTCAAGGGTGCAAGCATACCGCAAGAGCTCGATCGCGTCCAAATGGGCCCACTCGATCAGCTCCTCGTCGGCATCCAGGTCGACAAAGCGCAGGGTCACACCGCCGTGCTGGCGGTACCCCAGGATTTCGCCCTCGTGGCGCAGGCGCAGGTCCATCTGGGCGAGCGTAAAGCCATCCGAGGTTTTTTCGAGCGATTGCAGACGATCTTGCGCCGCCGACGCGCCGCCGTTGCCCTTGGAGTGCGTCATGACCAGGCACGTGCCCGACACGCTGCCACGGCCCACGCGACCGCGCAGCTGGTGCAGGGCAGCCAAACCAAAGCGCTCGCCGTTCTCGATGACCATGACGGTGGCGTTGGGCACGTCGACGCCCACCTCGACCACCGTAGTCGAGACGAGCACGTCAATCTCGCCATGCTTGAAGGCATCGATAACCTGGTCCTTCTCCCCCGCTGGCATACGGCCGTGAAGGCGCTCGATGGCAAGACCCGGCAACGCCAGACGCAGGCGATCGAGCTCGGTCGCCGTATCGTGCAGCGGCACGGGGACGGTTGCGCGGCCCTCATCGTCGCGGGCAATACCGGGCACGTCTTCCAGTTCATCGGCCGAGTCACTCGGCTCCACGAGCGGGCAAATCACGTAGGCCTGCTGACCCTTTTCATGCGCCTCGCGGATGGCGCCATAGGCGAGGTCGCGGCTCGACTCGGTGAGCACGCGTGTCGTCACGCCAGCGCCAGGGACGGGTCGATGGCGGATGATACTCGTGTCCAGATCGCCGTAGACCGAAAGCGCCAGCGTACGCGGGATCGGCGTCGCCGTCATAACGAGAAGATCGGCACCCGGGCCCTTGGCGCGCAGGGCGTTACGTTGGCCCACACCAAACCGGTGCTGTTCATCGATGACCACGAGCGACAGATGCTTGAACGCAACGTTATCTGAAAGCACCGCGTGGGTGCCAAAGAGCACGTCGAGCTCGCCCGATTCCAGCTGGGCATGAATGCGCTCGCGCTCTGCGGCCGGCGTGGCACCCGTCAGGAGCGCCCAGGACATGCCGGCCTGCGAGAGCAGAGGGCCGGTCTTATCGGCATATTGGCGCGCCAGAACGCCCGTGGGCGCCATAACGCAGGCCTGCGTGCCGCTATCGGTAGCCACAGCCAGCGCGCAGGCGGCAACGGCAGTCTTACCGGTACCGACATCGCCCAGCAGCAGGCGGTTCATCACGCGCCCGCCATCGCACATATCGCGCAGGATATCTTGGAACGCGGCCTCCTGCTCGTCGCTCAGCGAAAACGGCAGGACCTGCTTGAGTGCGGCCAGGTGCTCGCCAGCGGTGTGGGCATAGGGCACCACATCGACCAGGCCGCCGTCGTTGCGCAGACGCAGCGCCAGCTGCAGGTAGAGGCACTCCTCGTAGGCAAGCCGTGCGCGCGCGATATCGCGCTCTGCCATGCTCGAGGGAAAGTGGATCGATCGCAACGCGCGGGCATTGCTCATGAGCTTCCGCTTTGCGCGCAGCGGCGCGGGAATGGGATCAAAGGGATTGCCGACGACCTCGAGCGCGCCGCTTACGATGCGGCGCATCCACGCCTGGCTCACGCCATCACTCACGTAATGGACCGGCAGGATAGTGCCCGCGGCACGCCCTTCCTCGAGCTTTTCAAAGTGCGGAGAGGCCATCTGCTTAAAGCCGTAGGCAAACTCGACCTTGCCCATCACGGCCAGGCGGTCGCCCTGCTTAAGCTGCTGGGCAATCCAGGGCTGGCGGAAAAAGGCGACCTGCAGCACGCCCGTCTCGTCAACGAGTGAGACCTCGGTCACCTGCATGCGCGGACGCGGCTGCTTTTGGACGATACGGTCGACCGTGGCGATGATGGTGCACACGGTACCGATGGGCGCCATCTCGATAGACCAAGAACGGGTAAAGTCGAGGTATCGATGAGGGATATGGAGAAGGAGGTCCCCCACCGTCCGAATTCCCAGACGGCGAAGGGCCTCCTCACGTTTACCCGAAACATATTTGAGTCGCGCGATATCCTCGTCGAGCGCATTGCTCTGGGCAAAGCGCTCCGAGACGCGCGGCACGGAGCACAGCTCGGACATGGGCAGTTGCCTACTCGATCGAGAAGATCACGGGATAGAGCGGCTGCTCGCCACGATGAGCGTCGATCTCCAGATCGGGCTGAGCCTCCTCGATGGCGTCGACGATCTCCTGGAAGGCCTCATCGGACAGCTCCTCGCCGGCCAGAATCGTCAGCGCGTCGCCCTCCTCTTCCTCCTGCATGCGGTTGATGCAATCGAGCGTGACCTGCTTCACGTCGGAGCCGACCACATCGATGGAGCCGGCGATGATACCCATGACGTCGCCGGAGTGAATCGGCGAGCCGTCGGAGGCGCTGGAATCGCGCACGGCGCGGGTGACCTCGCCATCGCGGACCTCGCTGATGGCGTCGACCATAGCGGCGACGGCGTCCTCGAGCTCGGAATCGGGCAGGACGGCGAACAGCGCGGAGAAGGCCTGCGGAACGGTCTTGGTGGGAACGACGGCGACCTTCTTGTCGGTGCAGGCTGAGGCAGCGGCCTCGGCGGCCATACGGATGTTGCCGTTGTTGGGCAGAATGATGACCGAGGTCGCGTTGACCTGGTCAACGGCGCCCAGCAGGTCTGCAGTCGAGGGGTTCATGGTCTGGCCACCCGAGACGATCACGTCGACGCCGAGGGACTTGAGGATGTCTGCCTCGCCGGAACCGGCGGCAACGGCGACAAAGCCCAGGGCCTTCGCGGGCTCGGCGGCCTTCTCCTGGTCCTCGTGAATCTTGGCGGTACGGTCGTGGGCCTCCATCTCCATGTTGTGGATAAAGACCTCATAGATCTGACCAAGCTGCAGCATGTGCTCGAGCACCAGGTTGGGGGTGTTGGAGTGCACATGGATCTTGTAGTCGGGGTAGGCACCCACGAGCAGCTCGCAGTCGCCCATGGAGCCCAGGAACTTAAGGCACTCGTCCTCGTCAAACGGGGCGTCGGCCTTAAAGAGGAACTCGTTGCAGTAGCGGAACTCCGAGCCCTCCCAATCGTCGTTGGCCTCGATCTCAACGCGACCGAGGGCCGCGTCGCGGGCAGAGCCAGCGGAATCAAACGTGGCGGAGAAATCCTCGACAACGGTGCTGCGACCAAGTGCTGCGGCCACAAAGTTCTCAAGGAAGATGGCAAAGCCAAAGGCGCCGGAGTCGACCACGCCGTTCTCCTTCAGAACCGGCAGCAGGTCGGGCGTGCGGGCGACGGACTGGTAGGCCTCGACGACGATGGCGTCGAGCGCGTCCTCGGCCGAGAACTTCTTCTTCTCGCACTCGTCGGCCTTGGTCGAGACATCGCGCAGGACCGTGAGGATCGTGCCCTCGATAGGCTTGCGGACAGCCTGGAAGGCGACCTTGACGGCACGACGGAACGCATAGGCGATGTTGGCGGACGTAATGGGATCGTCGGCAGAGACGAGACCCTCGGCCACACCGCGCAGGATCTGCGAGGTGATGACACCGGAGTTGCCGC
>CABUBY010000144.1 GCA_902489955.1 uncultured Collinsella sp. | reverse complement strand
CCTGGGCTCGCTCGGAAAGCACATTAAGTGCTTTCCGGCTCGTGCGGAATCTACGGAAACCTTGCGCCCGGCCTTCGGCGGCGCGGCCTGCGGTGACTTTGGGGCAGCCCGGTTTCCCGTTGGCCGGCGCCCCCACTCATAAGCCTTAAGTCGGTGGGCTGATGTGTTGCGTCCCTGGTGGCTATAGGTTTGAGACGAAGATGGACAGGCGGTGGAGGCCTTCGTCTAGGTCTTTGTCGGAGACGCAATAGCTAAGGCGGACGTGGCCTTCGGTGCCGAAGCAGTTTCCGGGAACTAGGGCTACGTTTGCCTCTTTGATGGCTTTGATGCAGAAGTCTTCGCTGGTTAGGCCGAACTTTTTGATGCTCGGGAAAGTGTAGAAGGCTCCTGCGGGCTCTACTACGTCGAGGCCCATGGCGTCTAAGGCCGCGAGTACGCGTTCGCGACGGGCTCGGTAGACTTCGAGCATGGGGGTTGGGTCGACGGTCAGGGCTCGGGCTGCGGCGTCCATCTCGAAGGAGACGGCGCTCGATACTAAGTATTGGTGGGCCTTTACGATCTCGGCGATAACGGGGGCTGCGGCTGCGAGCCAACCCAAGCGCCAGCCGGTCATGGCCCAGGGCTTGGAGAAGCTCTCGATGACGACCGTCTGCTCGCGTAGCTCCGGGTGTCGCTGGGCGAAGCGCTCGTAGCCATCCACGTAGACGAGGCGGTTGTACACGTCGTCGCAGACTACGTAGGCGCCCGCCTGCTCCGCTACGCGCGCCACGGCATCGAGTGAGGCCGCGTTGAGAATGCAGCCCGTGGGATTGTTGGGCGAGCAGATAACGACGGCCTTGGTCACCGGGGTCACACAGGCGCGAAGCGCATCCTCGTCAATCTGGAATTGCGCAGGCTCCGTATCCAAGAAGACCGCCTTGGCGTGGTTGGCCACGACGATGCTCTCGTACAGGCCAAAGGCGGGCGTGGGGATAATGACCTCGTCGCCGGGGTTGAGCATAGCCATAAATGTTGCCGACAGTGCCTCGGTCGCGCCGTCGGTCAGGATGACCTCATCGGCGGAAAACGCCAGGCCCGCGTCATCCATATATTTGGACAGTGCATCACGCAGGGCGGGGCGACCGTTGTTGGGCGGATAGTGCGTGTCACCGCGGTCCAGCGCGGCGGTCACCTCGGCGCTAATCACATCGGGCGTGGGAAAATCGGGCTCGCCGAGCGCGAGCGCGATACACCCCGGATGCCGGGCGGCGAGCGCGTTAATCCGGCGGATACCGGAGGGCTTGAGCATGGCAAGCGAGGTATTCATGGGCAGACGCATGGCGTTCCTTTCATAAGGGTTGCACTAGGATAGCGCGGCGAGGCGCCGCCGGACGGTGTAACCTAAACGGAAATGAACCGGAAAGGAGGCGGCATGGAGACGACCGCACGCGGCGATGTATCAAAAACACTGCACACCATTGCGTATATCAGTATTCCCAATAGCGCCGATCTTGATTTTTTGCTCTGGGACCTGCAGGATGCCATCGCCGCCTATGCTCAACTTTCCGGCACCGCACTCCCCCGCCCGGTCGACTTGAAGGCAAATGACGCCGGCAGCGTTGCCGATGGCATCGTGCTGGCCATTGAAGATGTGGCTGACGATGAGACGTTGACTGCTATCGAGCAGGCGCTTGAGCGCTTTGGCGGTACGGGAACGCGCGTCTATGTCGCGATTCGAGCCGCACAAGAGGGCACTGAGCAGGCGCGTGGGACCGCCGTTCGCCTGCACAAGGCATGTGAGCGCCATGACCAATTGTGGTGTGGCGGCGTTGCCATCTGCGCCGGCAGCGGCATCGCGGCGCTTCGCCATTCCCCACGCATGGGCCTCTTGCGCCGACCATTTTCGGAAGCGATGGATAAGCTTGTGGGCGCCGTGCGCATAGGCTGCTCCATTGAGCATGCGCAGCTGCTGGGCGGTGGCAATGCCGGTAGCGTCGATACCGACGGCATGGTGCGCGCTAGGCCTGCTGTGCCCGCGCTAATCTGGCGCGCTATCATCAAACGCCTCGGCGCCCATGCTCAATCAGATATCTAAATTACAGGGCGCCCCAGTCAATGGCTTCGTGCCAACGCTCAACAAGCCGCTCCAGGCGCCAGGCCGCATTGGCAGGACTTGTCGAGGGCAGGACGATGGCGGGCAGCCCGGTGCGTTCTTGTAGATAGCGCTTGTAGAGCCGGCCAGCTGTACCACCGTTGCATATCACCTGCTCAATGGGAGCCACGTCGGTAATGCGCTCGATATGTGCCGGCACAACGTTACGAATGCTCGCGTCACTCGAGCCCTTAATGTCGCAGCTCTCGATCACGTCCCACAGGGCCACGCCGCCGTTCAGTAGCATAGCCCGCTTGGCGGCAATCGAGGCATCGAGCGTCGCGGGCTCGCCGCTCGCCAAAGAGTCTCCCTCGTTGGGCGGCACGGGCGCACCAAGGCACGCGGCCATCACGCGCCAAAAGCGGTTCTGCGGATTGCCATAGTAGAAGGCATTGGCACGCGAGAGCACCGAGGGAAACGACCCCAGCACCAAAACGCGCGAGCGCTCGTCAAACACGGGGTCAAACCCATGCTCAATATGTTGATAGCCCTCGTCCGGCGCAGTCATGAATTAGGCCCTCAGCAGATAGCGCACCTCATAGGGCGCAAGTTCAAGGGAGCCCGGAAGCTCGACCGTGGGCGTATCGTCGGCAAGCAGGTCGACGAAGGAGCCGTTGAGTTCGCCGGCTCCAAAGGTATAGGGCTCGTTCACGGCATTGACCGCCACGAGCACCGTCGCGTCGTCGCAGGCGCGCTCGAACAGCAGCTGCTTGTTCTGAATCACCACGTTGCGGTACGCGCCGTAGTTGAGAGCGCGTGCCGCCGCACCGTCCGTCGAGTGCAGGTGCGCGAGCTGCTTGATGAAGGCCGTCAGCTCGTTGGGCGTAGGCTCATCGAGCACAGGACGTAGCGCCCAATCGCCATCGGGGCCGCCCTTTTCGCCGGCAATCCCCCACTCGCTGCCGTAGTAGACGCACGGAATGCCCGGCATACCAAAGAGCATGCCGTAGGCGGGGCGCAGGCAGGACTTGTCCGTCAGGATGCTCGCCAGGCGCGGCACATCGTGGTTGTCGACAAACGACAGCAGATGCTTGCCGCGATAAATGCACCACGGGTCACCGCCAAACTGGCGATGCAGCGAGTGGGCAATCTCGAACATGTTGACCGAGTTAAAGCTGGAGTACAGGCCCTTGTAGCACTCGTAGTTGGTGCAGGAGTCGAGCATCTCGTCGTTGACGATCTGGTTGTAGTCGCCGTGGAGTGTCTCGCCGATCAGCACAAAGTCAGGCTTGAGCTCACGGGCAAAGGCGTGCAGGCGGCGCATAAAATCGCGATCGAGCATATAAGCGACGTCCAGGCGCAGACCGTCGACGCCAAAGACTTCGGCCCAGCGACGCACGGACTCAAGCAGGTAATCAACCACGGCGGGGTTTTGCAGGTTGAGCTTCACAAGCTCAAAATGGCCCTCCCAGCCCTCGTACCAAAAGCCGTCGCCATAGCAGGAGTCGCCGTCAAAGCTGATGTGGAACCAATCCTTGTACGGCGAATCCCACTTGCGCTCCTGCACATCGCGGAAGGCCCAAAAGCCGCGACCGACATGGTTGAAAACGGCATCGAGCACCACGCGGATGCCATGGGCGTGCAGCGTCTCGCACACGGCGGCAAAGTCGGCATCCCCACCCAAGCGACGGTCGATATGGCGCAGGCTGCGCGTGTCGTAGCCGTGGCTATCAGACTCGAGCGGCGGGTTGATGAGCACGGCGCCAACGCCGAGTTCCTGCAGGTAGTCGGCCCATTGGGCGATTTTCATGATAGGAGCATCGGGGTTGGACGCGGCGTTGGCAGCTTGAGCAAGCTCATCCTCGGCAACGGGTGCGGCGTTTTCGCGCGGAGCTCCGCAAAAGCCCAGCGGATAGATCTGATAGAACGTCGTCTCGTATGCCCACATAGCAACCTCCCGGTAAGCTCAACACAACGACATCCATTGTATGCCTGCCGTGCATCCCCTCCCCCAAAATAAGTTGCGGTGGAATAGTTCCTGTCTGGGCCTTCAGAAGCCTTAAACAGGAACTATT
>CABUBY010000143.1 GCA_902489955.1 uncultured Collinsella sp. | reverse complement strand
CGTCCTCGGACATGCAAGAAGCCCTCGCTGCGCACTTCGTGCGGCGAGGGCTTCTTGCGTCCTGCGGAGTGCGCCGGGAAGGAAGGCCGCGCTTTTGTTTTGGTTCGCGCCATGTGGGGGTGGCGGCGACGTGCATTTTTGCGAGTATTCTGCAATCGAAGGCCCCTGCATACCGACCTCGGGCAAAAAATCGGGATTTCTCGATGTTTTCTACGAATGATGGGCGGGGTTATGGGCTGGCAGCGTTTGAATTGCAGGGATATTCGCGGTCTTTGGCATTTATCGTGGCGCCCGAAGCTCTTGGTTATGTTGAATACTCCTAAAAATGCACGGCGCTTAGAGGGGGACCTTCGCGAAAAAGGAAACCGCCCCGTCGAAGTATGCATTCGACGGGGCGGTTTATGCATTTGGCCGATTAAGGATGCGCTGCCAAACTACTAGAACTTGACGGTCGGGGCCTGGCGGGCTGCTTCGGCGGCCTCGAAGCCCTGGCGCTCCTTAAACTGAAAGATGCCGGCAAAGATGACAGCCGGGAACGTCTGAATGGCGTTGTTGTAGCTGAGCACGCAATCGTTGTAGCTCTGGCGTGCATAGCTAATCTTGTTCTCGGTATCCTCGAGCGATGCCTGCAGCTGCGTAAAGTTGGTGTTTGCCTTAAGATCGGGATAGGCCTCGGCCACGGCGAAGAGCTGACGCAGCGCACCGGTCAGCACGTTGTCGGCTTCCATCTTGGCCTCGGGCGTGGTGGCCTTGACGGCGGTGTTACGCGCGCTGATCACGGCGGAGAGCGTCTCCTGCTCGTGCTTGGCGTAGCCCTTGACGGTCTCGACCAGGTTGGGGATCAGGTCGTTGCGGCGCTGCAGCTGCGTATCGATGTTCTGCCAGGCGTTATCGATGCGGTTACGCTTGGTGACCATGTTGTTGTAGATGCCGGCGATGGCGCAGACAATCACAATGACAACAACGATGCCGATGATGACGGTAATCATGATGTCTCCGTTTCGAATGGCCGCGGCGGCATGCGCCAGCTGCCGTTGGTATAACGCTACTAGTATACCCGCAACGTTTTACCGTGCCGAACTTTCCGGTAAGCGTTGTGTTTTCGGCGGGGTTGGCACCGGGACAAAGCACGCGAGGTACAGGTGTAAGATATGCGACAGATTGACGAGTGTTGTCTTTGCCCCGAGGATGGCGATACCAGTGGACCTTCGCATTAAGAAAACCTACCGCGCCCTGTTCGATGCCTTCACCGAGCTTCTCGAGGAGCATTGTTTTGAGGACCTGACGGTTGCCATGCTGTGCGACCGCGCCATGATTCGCCGCACGACGTTCTACAAGCACTTTCGCGACAAGAACGATTACTTTGCCTTTTATATCGATGAACTCATGTCGGGCTTGCCGCAAAAACAGCCCGATGAGGCCGGCGCAGTGTCTGCCGAGGACGTGCGCGCGCTTCGGCACGCGATTTTGGACGATGCCATGGATTTAATTCTGGCGCACGAGCAGCTCATGGATAACATTTTGGCAAGCAGCATGTCGGGCATGTTGACCAACGTTATTTGCGACCGTATTGCCCGCTCCATCCGCGAGCGTGTGATGAACGTGCTTGCCGAGGATGCCCTGGCCCCCGTGTCACTCGAGACGACGTCTGAGTTTGTCGCCGGCGGTATTATTCGACTTTTCACGATATGGTGGGAATCGGGCCACGATCTTGAGCGTCGACCTGAGATAGCCGACGTGGTCGATGCACTGTTTGAGCGGACCATGACACCGGTGAATCACTAAAGTGGCGGAGAGAGGGGGATTCGAACCCCCGGAACGCTCTCGCGCTCAACGGTTTTCAAGACCGCCGCATTCAACCGCTCTGCCATCTCTCCGTGAGTCGTAATGATAGCATCGTTTTGAATTTGCAACAGGGAAGGCGAACGATGACGATCACCGAAATCGACGAGAAGTTCATGCGCGAGGCGCTGGCGGAGGCGCGAGCCGCCGCGGCGGTGGGCGAGGTGCCCATCGGAGCCGTAGTGGTGCGCGACGGTGAGATCGCCGCGAGGGCGCACAATCGGCGCGAACTCGACCAGGACCCTTCGGCTCATGCCGAGTTTGCGGCCGTGTGCGCCGCTGCCCAGGCGCTCGGTCGCTGGCGCCTTTCCGACTGTACGGTCTATGTGACGTTGGAACCCTGCTGCATGTGCGCAGGCCTTATGGTTAACGCGCGCGTGGGGCGCTGCGTGTATGGCGCGAGCGACGCCAAGGCGGGCGCGTTGGGATCCCTATACGATTTGAATGCCGACTCGCGCCTGAATCATCGGTTTAACGTGACGGCTGGGGCCTTGGCGGATGAATGCCGTGAGCTGCTGAGTAGCTATTTTGACGGTCTGCGCGGAGCGGGCGGCGCTGATTGCGGCTGTGGGGCCGATCTTGAAGCACACGCCGCTCACGCCGCAGCGCTCGCGGGTGCCGAAGAGGATGCTGGCGCGGCGGTTGATTTTGGCCCCGTGCAGCGCCGGCCCCGCCGTGTGCTGTTGGCGATCGACTCCTTTAAGGGCAGCGTTTCGAGTGCGCAGGCGGAGGCGGCGGTTGCCGAAGGCGTGCGCCGCGTTTGGCCCGATGCCGAGGTGTGCACATTGCCGCTGGCGGATGGCGGTGAGGGGACGCTCGATGCCGTTGCCGCGTGCGGCGGTGAGATTGTGACCTGCGAGGTGGCAGGTCCCTTGGGCGACCGCGTGTCTGCCCGGATGCTGGTTGATGTCGAGCGCGAGTCCTCGGTCATCGAGATGGCCGAGGCGGCCGGCATTGGGTATTCGCCTTGCACGGAGTCGTCGGCGCTGGCTGCTACAACCTATGGCGTGGGCGAGCTCATGCTTCGCGCGGTTCGCATGGGCGCAAAGACTATCTATATTGGCTTGGGCGGCAGTGCCACCAACGACGGTGGCGCCGGCATGCTGCAGGCGCTGGGCGCGCGTGTGGTCGATGATCAGGGCTGCGATGTCGCCCCCGGTCTTGCCGGACTTGAGCGGGCGGCGAGCGTTGATTTGGCGCCAGCGCTTCGGGCTTTGGATGGCACTCGTATTGTTGTGCTTTCGGATGTCGATAATCCGCTCGTAGGGCGTCGCGGCGCGCTTGCGGTGTTCGGCGGACAGAAGGGTCTGCCGGCGGGCGACATCGAGACGCTGCGCAGGTGCGACAGCTGGATGGTCGGCTACGGTCGCTTGCTCGACGCCGCGATTGCCGGAGCTCGAGCCCAGGGGTTGTTGCGCACACCCGAGGGCGCGCGGACATTTGGCTCGGTGCTCGGCGTGCCCGGCGCGGGCGCTGCCGGTGGCTTGGGCGCGGCGTTGCTGGCGCTCGGCGCGGAGCTACGCTCGGGTGTGGAGACGGTGCTCGATCTCGTGGGGTTTGACGAGCGTGTACGCGATGTCGACCTGGTCATTACAGGTGAGGGCAATATGGACGAGCAATCCGCCGCCGGCAAGGCACCGGTGGGCGTGGCCCGTCGTGTGAAGCGATATGGCAAGCCGGTGATTGCTGTCGTGGGCGGTCGCGCTGACAACCTCGATGCGGTGTATGGGCAGGGCATCGACTTGGTGCTTCCGATCTGCCGCAAGCCCATGCCCCTCGACCAGGCGCTCGGTGTGCAAGAAGCCACAACCAACCTCATCTGCGCCGGCGAGGCAGCTGCCCAAGCCTATGACCTCGCTCGCCTCTAAAACCAATCCGAAGTTGGATGCCCTGAGCTTTGCATCGGACCGTCTGCCACGAAACGTGGCCATCTACTACGTTTAACCGGCCATCCTCGACCATCCCGGAATTTGCAAAAACAAAACCGCAGGTAGAAAGCTTGCCGATTTTCGAAAAAGCACGCTATGGTTGACCTCTGTGACCAAAACGTAGTAGATAGGCCCTTTTCGTGGCACGGCACCAGATCAGTCTATTTAGGATGGGGCTTACTTGACTACTTTCGCCACCCTGATGCCCCTCCAGTCAAAAAGTGGTCAAAAAAGCCCCGTCCCAAATTAGCTACCTTGCTCTGGTGGGCGGGAGCAGGTAAGATATACCGAGCGCCTAGCGCGTTCGATGGGTTCGGATGACGACATGTTCCGAATCTGGTCAGGTCCGGAAGGAAGCAGCCATAAGGAGCCTCTGTCGGGCATCCGAATCCATCGAGCGCACGGGCGCTTTTTTGGTGTCGCGACATGGCCCGGCCGGCGGCGAGGTGTTTGGTGTCT
>CABUBY010000142.1 GCA_902489955.1 uncultured Collinsella sp. | reverse complement strand
TATAACGCGCTGGGCTATTACCAGTTCGACCGTCGTTGGTCGCTCATCCCGTTTATGAAGCAGGCCTACAACTACAACCCCGAAAAATACTGCATGCTCAAGGATGCGATTGATCGCGGCAGCGAGATTTCCAACACGAGCAATGCCATGTACGAGAACGGTCAGCTCACCGAGTTGGGCCATATCGCTCAGGATGCCTTTCAAGGTGCGTACAACACCGATCCTGTTGAGTTCTCAGCACTTCAAGATGCCTATGCGTACAACTCGTACTATGCGGTGACCGAGGCGTGGCTCAAGAGCGGCCTGGGCATTGATATTTCGGGCCGCGCCGATTGCGTCAAGGGCATGGTGTGGAGCATCACCAACATGTGCGGTACCGGTGGCTGCAGAGACTTCTTCCGCTGGGCGAATCTTTCCAACGATATGTCCGACCGCGAGTTTGTGACGGCGCTCTCCAACAGCGTGGTCAATAACGTGGCGACCAAGTATTCGAGCCAGCCCCAGTATCATGAGGGCTGGAAGAACCGCTACCGCAACGAGCTAAAGGACTGCTTGGTTTATATCGCTGAGGACGAGGCAGCCGCTGCGACGCCCGTGCAGCCCGAGCCTACGCCGGCGCCCTCGCCGACACCTGATTCGAATGACGACTCGAGTGACGATGCCAACGATGACAGGATGGATGCGCCCTCGACCGATGCTGACGGTAATGGCTCTGCTGGTGGCACTACCAACGACGGCTCTACCTCGAACGGCTCCGATTCGAACGGCTCTGCTGCGGGCGATTCGTCTTCAAGCTCTGCCGGCAATACGGACAGCGACGCTTCTGGTTCGACCGACGCTGGCACCTCTAACTCATCCACCGGCTCGAGCGATTCGTCCGTTGACACCGGCTCTAACAACGGCTCCGGCTCTGACGCAACCCCTGATTCCGACGCTTCCAAGGACGACTCGAATAAGGCGCCGGACGCTCCCGTTGCTTCGCCGGACAAGAAGCCTTCTTTCTCCGTGCAGCTTGGTTCTACGCTGGGCTCTTCGCTGATGGCTGGCGTCAATAATGGCTCGACCCAGAACAAGGACAATTCTGATCAGGTTTCCACGGAAAAGACCGAGGCCGCAAAGGGCGACTCCAAGGACAAGGCTTCCGAGAAGACCGAATCTGATAAGGGTTCTAGCTCTGAGGAGAAGGACGACAAATCCGCTCAGAAGAAGGACGAGAGCAAGACCGAGGGCGAAAAGAAACAGCCCGAAGACGACGACAAGAGCGGTGCTGACAACCAGGTCCAAGAGCAAAATGACTCCAAAAAGGTGACCACCACGACGACTACAACGACCAAGTCATCTGGCGGTAACATGCCCAAGACGGGCGACCTTATCGTTATGGCGAGCCTTGCCAGTGCAAGCTTGGCCACACTGGGCGCTACGTCTATCGTAAGTGGTAAGCATAAGCTCGATCAGCAGAAGAAAGCTTCTGGGGAGGACAGCTCGGAGGAGTAGCCTCTCGGTTGCTAGATAACTAAAGAGTTGGGACGGGGTCCGGTGCGAATGCATAGGGCCCCGTTTTGTTGTGCAACGATTAGTTATGCCCCCTCACACCTCTTGTTGCTACCGTTGCCCGATATGTTCGCGCGGCGTCGTCGGTACGCGCGAGGCGGTCATTACAATTGGCATCGTGTTGCGATTTAGGGGGAACGTTTTGGTGCCTGAACAGGCGAATAATGGTTGTGATGCCGGCTTTGGCGTGCGCTTGATCGGCTGTGCCGACGATGCGGTTTTGCCCATTGGCATGCACGACTATGCGGAGGCCCTTGGTTGCTGCATGCTGGTTGACAAGACCATGTTTATTGCCGATGTGTTGGACTGCGACGCGTCCGTTGTGGTGTGCTGTCGACCCGAGGGTTTTGGCAAGAGCATGAACTTGTCGATGCTCAGGGCTTTTCTGGAGCGTCCAGCGGTCGGTCGCTCTGGTCAGCGTTTATTTGCCGATGCTCAGATTTGGGATGCAGACGGTGGGCGCTATCGGGATGAGTATGCTTGCTATCCGGTGATATCGCTGGACTTTTCTGGCGCTGCGAGGCGTGGTGCCGCTATTGCCGATGTCGTGCGCGATGCCCTTTCGGGCGAGTGCGCTCGCTTGTTGGCGCTCTTGGAGGCTCCTGATTTAGCTCGAGATAAGGTGCGTCACATCGAACGCGTCGCGCGTGATGTGGCGAGCGCGGACGAGGTTGACTCGGTGCTCGGTGTGCTCATTGAGCTGCTGGAGATGGCCTGCGATGAGCAGGTTGTATTGCTCGTTGATGGGTACGATGCGGCGTGGTCTCGCCGTGCGAGCGCGAGGGACGCTTCCGACGCCGATCCGGCAGGGCTATTCGATCGCGTGCTGTTCGACGCCATTGCCACTGCGCGCGATTCGTTGCGGCTGACGTGTCTGATGGGGGAGTGCCCCGGTCCTGCCGAAGCGGCGCTTTCTTCGCGCGGCTGCTCGTATTGTCTGACGACGCCGCTGTCGGCGTGGTGTGACCGATGTTTCGGTTTTTCGGATGCCGAGGTCCAGGCTCTGTTGAGTCATGCTGGACGCGAGGAATGCCTGGATGATGCGCGTGAATGGCTCGAGGGATATCGGTTTGGTAGGGCCTATTGCTCGAGTCCAGCGCGTGTGATCGGTTTTCTGGACCGAGGCTGCACGGCGCCTGTGCGCGCCGATCTGTATGGGCATGCGGATTGCCTGAGTAGGGTAGTTGCCGGGTGGAATCTCGACCGCCTTTCGGTCTTGTTTGATTTGCTCGAGGCCCATGGGTGCGCTGAGGCCCCGCTTTGTTTGGGCACTGCAGGGCCAGATGTCTCGCCTGAGGATGGCATGTGGACAGCGCTGTATCTGTCCGGTTTTCTCACGACGGATATGACTGAGGAGCCGGAGCATGGCAATCGCCTCCGTGCTTTGCGATTGCCCAATAACGAGCTTCGCCAGACCTTGCGTCTAGTGATTATTGAGTGGTTTGAGTGCGCTGCAGAAGACATTCGAGACGTCGATGCGTTTCGCGACGGGCTGTGCCATGGGAACGAGGATACCGTGAGGCGGGCGCTAAGCCGCATCTTAGGAGATGCGGGAATCGGTGCGACCGACCCAGATGCGCCACTGCCATATCATCTGCTCTTGCAGGGGCTCTGCTTTGGCTTGCCGGGCTATGCCAATCCTGCCTCGAGGCGAAAGTGTGGCGCGGGTCGCTGCGACATCCAGGTTTTTCCTACGGGCGCCGTGTTCGACATAGCCGATACGATCGGTATGCTCGATGAACGTCCGCTGATAACGATCAACATGATGTATGACCCCGGTGTGGATGCGCTGGGCCTGGAATTGCTGGCCGTGCAGGCGCTGCTCGACATAGAGCGCGACGGCATCGACGAAATCCGTGTGCCGCGCCCCGGCGTGGGTCGCATGCGCTGGGGGTTCGGTTTTGATGGGCAGCATGTGGCTACGGTGTGCCAGCGGCTTTAAGCGCCGAGGTGTTTCCGGCTTCCGTTACTCGGTGTCCTTCATGGGCGGCATGGGCTTCCAGTTGGGATCCTTGACGATCTTGCGGGCGTCCTTCATGCCTCGGCGCAGCGCCGGAATACCGGTCTTAAAGCACTTGTCAACGGCAGCCAGGCGAATGAACTCCTTGCAGAAGGTCGCGACGTTGCCCAGACGGAACAGCGCGGGGTGATAGTCGCCGTAAATCTGCATGTAGCGGGCCAGATAACCGCGGTTGCGCATGATGTAGTAGCGGTTGGTGTCGCTCGTAGAGTTGAGCTGGCGCTTGCCGGCGATATCCCAGTTAGAGACAGCGCGGGCACGCTTGAGCACCACGTCGGCAACAACGGCGGCGGGGAAGTGCTGGCTGGCCACGTAGCCGTAGCAGGCATCGTCGCCGTAGATGAAGAATCGCGCATCCGGCAGGCCGATCTTGTCGACCACGCGGCGCGAGAACAGGCCGCCTTCAAAGCACAACTGGTTCATGGCGCGGTAGCCCTTGGGGCCCAGGTCCCACTTAGCGATGGGGTTGGGGATACCAAGCGAAAGGATGAGCTGGTACTGCCAAAAGAAGGCGCCGCCGTCAAAGTCCAGGCGCGAACCCTGGATGACATCGTAGCGGTCGGTCCACTTGGCAAGACGCTCGATGCCTTCGGGGATGACGAGCACGTCGTCGTCCATCACCCAGAACCACTGGGCGCCCAGGTCGTAGGCGCATTTGGTGCCGGCGGAGAAGCCACCTGCACCGCCGCCGTTTTCGAGCTGTGGTGCGTAGATG
>CABUBY010000141.1 GCA_902489955.1 uncultured Collinsella sp. | reverse complement strand
GACGAGCGAGCTGACCGGGACGAACTCGTTGACGCCGTGGTAGCAATAGCCGCCGGTGGAAAGGTTGGGGCAGGGCAGACCGCGGAACGACAGCTGAGCGCCGTCGGTGCCGCCACGAATCGGCAGCACTTGGGGCTCAACGCCGCAGGCAAGGTAGGCTTCCTTGGCAACATCAATAAGCTCGGGATAGTCACGAACGATCTCGGCCATATTTCGATACTGCTGCTTAATCTCGACTGTCACGCGCTCCTCACCCAGACGCTGGTTGAGCATCGAGGCGGCGGCATCAATAAGGTCGAGTTTCTGCTGGAACTTGGCGGCGTCATGGTCGCGGATGATATAGCGCGCTGTGGCGTGATCGACGGTCGCAGATACACCCTCAAGGTGATAAAAGCCCTCGTAGCCTTCCGTATACTCCGGGCGCTGCACGTAGGGGAGCAACGCGTTGAAGTCGCAGAACAGATTGCCTGCGTTGACCATACGGCCCTTAGCGTCGCCCGGGTGGATGGACTGGCCCTCAAAGCGGACGGTCGCCTCGGCGGCGTTAAAGCACTCCCACTCCAGCTCGCCGATGGGGCCGCCGTCGACCGTGTAGGCGTACTTGCAGCCAAAGGTATCGATATCCAACAGCTCGGCTCCGTGGCCGATTTCCTCGTCAGGGCAGAAGCAAATGCCGAGTGCAGGATGGGGCAGAGAAGGGTCCTGAGCGATACGCGCGACAAGCGACATAATCTCGGCGACGCCTGCCTTGTCGTCCGCGCCCAGCAGCGTGGTGCCATCGCTGCAGACCAGGTCCTCACCCGCGAGGTCATTCAGGGCGGGAAGCTTGGCGGTGCTCATGGCAACGGGCTTACCGTCAACCGTGCCGCAGACCAGGTCGCCGCCTTCGTGGTGTACGATGTGCGGCTTCACGCCGGCGCCCGGTGCAACTTCGGTGGTGTCGAGATGGGCGATCAGGCCCAGGGCGGGCTTGTCCTCAGCGCCCGCACTTGCGGGGATATGCGCGCAGACATAGGCGTGCTCGGTCACGTGGGCATCTTCCGCACCAAGCTCGCGCAGCTCTTCAGCCAGCACGTTGGCAAGGTCAAACTGAACGGCGCTCGAGGGTACCTGGTCGCAGTTTGCATCCTCGGACTGCGTGTTGATCTGGACGTAGCGCAAAAAGCGCTCGAGGACATCGGGGCTCGTGGTGGTGTTTTCCATAAAGACCGCTCCAATCTTGGTCGTCGTGTGCAACAAGAACTCTAGCACGGTATGCCACGGCATACCACGACGCTTGGATGGGGTAGAATCAGCCATTGAATGCAGAAGGGACGGAAGATCATGGATACGACAAATAGCTCGCGCGAACTACATCTGACGGTGGCGAACGAAGACTACTTGGAGTGCATGGTTCGCATTGAAAGCGAAGAGGGGGAAACCAACGGCGTGCGATCGGTCGACATCGCGCAGCGCCTTGGCGTCTCCAAGGCATCGGTCAATAAAGCGGTTTCGGCGCTCAAGGCATCCGAGCTTGTCGAGCAATCGCACTACGGCAAGGTGATCCTGACCGATCGCGGCCGCGAGGTTGGCACGGCTATCTGGTACCGTCATCGCCTCATCCGCACGTTTTTGGTTCAGGAGCTCGGTGTCGAATTTGAGCGAGCCGATTCCGAGGCCTGCATGATGGAGCATGCGCTATCCGAGGACACGATGAGCCGCTGGCTCGCCTATCTCGAAAAGCAGGGAATCAGCGTCGAGGAATAGCGGGATATATATGGATACGAGTTATTACAACCGCTTTGGTGCCGAGGAACTTACGCGCCGCTTGTCGAGCGAGACCTTGTTGGCGCAGGGCCCCATGGGCAGTGTTCTGTTGAGTGAGTACGATGCCGCCGACATTCCACCGGCGTTTTGGAATCTGGCAGAGCCGCAGACCGTTTCTCGTATCCATCGCTTGTATGTCGCCGCCGGCGCGCAGGTGCTCATTACCAACACCTTTCAGGCATCGAGCTATGCCCTCAAGCACGACCAGATTGCGCCGTCCGTGGCGGAGATCAATCGCGGGGCCGTCGACGATGCCCGCCAGGCGCACCCTCAGCTGCTGCTGGGCTCGATGGGCCCGATCGGTATTGAGTGGTTTGCCGAGGACTCTGCCGAGTATCGTGAAATCCGAGGCATTGCGCGCGAACAGGCGCACGCCTTGCTCAATGCCGGCGTTGACGGTCTGCTGATCGAGACGGTGACTTCTATCCGTAATTTGCAGCCCATGCTTGCCGGCGTCCGAGATGCCGCCGACGGCATGCCTGTTCTGGTGAGTTTTGTCGTTGACGATAAAGGCGACCTGTTGGGCGATGGCCTCAACATCGAGGCAGCCGTTTTGTACGCCGAAAAACACGGCGCAAACTCGGTTGGCGTTAATTGCTGTTCGCTTGCGGCCGCGAACGCGGCGGTGCCCAGGATGGTTGCATCGGCGACTACTCCCGTCACGGTGCGTCCCAACGTAGGCGATCCGGTCCAGACTCAGGATGGCCCCGTATGGCACGAGAACCCCGAAGCTTTCGCGCGCGCATGCATCGAATGGGGACATGCCGGTGCCGCAATGGTGGGCAGTTGCTGTGGAACCACGGCAATCACTACGGCCGCGATGGCCGAGGCGCTCGATATATAAAGGGCAAACCGCTCCATACGGGGCGGTTTTTTTATTGCTTGCATGTCCTCGGCAGCATTTGCCCAAATGGTGAATGCTGGTGCCGGCAGGTTGCCGAGTGCATGTTGCGGGTATACCCCATGCGTACCATGATCCAAACACTGTGAGGTGTCTGCGCGTGTGCGCGATAATTCATTTTGGAACTGACGGTTGGCGCGCTCGCGTCGATGAGGACTTCACTGCCGATAACGTTGCCCGTATCGCCGATGCCGTCGGCGAGTTGTGGCAAAAGACCAATCCGGGCAAAACGGTATATATAGGGTTCGACACCCGGCCCCTGGCGAGCGAGTTCGCTGAGCTTGCGGCGGGCGTGCTAGCAGCGCACGGGCTGGACGCCGTGCTCGCTTCGCGACCTGTTCCGACCCCTGCCCTTACGTGGGCGGCGGCTTATGACGGTGAGGCGTGCGGCGCGCTCATGGTGACGGGGTCCCATCATCCGCAGGGTTATCTGTGCCTCAAGATTCGCATGGGTGACGGCTCGACCGCCAACCAGGATGTCATCGAAGAGCTCGAAGAGACCGTGGCTCCCGAGCCAATGGGGATCGAGGGGCGATATCGCACCGCGGATATTATTCCTGACTATATGCAGGCGGTGGCATCGTTTGTCGATGCCGAAGCCATCCGCGACGCGCACCTGCGCGTGGTTGTCGATCCCATGGGCGGCGCAGCCCAGGGTTATCTAGCCGACTTGCTGCGCGAGCTTGGCGTTGAGGTGCACGAGATTCACGCCGGGCAGGCGTCTGACCAAGAAGATATCTGCCCCGACCCCGTTGAGCCTTGGGTGGACGCTTGCGAGCGCACGGTTATCGATGACGGAGCTTGCGCTGGTCTGGTGACCGACGGCGACGCCGACCGTATCGGTGCGGTTGACGAGCGCGGCAGATATATACATCCGCATCAGATCATGGCGCTCGTTTTGGGCGACTTGGTTCAATTTCGTAATTTGGAGGGGCGCGTCGTCGTCAATCTTTCATGCTCGACGCTCGTGCGTCGCATTGCCGAGGCGCTTGGCTGCCGCGTGACCGTCAAACCGGTCGGTTTCAAATATATAGCGGCAGAGATGAAGAAGGGCGGCGTCCTCATGGGCGGCGAAGAAGCCGGTGGTATCGGCATCGCCGCGCATATGCCCGAGCGCGATGGAATCCTCGCCTGTCTGATTCTGTGTGAGCTTATGGCAAAGACGGACGCGCCTTTGGGCGTTCTGGTCGACCAACTCGAGGACAGTTTTGGTAAGACGAGTTACGGTCGACGCGATTTGCGCCTTGAGGCCGAAGATGCCGAAACGTTACGAACCCTGCTGCCGGGCGTAAACCCGAAGTCGATTTGTGGCAAGGTGCCGCAAAACGTTAGTCATATGGATGGCTTGCGTTTGGCATTCGAGGATGACACGTGGCTGCTGGTCCGTCCTAGCGGGACCGAACCAGTGGTGCGCGTCTACGCCGAGGGGTTCTCGGTGGAAGAACGTGATGAGTTGCTCGATGCTGGCTGTGCTTTAGCTAGGGGGACGTATCCGCTTTAACCATGAGACTGCCTTATATAAAGAGATGCTCGGCGAGCGGTAGGTAACGGCTGGCAAACGTTAGTCGGATTCCAAGATGTGTAGGAAATGTGTACGCCCAGATTCCCGCCCCCG
>CABUBY010000140.1 GCA_902489955.1 uncultured Collinsella sp. | reverse complement strand
TGCTCTCCGTGCGAGCAGGACTGTCCGAGCAGGGAACCTTACGTTCCGCGCCGCCGGGCAGACGAACCAGTTAAGACGCGCCGCTACTTGATCTTGGTTGTACCCGGTGCCAGGTTGGGGTCGGTCTCGTTGGCCTCGGTCTGGAAGTGCTCGGTGTACACGTTCTTGCCGTCGCGGAACATCTCGTAGTACTGCATCTTGGCGTAATCCTCGCGCGCCTTGGTTGCCGCCGCGGCGACGGCGTCGTCGCCGGTGACGTTGGAGGAGAGCGCCCAGCGCAGGCTGGCGTCCTCGTAGCCCACGGAGTTGATAGCGGGCAGCGACTCGCGCAGCGTCATGTGCGCTTTCTGGTAGTCGGTCAGCGGTGCGCCGATCAGCTGCATAAGCTGGGTGGACAGGTAGTTGGTGGACAGGTCGTCGACCTCGCTCGTCTGGTCGCAACCGGCAACGTCGTAGTTGGCCCAGATGATGTAGTCGGTCTGCCACAGGCGCTCCTGATGCGTGGCATCGTCTTCGCCGGTAAACCACTTGTCGTTGAACTTGGACGGGAAGAACGGCTGGTGATCGCCCCAGAATACCACGACCACCTTGCGGTCGAGCTTGCTCAAGGCGTTGAGGAAGTAGCGCAGCGCCTGGTCGGACTGCTCGATGCACGAGACATACTCGTCGACATCGGATAGCGTGCCGTCCTCGACGGTCTTGGCGTCCAGATCGGTCGTGTCGATATTCAGGTGCATCTGCTTGTCGACCGGCAGCAGGCCCGTATCGTAGCCCGAGTGGTTCTGCATGGTCACGTCGAAGATAAACTGCGGATCGGCGTTCTGGTCGAGCAGCTCAAGAATCTTGTCGTAGGTAGCCTGGTCGGTCACCATGCCGCGCAGGGTATCGGCGCCCTGGAAATCGTTGATGGACAGGAACTGGTCAAAACCAAAGTCCTTGTAGACGTTCTCGCGGTTCCAGTTGGTTGCGTGGTTGGGGTGCATGGCCGTGGTGGAATATCCGAGCGATTTGAACTGCTCTGCCAGATTCCCGGTCGTTTCCATGTTGTAGATGGTGTAGGGGTACACGCCCGAGCCCAGGTTGGCCATGGAGTTGCCGGTCATAAACTCAAACTCGGTATTGGCGGTGCCGCCGCCGTAGGCGCTCACGTAGAGCTTGCCGCGGCTGAGGCAGTTGGACAGGTTCTTAAAGTACTGCGGGCCTTCGTAGCCGGCGCGCATGTTCTGGTAGATCGAAAGATCCGAGAAGGTCTCGTTCATGATGGCGATGACCGTGGGCTTCTCGCTGTCGAACTGCTCCTTTGCGGCGGCGCGCTCGTCGCTCTTGGCCGCGTCGGACTTGTCGTAGGCCTTGGCGTACTTTTTGAGCGTGGCCTTGGCATCGTCGACGGAGTAGTCGGCGGGTTTGGGCGGCTTGATGGACTGCGCCGCACTAATAAAGGCAGGCAGGTAGCCCTCGCGCCAGTAGCTCTCGAGCGGGCGCCAGGTGTAGACGGTGATGCCGAGGGTGTTGTAGTAGTCGATGAGCGTGACGTGTGCGGTCACACCGCCCAGGCACAGCACGGCGACGAGCAGGTTGGTGAGCAGCATGCGCTTGGCGTTGGCGGCGCCCTTCTGACGGTGCGGTGCCACCAGGCCGGCGTACTCGCACAGCAGCATGGCGATGGCGGTAAAGCCCATGGACAGCACGCAGAACAGTGAGATCGAGAAGGTGTAGCCGGTGCCGGCGACCGCGGCGGCGGTGGAGATGGCCGAAAGGTCGCCCGGCTGGATGGGCATGGATTTAAACGTGATGACGAAGAACTCGGCAATGCCCAGGACAAAGAGGGCAAAGGCCAGGACCGCGGGAGCTGCGCCGTGGCGTTGGAACAGGAAGAACAGGCCGGTCATGAGCGTGGTGATGATGGCCCACTCGAGCAGGATGCACAGGGGGTAGACCCAGGTAAAGTCGTGGTTGGACGAGACCTCCATGCCCAGCAGCGCAAAGACGCCGGCGAGCAGCAGGCACAGGACGGCGGCGACGAGTGGTTTGCCCACAAAGGCGCCGCGCAGGCGGGCGAGCTTGCGGTGGGGGCGGGGGCGTCGGGCTTGGCGAACGCAAAGACGCGCGGGGCGATGCGGTCGCGTGCGATGCTGGCCCAAGCGCAGCCGGTGAGGATGGCGTTGGTCAGGATGAGCATCACAAAGGCGAGCGGCTCGTTTTGGGCGACGAGGCCAATGGCGCCCCAAATGGTCAAAAAGAGCTGGAACAGGCCGAAGGCGACGCTCCACCCAAGAGCGCTTTTGGCAACGGTGCCCGACTGAGCGCAAATGGCCTTGGCCTCGCGCAAGACAAGGTAGACGGTCGCCGCAAGACCGACGAGCGAGATGGCGGCAGCGAACATGCTGAGACTCCTCACAAACTAAAACGTACGAAAGCGGGGGTTTACCCGATTGTTACCAAGATATGCGCTGCAATTGGTGGCTGCGCACAACAACCAGCCATATTAACGCGCACGTGCGGCGGTGTGGCGCAATGTAGTGGCGACCTGCGCGATAATGGACGGGAATTACACGGAAACGTAAAGGCTTCTTAAAGAAATGGCGAGGGTAGGGCGATGAGCGAGCAGGTTTGTATGACGGGCGCCGAGTACTGCGGCGGAGCTGCGGGCGTGGATACGTACGGCTATCCGGTCGAGACTACGGGCAATGCGGTGCTGGACATCTTGGAACACCGCTCGTCCACGCGTGCCTTCGCGCGTGATGACGACGGCCGTCCCGTAGCGGTGACCGACGAGCAGCGGGCGGCGATCTTGCATGCGGCGAGTCGCGCACCGTCGGCGGGCGCCATGATGATGTATTCCATCGTGAGCATCCGCGAGCAGGCTACGCTGGACCGCCTGGCCGACCTGTGCGACCATCAACCCATGATTGCCAAGGCGCCCTGGGCACTAATATTTGTGGTCGATTATGCCAAGTGGATCGATCTGTTTGAGCACGTGGGCTGCTTTGAGCCCGAGTTTGTCGAGCGCACGGGCAAGGCGCCCCGCCGCGCGCCGGGTTTGGGCGACTTTGCCATCGCGGCTCAGGATGCCGTGATCGCCGCGCAAAACGCCGTGGTTGCCGCCGAGGCCCTGGGCCTGGGGAGCTGCTATATCGGTGATATCGTCGAGAATGCCGAGGAAGTTGCCGAGCTGCTCGATCTGCCGCCCTATACCATGCCGCTGTCGATGCTCATCATCGGCACGCCCCGTAAGGAGCGCCCGGCAATCGCACACCCCGTGGTGAACCTGGTGCACGAGGAGCGCTACTGCCGCGCCGATGCTGCGACCATGGACGCGCAGGTGGCCGAGATGGACGCGATGTTCCGTCCGCATGCCCGCGAGGTGGGGGAGCGCGTCGTGGACATCTATACCCGCAAGCACACGAGTCCCTTTATGGCCGAGATGAGCCGTTCCATGGAGTGGTGGTTCAAAAACTGGCTCGGCAAGTAACGAATGCGGCGATGTGACAAAGGGACAGTCCCTTTGTCACATTCCATATCGCCGCGGTAGCCTAAAGGCCGTATAAATGTTTATTTAGCTGGGAAAACAGTGCCATTCAAACATGGGCCGATTACCTATAATTCCTTCGAACATTAAAGTTGGGAGGAAACCGGCTTATGGAACAAAAGGCCAAGGAGGCAGCCTCGCACGCTGCGATTCCTGTGAGCATCTCGGCGATGCTCGTCACGCTGGGCGTGGTGTACGGCGATATCGGCACCAGCCCTATGTATGTAACCAAGGCGCTCGTTGCCGGCAACGGCGGCATCGGAAGCGTCACGGAGGAGTTCGTGCTCGGCGCGCTCTCCCTTGTCGTGTGGACGGTCACGTTGCTGACCACTATCAAGTATGTGCTCATCTCGCTGCGCGCCGATAACCATGGTGAGGGCGGCATCTTTGCCCTGTACAGCTTGGTTAAGCGCTGCGGTAAATGGCTCATCATCCCCGCCATGCTGGGTGGCGCCGCGCTGCTCGCCGACGGCATCCTGACGCCGGCCGTTACCGTTACCACGGCCATCGAGGGCCTGCGCACCATCCCGGCGGTCCATGCCGTGCTGGGCGATGATCAGGGCCGCGTCGTCGCCATTACGCTTGCCATCATCATCGCGCTCTTCTTGGTACAGCGCATCGGTACGGCCAAGATCGGTCACGCCTTTGGCCCCATCATGACGCTGTGGTTCCTGTTCCTGGGCGGCACGGGTCTGTTCTTTGTCTTCCAGCACCCCGCCGTGCTGCTGTGCCTCAACCCGCTGCGCGGCATCGCCTTTTTGCTGAGCCCCAACAACCACGCGGGCATCATGATTCTGGGCAGCTGCTTCCTCGCCACCACCGGTGCCGAGGCGCTCTACTCCGAC
>CABUBY010000139.1 GCA_902489955.1 uncultured Collinsella sp. | reverse complement strand
TTCTTGCGCGTCACCAGGATATCGGCGGCCTTGCCGCACTCGATCGTGCCGGTCTCGCCGCCCAGCCCCAGGAGCTCGGCATTGACCTGCGTGGCCGTATGCAGCGCAAAGGCGTTGCTCACGCCCACGTACTTGGCAAAATAAGCCACCTCGCGCCACATGTCGTACTGCGTCACGAACGGGCAGCTTGAGTCCGTGCCCAAGCCCACCTTAACGCCGGCATCCAGCGCCGCACGAGCGCTCTCGATAATGCCCGAGCACACGATGTCGCCGTTCTTCTTTTGCGTATCGGTCGAATGGGTCTTTTCCGGGTCGAGCAACACAAACGGTAGCGCCGGGCTGATCGTGCAGGTAACGCTGGGCGCACGTCCCCCGAGCTGCGTGCCCGCGGCGCCACGGTACAGCTCCAGGATCTCGGGCGTCATCGGGGCACCGTGCTCGATCGTGTCGACCCCGGCCTCAAGCGCGGCCTTCACGCCCTCGGTGCTCTCGACATGAGCCATAACCGGCAGGCCCACCTCGTGCGCCGCCTTGCACGCCGCCGCGGCAACCTCCACCGGCATACGCAGCACGCCCGGCTCGCCCACCTCGGTCGCATCGAACACACCGCCAGTTACGAACAGCTTGATGACATCGGCACCGCGCGCATACAGGTCTCGCACCTGCTCGGCTGCCTCGACGGGGCTGTTGGCCACCTGGGCGAACAAGCCCGCACCATGGCCGCCCGGCACCGTGACGCCCGTTCCCGGCGCTACCAGGCGCGGACCCTGATACTTACCGGCGTCGATAGCGTCGCGCACGGCAATGTCGGCAAACAGCGGGTCGCCCGCGCCGCGCACCGTGGTCACGCCGCTTGCCAGCTGCTGCTGGGCACTGCCCTTGAGGATGCGGCACACGATGGCGCGCCCCACGGGATTATCGAGTTTCTTCATCAGCGCTCCCGCATCGCCGGCCGAGACAGGCTTGCCCGAGCCGCACAGGTGCACGTGCATATTGATGAGACCGGGCATGAGATACGCGCCACCCAGGTCGATAACCTCGGCACCTGCAGGCGCCTGCGCCACAGCACTCGGCCCCATCCAGGTGATGACGCCGCGCTCAACAGTCACGGCCATATCGGGCTGCGGCTCCATATGCTCCGAACCATCCAGAATGGTCGCATTGATAAACAACGTGGAACGATCGGCAGATGCCATATCGAGCTCCTCCCTCACGATTAACTTGAACATTTGTCCATTATCACCCAATGCAGCGACCTAAAGTCGAGCATATCGGTTAACGGAGGGACGAGAGAGATGTGAGGGCAAACGGAGACAGCGTGGCGATACTTCGGCCGTGCTGACGAAACACCTCGATCTGTAACATTTAGGCCGCCCCCCCAGGCCGTTAAACGTTACACATCGAGACTTATCAGCAGCTCCTACTCCCATTCCTGTTCGTAGATGTTGAGCGACTTTACGTACCGCCCCTGGGCGCCCATGATGTCGCGAACCAGACGCAAGAAGAAGCTGATGCACGAGGTGTCAAAGCCGTCCTGCAGGTCCTCCGGATGCACCGCACCCGGCCCATCGACCGCCGTATCGCTCAGCCGCGCGATGTCATACAGGTAGAGCTGTCCCGCCGTAAGCCAGACATCGTCGACGCAGGCGAGGCGCACCGCAATCGCGCCGTCACTCCAGTGCTCCTTCTGCACGATATGCGGGTCGTAGACATCAAAGCGACGGTCGGTGCGCGTGTCCTTCAGCACGACCATGCCGGACGCAGGATTCTTGTCCAAAATGCCAAAGCGCGAGAAATACTGCGTGTCGCGTACCTGCTCGAGCCGCTTGAGCGAGGCAGGCGAAAGCGATGCCGGCGGCTCGTCAACATATAGCTCGAGCAGCGTTTTGCCATGGCGATAGGGGCGCTCAAACAGCAGCCAATCGGTAAATGCCATGTTGTAGGCCATGATTTCGTTTTGCGAAGGCTCGGTGCAATAGCTGAGCCACGGGTCGACGATAATCTCGAACTGCTCGCGCGCCGGCTCCAGGAATTGAAACTTCCGCAGCATCCAAAAATGGGCCATGTCGGCAATATCGTTGCCGACGGCTTCAGCCAGCTCTGCTCGGTCAAAAGCGTGGTCAATCATGGCATCCTCCTCAAACTGATGGACCTCAATTTGAGCTTACGAGGAGGGTGGGCAGCCACGACCAGCACGGGCAAAATAGGCCTCCGGCTGCAAACAAGATGCTGACCAAACACTTGACGAAAAGCTTGACCGAAAATGCGCGCCACAACAAAACCGCAGGTAAACATCGACGGCCAACCCGCCCTTTTGAGCCAGATGCCCGCAGCCACCACAGAAACAACAGGTGACCACAGCCCAAGAAGTCGACAAATGAACACCCGCACGTCGACAAACGAGCAAACTGCTCGCAAATCCGCAAGGAGTGTCCCCGAATGCCGACAGAAAAGGAACGTCCCTAACTGTTGGCACTTAGGGACGTTCCTTTTGTGCCGGCAGTTAGGGACAGCCCTTGCCGATTCGATTGTTGAATATCTCCGTGACTACTTTACAGTTCCAGCGCGTCGGCGACTTCGGCAGCGCAGGCCAGGGCGTCGGCCATGGCACTCACCACGAGCGAGCTGCCGTTGCGGGCATCACCCGCCACATACACCGGCGCGGCATCCGCGGCGACACCCTCCGTGCGAGCCGCGAGATGCGAGCCCTCAGCAGCCATCACCGGCAGCGGACGACCAGCGGTGGCAACAGGCACGCTCACCGCATCGAACACGCCGTGCTCCGGACCCGTAAAGCCGCAGGCGATGAGCACCAGCTGCGCTGGCACCTCGTGCTCGGAGCCCGCGATGCGCTCGGGCTTTCCCGCCGACCAGTCCAGATCGACCACGCGCAGACCCGCAGCCGCACCCTTCTTGTCCAGCAGCACCTCGAGCGTATCCACGCCCCAGGCACGCATCTCGCCACCCATCGCAGCGATAGCCTCCTGCTGGCCGTAGTCGGTCTTCTTAACGTTGGGCCACTGCGGCCAGGGGTTGCCTGCCGTGCGCTTATCGGGCGCAGCCGGCAAGAACTCAAACTGGCGCACGCTGCGCGCGCCCTGACGCACCGCGGTACCCACGCAGTCGTTGCCGGTATCGCCACCGCCAATGACCACGACGTCCAGGCCGCGCGCGTCAATAGCAGGCTCGCCGCCATCGAGCACCGAGACGGTCGAAGCCGTCAGATAGTCCACGGCGTACACCACGCCCGGGGCGTCCACGTTCGTAGCCGAAAGAGCGCGCGGGGCACGGGCGCCAGCAGCCACCACCACAGCGTCAAAGCCGTTGAGCTTGGCCGCCACCGCAGGGTCCGTCACATCGGCGCCCAGCTCGAACACAATACCCAGCTCGCGCATGAGCGCCACGCGACGCTCGACCACAGACTTCTCGAGCTTCATGTTGGGAATGCCGTACATGAGCAGACCGCCCGGGCGGTCGTCGCGCTCAAACACCGTCACGCGGGCGCCGCGACGCGCAAGCTCCCATGCAGCCACCAGACCAGCCGGTCCAGAACCAACCACGGCGACCAAGGGCGCGTCCTCCCCTGCCGGCTCAAAGCGACGTGGGCCGCCGTTTGCCCACTCATGGTCGCTGATCGCACGCTCGTTATCGTGAATCGTCGTGGGTTGGCCGTCGACCGAGCCCAGGTTGCACGCGGCCTCGCACAGCGCCGGGCACACGCGACTCGTGAACTCAGGCATGGGCGAGGTGAGCGACAGGCGCTCGGCAGCCTCATCCCAGCGGCCGCGGTACACTAGCTCGTTCCACTCGGGAATCAAGTTGTGCAGCGGGCAGCCGCTCGGGCGCGCCTTGCCAAAGCTCGCGCCCATCTGGCAAAACGCCACGCCGCACATCATGCAGCGGCTCGCCTGGGCGCGACGTGCGTCGTCATCGAGCTCCACATACAGGGGATCAAAATCATGACTGCGCTCCTCCACGGGGCGAAGCTCGTGGGTCACGCGATCGATATCAAGAAAAGCACCGGGCTTACCCATGGCACTTACGCCTCCTTCTTGGTCGAAGCAACAGAGCTGGCGGCGGGCACAGCACCAGCGACACCGCCCGCCACATCGAAGCGAGCGACATCCGCGGCACTCGCGCGACCGGTCACAATGTCAAACGCCAGCTCCTCGGCCTGCGCATGCGTCTTGCCGACGGCCTCGGCGGCGGCGACAATCGCCAGCACGCGCTCATACTCGGTCGGAATGACCTTCACAAAGTGCTTACTCATCGTCTCAAAGCTGTAGAGCAGCTTAATGCCGCGTGGGCTCTGTGTCGCGTCCACGTGCTCCTGGATGAGCTCGCGAATCTGCGCCAGCTCGCCGGCCGTCGGGGCCTTAAGCTCGAC
>CABUBY010000138.1 GCA_902489955.1 uncultured Collinsella sp. | reverse complement strand
TCGATCCCGAGGTGGCCGATCGTGCCAAATATATGATCGTGTCGCTGCCCGCGAACCCGGTCGGCTCGGTGGGCACTCCCGAGGTCTACGAGGAGATCATCGCTTTCGCCCGCGAGCACGACCTGCTCATCGTCCATGACAACGCGTACTCCGACATCGTGTTCGACGGCGAGCCGGGCGGCAGCTTCTTGCAGTATCCCGGCGCGCTCGAGGTGGGCGTTGAGTTCTTCTCGCTCTCCAAGTCGTTTAACGTCACCGGTGCGCGTATCGGCTTTTTGGTCGGCCGCGAGGACGTGGTCTCTGCCTTTGCCAAGCTGCGCAGCCAGATCGACTTTGGTATGTTCTTCCCGATCCAGAAGGCCGCCATCGCCTGCCTGAACGGTCCGCGCGATGAGGTCGAGGCGCAGCGTCTGAAGTACCAGGAGCGCCGCGATGCCCTGTGCGACGGTCTTGAGGGCCTGGGCTGGGAGCGCCCCAACGCGCATGGCTCTATGTTTGTGTGGGCCAAGCTTCCCGGTGGCCGCACCGATTCCATGGCGTTTTGCGAGGAGCTCATGGAGAAGGCCGGCGTTGTGGTGACGCCGGGCGCGAGCTTTGGTCCTTCGGGTGAGGGGCACGTGCGCATGGCGCTGGTCTTGCCGCCCGACCAGATCGCTTTGGCCGTCGAGGCCATTCGCGAGGCGGGCCTGTATTAGAAAGCTATTTCGGCTCGTCAATAGCTCGAAACCGATTTCGTGCAGTTATTTTACGAATTCTGCAAACAATTTCGGTAAACGGTCGATTTTTGGCTGCGAATAGGGGCATAATCAAAGTCCCGATTGGATGTATTGGGATCACGGCAAGCCGCTCGGGTCGTTCCCGGGCGGCTTGTTTGTGGAGAGAGATGGGAGTTTCTAATGGTTAACGAGAAGAAGGTCGCTATTGTCGGGTGCGGTTTCGTCGGTTCGTCTTCGGCGTTCGCACTGATGCAGAGCGGTCTGTTCTCCGAGATGGTCCTCATCGACGTGGACAAGAACCGCGCCGAGGGTGAGGCCCTGGATATCGCGCACGGCATGACGTTTGCCGAGCCGATGAAGATCTACGCCGGCGATTATTCCGATGTCGCCGACGCCGCCATGATCGTCGTCACTGCTGGCGCTGCCCAGAAGCCCGGTGAGACCCGCCTGGACCTGGTCAACAAGAACGTCAGCATCTTTAAGTCCATTATCCCCGAGATTAAGAAGTCCGGCTTCGACGGCATTCTGCTCATCGTCTCCAACCCGGTTGATGTTCTGACCTATGCTGCCATTAAGATGTCCGGCCTGCCCGAGGGCCATGTCATCGGCTCCGGCACCGTGCTCGACACTGGCCGTCTGCAGCAGATGCTTGGTGCCCACGTCGAGGTTGACCCGCGCGATGTCCAGGCCTATGTCATGGGCGAGCACGGCGACTCCGAGTTTGTCGCTTGGTCCAGCGCTCAGGTTGCTGGCGTTCCGCTGAACACCTTCTGCGAGCTTCACGGCCACCTGGAGCATGAGGCTGCCGAGAAGCGCATCGCCGAGGACGTCAAGAACTCCGCCTACACCATCATCGAGAAGAAGCACGCCACCTACTACGGTGTCGCCATGGCCGTCAAGCGCATCTGCACTGCCGTCATGCGCGATGAGCAGACCGTTCTGCCTGTCTCCTCGCTCATGGTGGGCGAGTATGGCCTGTCCGATCTGGCCATCTCCATGCCGACCGTCGTCGGTCGCGATGGCGTTGTCTGCCGCGTCCCCGTGCCGCTGAACGATGACGAGCAGCATGAGCTCACCGCCTCCGCAAAGGCCCTCAAGGACATCATCGACAGCGTCGACTTCTCCTGCTAAATCAAGCTCTTTTGGGCAACAGGCTACAATGAAAGGCGTCCGGGCCACACGGTCCGGGCGCCTTTTTGGTGCGAGGGGGTCAGGTTACTTTGCACCACCCCAATGCACCATAGTTGATGGGAGGGCCATGTCGGATTCGCCTAATTTTTTGACCTATGCCCAGACAGCGTTTGATCCGTTTGAGGAACGGCCGTTCTGCGCGGTGGATAGCCTGGCCTTTGCGTGGTTGTCCTATTTGCGTTTGCCGGGTGATATGGCGGAGCTGACGAACTGGCAGGGCCTAGACGTACGCGAGCTGCTGCGCGCCGAGTGCTACCAAGACATGATTGGCGACCTGTGGGATCCGGAGGGGAGTCGTGCCCTGTTGGAGGCTGTGGCAGCAAGCCCTCGCTACCGTGGCGTTCGTGTTTGCGGCTATCGTAGCGTGAGTGATGCCGAGACAACGGAGCAGTTTGCGGCCATGACGTTCCGATTTCCGGCGGGGTTTAGCTATCTTGCCTTCCGGGGGACCGACAGCACGATTGTGGGCTGGAAAGAGGACTTTAACATGGCGTTCCGGTGTCCTGTGCCGGCCCAGGAATCCGCGGCGCGTTATGTAGACGAGGCGGCGGATGCGATTGACGGGCCGCTTTTGTGCGGAGGTCATTCCAAGGGTGGAAACCTTGCGGTGTACGGTGCGGCGATGTGCCCCGATGTCGCCCGTGAGCGAATCGAACGGGCGTATTCCCATGATGGTCCGGGCTTCGTCGAGGAGTTTCTGAGCGGCAACGCCTTCGCCGATCTATCCGGTCGAATCGACAAGACGCTACCTCGGTCGTCGATCTTTGGCATGATGTTCGAGACACAGGAGGACTATGCCATCGTTGAGAGCACCGAGTTCAGCCTGCTTCAGCATAATCCCTTTAGCTGGGTGGTTGATGGTCGCGACTTCGTGTACTGTGAGCGCCTGTCCGCCGGTGCTCGATACGTTGATGGCTCCATTCGCGAGATGCTGCTTGCGGTGTCGCCTAACGAGCGCGAGCGTTTTGTAGATGCGTTGTTCTCCGTGCTTGAGGCTACGGGTGCTGAGCGGTTTGCGGATATCGCTGGGAATCTGCGCGAGAGCCTGCCCGTGATGCTCCAGGCTGCGCAAGGCTTTGACAAGGATACGCGACGCTTTGTCTCGCAGACTATCGTTGCGATTCTTAAGTGTGCGCTTCTGCCCAAACGTCCCCAGATCGACATGCCCGCTGCCGGCAAGAGCTTGGCAGAACAGCTCGAGGCTTGGCAGTCCGAGCTCCTGCGCTAGCCATTGGTGCAAAGCAACCTGTCCCCGATGCACCAATCTTCGATGCGCCTGGGGCGGGATCGACCGCTATACTGGTTCGTGCCGAAATCGATCTAGAACGGAATGCCGTATATGAAAATCAATCACGCGATTCTGCATATCCTGGACTTTGACTCTGCCGTCAACGTTATGAGCCAGCGCGAGCTCGATATCGAGAGCCGCACCGTGCGTAATTTCGTAACCACGCACCTGCGGCGCGCTCGTACCTCGGCTGATAACAAGCGTGCCACGTTTGCCGAGAACTCCGCATTCGGCGGCGAGCTCAAGGGCTATTTCTTTGGTGAGCGTGAGTTCGTGGATCTGTCTCAGCAGATTGCGGAGTTCATCTCTTCCGAACTTACCAAGGCCGAGAAAGCCGAGTCCACTGACGTGCTTGTGGCGGACTTTGATGACGATGAGGATGCCCGCTGGTTTGCCGTGATGCTGCTGGGCTCCAAGCAGGCTTTTATGCACGAGGTGGGTCGCGAAGAGGGCGAGGTGCGCAACGACATTGCGCGCCACTACGCCATTCTGCCGAATCCCTCGCAAAAGGTGCCGAGCTATGCAATCGTGCGTGCAAGCACCATGGAGATCGGCTATGTGGATAAGAAGCGCAAGATTGCCGGCGAGGATCGCATGCTCATTCCCGATGGCCTGCTGCAGTGCGACACGGGGGTATCGGGCAAGGAGGTCATCGACACCGTGACGCGTGTGGTCGAGGAAGTCGCCGAGGAGCACGGTGCCAACACGGCTGTAGCACTCGCCAAGGTTAAGGCTGCTGTTGCCGAGAAAGTTGAGGATGACGAGGAGCTGCCGCCTTGGGATATCGTCGATGAGGTCTTTGAGGACGAGCCGGTCATCAAAGAGAGTGTGCGCGCGGCACTGACCGAGGAGAAGGTTCCCGAGCGCGTTCCCGTGGAGCGCAAACAGGTCGAGCGCGCGGCCGTGCGCAATCACAAGATCCGTACCGACACGGGTATCGAGATCAGCTTCCCGGCCGAGATGGGTTCGAACTCCGAGTACATCGAGTTCGTCAACGAGCCCAACGGCCTCATCTCCATCGAGCTCAAGAACATCGGAAGTATTGAGAATCGATAAACCGCTCTTGGACGTTGCAAAAAACAAAGGCCGAAGCCTTTTGGGACTTCGGCCTTTTTTGTTTTCGGCTTGGTTGCTGACATTGCGCCGCAGGTTGAGCATACGTCAGCGAAAACGCCCTTAGGCGAGCAAGGTGACGTGAAAGAGGAGGGAAGCGTACTTCGGTACGCGACCGACGATTGAACGTCAGATTGCCGCTTAGGG
>CABUBY010000137.1 GCA_902489955.1 uncultured Collinsella sp. | reverse complement strand
GGGCCTCATGCGCGAGGACGTTTTCAAAACCAAGCCCGGTCCCGGCCGGACAGCCCACGAACGCTACAGGTTCTTGACACCCATCGCGCGCATGGCGTTCAGGATGGCGATGATCGCCACGCCCACGTCGCCGAACACGGCAAGCCACATGTTGGCGATGCCCAGTGCCGCAAGCACCAGAATCAGCAACTTAATGCCCAGCGCAAAGATGATGTTCTGCCAAACAATCGTCATGGTCTTGCGCGCCACGCGGATCGCGCGGGAGATGTTGGACGGCTTGTCATCCATCAGCACGACGTCCGCCGCCTCAATTGCGGCGTCCGAGCCCATGGCGCCCATGGCGATGCCCACATCGGCACGGGTAAGCACGGGTGCGTCGTTGATACCGTCGCCGACAAAAGCGAGCTTGCCCTTGCCGTTCTCGCTCGCAAGCAACGCCTCAACACGCTCGACCTTATCGCCCGGCAGCAGCTGCGCGTGGAACTCGTCGAGACTGAGTTGCTTGGCCACAGACGCCGCAACCTCCTCGCGGTCGCCCGTGAGCATGACGGTGCGCTTGACGCCGGCGGCGTGCAGGTCGCTGATCGTCTGCTCGGCATCGGCCTTGACGGTGTCGGCAATTACAATGTGGCCGGCATAGATGCCATCGACCAGCACGTGAAGGATCGTACCGACGACCTCGCAATTGGGCGCTTCGACGCCGGTCGCTGCGAGCATCTTAGCGTTGCCGACGACGACGTGCCTGCCGTCGATGTTCGCCGTCACGCCATGGCCCGCGTCGTTGGTGGAGTCGCTTACGCGCTTGGGGTCGAGTTCGCCCTGGAAGGCGGCGCGCACCGACTGCGCGATGGGATGATCGGAGAATGACTCAGCGAGGGCTGCGACCTCAAGCAGCGATTGCTCGGTATAGCCGGCTTCGGGGTGTACTGCCACGACCGAGAACGTGCCGTTGGTGAGCGTGCCGGTCTTGTCGAAGACGACGGTGTCCACGTCGGCGAGCGCCTCGAGGTAGTTGGAGCCCTTGATGAGAACGCCCAGCTTGGAGGCGCCGCCGATGCCGCCAAAGAAGCTCAGCGGGACGCTGATCACGAGCGCGCACGGGCAGCTGACGACCAAGAAGGTCAGGCCGCGCAGGATCCAGTCGGACCAGGCGCCGGTGATCAAGCCGCCGCCGAGCGCGAGTACCGCGGCCGCGCCGGTGACGGCGGGCGTGTAGACGCGGGCGAAGCGCGTGATGAAGTTCTCGGTGCGCGCCTTCTTTTCGCTGGCGTTTTCTACGAGCTCCAGGACGCGCGCGACGGTGGACTCGCCAAAGGGCTTGGTGGTGCGCACGTGGATGAGCCCCGTCATGTTGATGCAGCCGCTGATGATGTCGTCGCCGGACTTGGCGGGGCGGGGAACTGACTCGCCCGTGAGTGCGGCGGTGTCGAGCTGTGTCTCGCCTTCGACGATGACGCCGTCGATAGGCACGCGCTCGCCGGGCTTGACGACGATGACGGTGCCCACGGCGATGTCATCGGGGAAGACCTGCTCGAATGTGCCGTCGGGTTGCTCGACGTTGGCGTAGTCGGGCGCGATGTCCATCATGGCGCTGATCGACTTGCGGCTCTTGCCCACGGCGTAGGCCTGGAACAGCTCGCCGACCTGGTAGAACAGCATGACGGCGGCGCCTTCGGCCATGTGCGGGTCGGTGTCGGGGAAGAGCACCATGGCAAACGCGCCGATGGTCGCGACGGCCATGAGGAAGCTCTCGTCGAACGCCTTGCCGCGGCGGATGTTGTTGTATGCCTTTTGGAGCACGTCGTAGCCGGCAATCAAAAAAGGCACGAGGAACAGTGCGAAGCTGGCGTAGATGTCGCCCGGGGTGCCGAATGCGGCAGTGAGGGTGCCGAGCTCATCGAGGGCGTACACCACGGCAAAAATGCCCAGCGCTACCAGGATGCGGTTGCGCTTATGCTCGAGTGACTCTTTTTTCTTGCGCTTCTTCTTTTTCTTTTTGGGGTCGGCGGTGGCCATGACTCGTATCCTCCCATTTGAATGTATGAACACTCGCTCATACAATTTCGCGAGCAAAGGCCGCGGCAAGCGCGGCCTTGCAGGTTGGCGTAAACCTGGGCTAGAGAATGATCTCGCAGTCCGGCTCGGCGTCGGCCGTAAACTCTACAACGCGGTTGAGCACCTCGTCGAACTCGGCGTCATCGGCCTCGAGCGTCAACTTCTGGGTCATAAAGTTGACGGACACGGATTTGACGCCCTCGAGCTTGGCCAGCTCGTCCTGAAGCTCGCGCGCACAGTTGGCGCAGTCGATCTCGTCGAGTTTAAACTGCTTTTTCATGGTGGGTTCCTTTCCCTGTTTTGCGGCTTGGGTGCAGGCCGCGCTGGTACCGTGGTTGGTCGCTATTCGCAGATGTGGCTCATGCCTTGGTTGAGCATGGTGTAGACGTGGTCGTCGGCGAGCGAGTAGAGGATATTGCGCCCGTCGCGCCGGAATTTAACCAGGTGCGACTGCTTAAGCGTGCGCAGCTGGTGCGATACTGCCGACTGCGAGGTTGCGGTCGCCTCGGCGATGTCCGCCACACAGAGCTCGCGGCCCATGAGGGCATAGAGAATCTTGATGCGCGTGGTGTCGCTGAAGACCTTGAACAGATCAGCTAAGTCGTACAGCAACTCCTCGTCGGGAAGGTCCTCGGGCGAGCAGGTGGTGGGGATCGCGGGTTCGGTGGCCTCGATGTCGGGTTTCGTTTCATCAACGCGGATGCTCATTGCAATATCCTTTCATATGAACATGCGCTCATATAACTTGCTTTCGATTATATGAGTGTATGTTCATATGTCAATACAATTTGCGTTAATTTCGATGACTGCTTGCCGCCTCTGCGATTTTCTGTGGGTTGGGAGACATCGACGCAATGCTCGCCAACATATTTCGAGATGTTCGGCTAGCATGCTAAGAAAGCCACCTTGAGAAGCATTAGAACTGTTCATATTTGTACTTTATCGTGTCAAATACCGCGAGAATCAGTTCTTCCTCTACGGGAGTTTCTGCAGAATCAGTTTTATCTAAAGTTATATTGAACATTGCTGCAGCCAATCTGGCACATCGGTGGCCGAATAAGTCGAAAAATGTAGGTGGACATCCGCAGAGATCGCCTTTAGAAGAGCGAATTCTCAATTAGATCAATAATCGTGTCGTCTTCCGTGCGGTTTTCATCGATTTTTGCGAACATGTCGCATTCCCAAGCCCCATTGATTTCCTCAGCAAGGGCCCCGACGTGTTGCATGTCGTCGGGTTCGGGCACATCGTTGATGCTCGGGTCATCAGCTTGCGGATATTGGCTTGCAATTTCGCGCTTGGCGGCCTCTTCTTCTTTGAGTGTCTCCAGGACGCGGCGACCGTATTCGAAGTAGCGCCGCAAGACAAATTGACGAAGAGTTTCTTGCAGGATGGCGAAGTTATCCGGGAGTCGACCGGGCCATATCTTCTCGCGAATGCGAATCGCTTCCATGACCCGTTTAAAAGCGGACTGCTTGAAAAACGAATGACGATTAACTGTGATAACGGCATATCCCATGTTTCGCAGCGTGTTTCGGCGCTCCTCGTCAATTGATTGCTGCTCGGGTTCGTCGTGGTAAAAGCCGTTGTATTCGATATCGGTCATCGAATTTTCGAGCAGCGCGTCGAGGTAGAAAACCGTCCGTCGCGTTAGGGCGGCGTATCTTTTGGGGACTGGGATCGGATAATCCGTTTTGATAGCGCGTATGGCTAAGCCACCCATTGACTTGGGCATTGTCAGCATCATGACAAACGCCGTTTCGAGTGGGGAGCGACAGCCTTCGTGTACATAAGAAAGTGCCTTAAGTGCTTTATTAGATCCACGATACCCCGGTGCCTCTGAAAAGAAGGCTCTGAGCTCTTCAACGCTGGTTAGGGCTGGGCGCTCGCGATATTGAGTTTCGTCGGACGTTCCAAGCGCGTAGGAGCCGCAGATTTCAAAGTAATACTCAACGAGCTCCGAAAGGTTGAGGTCGGCTGTTGCTTCTAACGCGCACAGCTTGATATCGACGATGTAGACGTTCGGCTCGAGTTCTAGGTAGCTTTCTGCATCAAACGTATAGCGCGTGCAGTGGCAGATGCAGCCCTTGCGGTGCCTTTTGGCATTTTTGGAAAACGTCAGCACATGGATACGTTCAGAATCGACATTCTTTCTGTTGAGCCATGCTCGTGCCGCTTCCAGGTCGGACGTGGTCGGCGCAGACACCCTGATCTTTTCCATAGGTATGGGACCGGTCGCGTAGCTTGCGAGCGAGTTGGCTGTTTGGTATACAGCGCGTGCCGTGGTATGTGACAGAATGATTCCCATACGCGCATGATGGCATAGCGGACGCCGCATACGCCCGAAACTTCGGGCAACGGTATTGGGGCGCGGATCGCGTCGAAAATGTTGGTGTAAGGGTGACGCCCT
>CABUBY010000136.1 GCA_902489955.1 uncultured Collinsella sp. | reverse complement strand
GTACATGATGCCGCCCAGGATGCCACCGGCGACCAGCGATACAATGGGGACGGTTCGACTGCCCGCAAAAAACGCCAGCGCCGTTGGAAGCTTGGTCTTGTAAAAACGGCCGGTGATCCAGGCGACCAGGCAGCCCACGATAATGCCGCCAAAGACACCAGAGCTGTAGCCAAAAAAGCCGAGCGAGGTAGTGTAGAGTGCGGACTGCTCACTCGCCTGAATGGACGTAAGGCCGACCTTCTGAAGAGCTTCCACCGTTGTATTGTCGGCAGCCAAGCCAGCTGCTCCAAGCAGAATCTCAACCGTCTTGAGCATGGTGAGATAGCAGACAAGGGCAGAAAAGGCAGCCCAGCCCTTCTCTTTGCGAGACAAGGAGAAGGCGCAGCCGACAGCAAACAAAACACCGAGGTTTCCAATGATTACCTCGCCGAGACCCTTAAATACCGAGAAGAACGTAAAGAGCGGCGAAGCGGCATACCAGTCCCAATTAACGCCAAGGGACACAAGGGTCAGTTCGGTCGTAAAAACGCTACCGATACCCAAAAAGAGACCGGAAATGGCAATGAGCGTAATCGGAACGAGCATTGCCTTTCCGAACGATTGGAATTTTTCTTTCATCAATTCCCTCCTCAATGAGCCTCTACAAACGACTATTGCACCCCACGTCCCCACACAGGCGAAACGGAAGACATGCTCGGCAATAGACACAAAGTGATTGTAGAAAGGGGCACAAAAAATGTGCATCGGCATCGCGTAATGCGGTTAAATCGACCGACGATTGCAAGTATTTACGAATCCGCAAACGGCAGCAAATAGGCAGCGAACGGCAACCTGCAGCGTAGGACAGTCCCCGCAGGCCGACAATTACCGGTATTTTGGCTCATATTTGTTTAATTGTTGCTCGCCCAAAAGCGCGGAGCATCAACGCGCCCCTAAGCCAGCCCCAGCAATATGCCCGCCGAATGCACGACAAACGCCACGATCCAGGCGACCGTCACTTGAAACGCGAACACGGCAACGGCGTAGCGCGCGCCCAGCTCGCTCTTGACGGCGCCGATGGCTGCCACACAGGGCGGGTACAGCAGCGTAAAGACCAGGAACACATAGGCAGTGAACGGCGAAAACATGGTCGACAGTGCCGCGGGCGAGGTCGCGCCCAAAAGCACCGTGAGGGTCGAGATGACACTCTCCTTGGCGATAAGTCCGGTGACGAGCGCCGTGGATGCACGCCAGTCGCCAAACCCAAGCGGCGTCAGCGCCGGCGCAATGATGCTGCCGAGACCCGCAAGCAGACTCTGCGACTGATCGGCGACCACATTAAAGCGGATGTCGAACGTCTGAAGGAACCAGATGACCACGGTAGCGGCAAAGATAATGGTAAAGGCCTTGGTAATAAAGTCTTTGGCCTTATCCCATGCCAGCATCACCGTCGTCTTGACGCTCGGCAGGCGGTAATTGGGCAGCTCCATGATAAACGGCACCGGGTCACCCTTAAATGCCGTGCGGTTGAGTACCAAAGCCGCGATACAGCCAACCGCAATGCCGATCAGATAGAGCGAGACCATGGCGGGAACCGTCGCCTGTGGGAAAAACGCCCCGCACAGCAGACCATAGACCGGCAACTTGGCCGAGCAGCTCATGAACGGCGTGAGCATGACCGTCATCTTGCGGTCGTGCTCGGATGGGAGCGTACGGGTCGACATGATAGCCGGCACGGTGCAGCCAAACCCGACGAGCATGGGTACAAAGCTGCGGCCCGACAGGCCAAAACGACGCAGCACCTTATCCATGACAAAGGCGACGCGCGCCATGTAGCCCGAGTCTTCCAGAATGGAGAGGAACAAGAAGAGCACGACGATAATCGGCAGGAAGGTCAGCACACTGCCCACGCCCGTAAGCACGCCGTCGACAGCCAGCGAGCGCACCACGTCGTTGGTGCCGAACGCCTTGAGGCCCGCATCGGCCGAGGCGATGATAGCAGCGATACCGTCCTCCATGAGTCCCTGCAACGCCGCGCCGATCACGCCAAACGTCAGCCAAAAGACGAGGCCCATGATCACCAGGAACGCCGGAATGGCCGTGTAGCGACCCGTCAGGATGCGGTCGATCTTGACGGAGCGCACGTGCTCGCGGCTTTCGTGCGGTTTGACGACGCAGCGCCCGCACACGTCGCCGATAAAGCTAAAGCGCATATCGGCCAGCGCGGACAGGCGGTCGGTGCCGGCCTCGCCCTCCATCTGGGTAATGATGTGCTCGATAGCGTCGAGCTCGTTGCGATCCAGGTGAAGCGCCTCGGTCACCAGCTCGTCGCCCTCAACCAGCTTGGTCGCCGCAAAGCGCACCGGGATGTGCGCCGTCACGGCATGGTCCTCGATCAGGTTGGCAATGCCGTGGATGCAGCGATGCAGTGCGCCGCCGTCCGATCCATCGGGCGCACAGAAGTCCAGGCGACCGGGGCGCTCGCGGAACCGCGCCACGTGCAAGGCATGATCCACCAGCTCGCCGATACCCTCGTTGCGGGCAGCGCTAATGGGAACAACAGGCACGCCCAACAGGCTCTCGAGCAGATTGACGTCCACGGCGCCGCCGTTGGCCGTCACCTCGTCCATCATGTTGAGCGCGATGACCATGGGGCGGTCGAGCTCCATAAGCTGCAGCGTCAGGTACAGGTTACGTTCGATGTTGGTGGCGTCGATGATGTCGATGATGGCGTCGGGGTTTTCGTCCAAGATGAATTGGCGGCTGACGATCTCTTCGCCCGTGTACGGCGACAGGGAGTAAATGCCGGGCAGATCGGTAACGCTTGCCTCGGGATGGTTACGGATGGTGCCGTCCTTGCGGTCGACCGTCACGCCAGGAAAGTTACCGACGTGCTGGTTGGAGCCCGTAAGCTGGTTGAACAGCGTGGTCTTGCCGCAGTTTTGGTTGCCGGCGAGGGCAAAATGCAGCGGTGCGCCCTCGGGCACGGCCGTTTTTGCCGCACGGGGCGAATACATCCCCTCGCCGAGTGCCGGATGCTCCGTCGTTCCGATTGCGGCGTTGGCGCGCGGACCGGTATCGGTGTCGTGCACATCCACGAGCTCAATGCGTGCGGCATCATCCTTGCGCAGCGTCAACTCGTAGCCACGCAGGCGAATCTCGAGCGGGTCGCCCATGGGGGCGTACTTCATCATGGTGACTTCGGTGCCCGGCGTTAGGCCCATGTCCAAAATATGCTGTCGGAGTGCCTGGTCGTCCGATGCCACCGATGCGACAACGGCGTCCTTTCCAATCTCGAGCGTATCGAGCTTCACGTCCGTGTTCCTCCCCCGGCGCCCACAGGGCGTTGCATTTATGTTCACCTTGGCTAACCGTTTGCCACGGCTAACCAATTTAACCATGCATGATAGCGCGAACACACAACGATGTTCAATCAGCAAATTGGCGCAATGGGGACAGGCAGGAGAGTTCAGGGCCATAGTTTCCCGATGAGGCCTCTCGGGGAAACTACATCCCAGAATTCCGGCTCGAAACGGGATATGGTTTCCCAAACAGGCCTCTTACGGAAAATGCATCCCGGAATCCCCGCTCGAAACGGGACGCGCTTTCCCAGTCGAGGCCCTATGGGAAACTGCGTCCCACCTTGAAAGGCAAAACTGGGGCGCAGTTTCCGGACGGGGCATCAAAAACGAAGTTGCGGTGGAATAGTTCCTGGATGGGCTGGTTGATGCCCCAGATAGGAACTATTTCACCGCAAGTTATTGAAGAGCTTGGATGCCGGGACTCTTACAGATGGCGCTCGAGGAAGCGGAAGGCCAGGCGGATCCAGGGACGGACGGAAACCTGCTTGTCCTCGTTGTCGACCGCGGTGTTGGCGTTGCCGAGCGAAAGGCCGTGACCACCCTGGTCGAAGACGTGCATCTCGCATGCAACGCCCTCCTCGGCCATGCGCTGCGCAAACGGGTAGACCTGCGCGATCGGTGCCGTCTTGTCGTCGGACACGCCCCACACAAAGGTCGGTGGCATCTGGCGCGAAACATGCGTGGTGGGGCAGATGTCGGCCAGATGTTCGTCAGTTGCCTCGCCGCCCGTCACCATCGACAGGTAGTCGTTGAGCAAATCGCGCCCCGTCTTGCCGCCCGTCTTGGGCACGCGCAAGTCAATGCGCGGATCGCGCGTCTGCATGTCGCGCACATAGGCAAAGTCTAGCAATGGATAGCCCAGTACCACGGCATCGGGACGAATGTCGTCCGCGCGCGCCCCTGCCAGGCCCGCGAAGGGACCGGTCTTCCATTGCGTTGCCAGCGAGGCACAGATCATGCCGCCCGCCGAGAATCCCACGACGCACACGCGCTTAGGATCGACATGCCACTCGTCGGCGTTGGCGCGCACCGTGGCGACCATCTTGGCAAGATCTGCCTGGGGGTGCGGAAAGCTCACGTCACCCGTAGAACTCGTGACATAGTTGAGCACAAAGGCCTGGTAGCCGCGATCCAAAAATGCAAACGCCACCGGGTCCTGCTCGTGCGGAGCGATATG
>CABUBY010000135.1 GCA_902489955.1 uncultured Collinsella sp. | reverse complement strand
ATACCCTCGTTCGGTCAGGCGCGCCGCCGCGTTGCTGCTTTGTGCCGTATAATGTCCACTACCTATGACGCGATACAAAAGAAAGGTGTTTGCCCATGCAGGCACAGAAGGCGGAGGGAACCCGCGACCTTATCGGCGCCGAGATGCGCGCCTGGCAAAAGATGCAGCAGATTGCGGCCGGCGTGTTCGAGCCGTTTGGTTTTAAACCCATCGAGACGCCCGCGATCGAGCAGGTTGACGTGTTTGTCCACGGTATCGGCCAGTCGACCGACGTCGTGCGCAAGGAAATGTTCCGCGTGTTCAGCGGTGCCAACCTGGAGCGCGTCTTTACCGAGGGCACCGACACCAAACTCAAGCCCAAGCAGAGCCCTGGGGCACCAGATTGTGCGCGCCGTCGTCGAGAACAATCTGGTGCCCCAGGGCTCCACGCCGTTTAAGGCTTACTACGCCGAGGCCATGTTCCGCGGCGAGCGTCCCCAGAAGGGCCGCCTGCGCCAGTTCCACCAGGTGGGCATCGAGTGGCTCGGCGCTCCCGATCCGGCGGCAGACGCCGAGTGCATCATCATGCTCATGGAGTTCTACAAGCGCCTGGGCTTCGATCTTTCCAAGCTTCGTCTGCTCATCAACTCGATGGGTGACGCCCAGTGCCGTCCGGCTTATCGCGAGCAGGTTAAGCAGTTCATCCTCGATCACGCCGACGAGATGTGCGATGAGTGCCGCGAGCGCGCCGAGCTCAACCCGCTGCGTGCCTTCGACTGCAAGAACGACCACTGCCGCGAGATCATGGCCGAGGCTCCGCTGATGGGTGACAACCTGTGCGATGAGTGCCGCGAGCACTACGAGCAGGTCAAGCGCTATCTGGATGCCGCCGGTATCGAGTATGTCGAGGATCCCACCTTGGTGCGCGGCCTGGACTACTACACCCGTACTGTCTTTGAGGTCGAGGCCCCTGGCGCCGGCGTCGGCTCCATCGGCGGCGGCGGCCGCTACGATGGCCTGGTCGATCTCGAGGGTGGCAAGCCCACGGCGGGCGTCGGCTTTGCTGTCGGTTTTGAGCGCGCCCTGCTGGCCCTGCAGGCCTTTGGCAGCGATTTGGGTGCCGATGAGGCCCCGTGCGTCTATGTCGCCAACGCCGGCAAGGAGCTGCGTCAGAACGTCTTTGCCATTACGCAGGAGCTTCGCGCCGCAGGTATCGTGACCGAGGCCGACTATCAGGGTCGTTCGCTCAAGGCCCAGTTTAAGCAAGCCGATAAGGTAGGCGCCAAGCTCATCTTGGTCCTGGGTGGCGACGAGCTTGCCGCCGGCAAGGTCAAAGTGCGCGACATGCAGAGCCATGACGAGGTGCTCGCCGATCTGGACAACGTCGTCGAGGCGGTTCGCGAGCGCCTGTAGCGCATCTTTTTGAGCTTCGGGCCTGCTAACGTGCCCTGCTCATGGAGAGCGATTGTTACGGGGGTGTTTCGCTTTTATGCGGAATGCCCCCGTTTACGTATGCCGCCCACCGAGAAATACGACCATTTAGGGCAAAAACCTTTGCAATGCAGAAAATACTTTTGTGTGGTAAAGCGCAATCAGTGTCGAAAGTATTTCTCAAGCGCCTATAATGAATACCGCATGTTACGTGCATAGAAGGAGGAATGGGAGGAAACGTGGCTGAGAACCTAAGCAACCAGTCTGTACCCGAAGCCGCGGCGCGCGTCGCTGCCGTGGTCAACCGCCTCGTTAACCGAATCGGCTCGAATGCCGAGTCCAGGGAGCGTCTCGCCGAGATCGAGATCCCCGAGGAGCTGCGCGACAATCTGGCGCTGTTCTTGCGCCTGGAGCGCCGTGTGCTTAGCGAGTATGATCCCGAGATCGCGGACCTGTTCGACAAGATTTTGACAGCCGAGATTGTGGTCAATGCCGGCAACCCCGGTACCTGCGCTGCCGACGAAGCCGTCGACGAGCAGGGCGTGCCCACCGCCGACGAGCCCACTGCCGTGGCATTTCGTGAGGTCGTCGATTTGATCGACAGCCTGCCGCTCGATAAGCAGCAGGTCATCGTTCGCGCCTTTACGAGCTTTTTCCATCTGGCAAACCTGTCGGAGGAGAACTACCGTGTGGCGCAGCTGCGCGAGCGCGAGGCCGGTGCGTCGACCGATACCGAGGTCGATCCTGCCAACGAGCTTACCGTTGCCTATCACCAGCTGGTGAATGAGCTGGGTGTCGAGGGTGCCAACGAGCTGCTCGACAAGCTCGAGTTCCACCCTGTCTTTACCGCACATCCCACCGAGGCCCGTCGTAAGGCCGTCGAGGGCAAGATCCGCCGTATCTCCAACCTGCTGGAGGAGCGTCCGCGTCTGGGCGGCTCCGACCTGGTGGAGAACGAGCGCCATATGCTGCAGGAGATCGACGCCCTGGTGCGTACGAGTCCCATCGCGCTCAAGAAGCCCACGCCGGTCGAGGAAGCCGATACCATCATCGACATCTTCGATAACACGCTGTTCGACGTTATCCCCGTTATCTATCGTCGTTTTGACGATTGGGTGCTGGGCGACAAGGCCGGTACTGTGCCGCCGCTGTGCCCGGCGTTCTTCCATCCCGGCAGCTGGATCGGTTCCGACCGCGACGGTAACCCCAACGTCACCGCCAAGGTGAGCCGTGAGGTCGCCGCCAAGTACTTTACGCACATGGTGCTCAAGCTCGAGGACAAGTGCCGCCACATCGGCCGCAACCTCACGCTCGAGGCTACCTACAGCAAGCCGTCGGCCGAGCTCATTAACCTGTGGAACCATCAGGTCGAGATGAGCCCTCGTTACACGGCCCGCGCCGAGCTGATCTCCGAGCACGAGCCGCATCGCGCCGTCATGCTCGTCATGGCCGACCGCCTGAACGCCACCGTCCGTCGTATCACCGACACCATGTACCACAGCGCCGACGAGTTCCTGGATGACCTGCGCGTCGTCCAGCGTTCGCTGGCCGCCTGCGGTGCCGTCCGTGCTGCCTACGGCCCGGTCCAAACCATCATCTGGCAGGTCGAGTCCTTCGGCTTCCATATGGTCGAGATGGAGTTCCGTCAGCACTCCGTGGTGCATGCCCGCGCCCTTAAGGATATCCACGAGAACGGTATCCATGGCGACCTGCAGCCCATGACGCGCGAGGTCATCGATACCTTCCGCGCTATCGGCTCCATCCAAAAGCGCTACGGCAAGAAGATGGCGCACCGCTACATCATCTCGTTTACCAAGAGCGCTCAGCATGTGGCCGACGTCTTTGAGCTGGCGCACCTGTCCTTTGCACACGAGGAGGATGTCCCCGAGCTCGACGTGATCCCGTTGTTCGAGCAGCTCGAGGACCTCGAGGGCTGCGTCGACGTGCTCGATCAGATGCTTACGCTGCCCGTGGTGCAAAAGCGCCTTGCCCAGACCAACCGCCGCATGGAGGTCATGCTGGGCTATTCCGACTCTTCCAAGGATGCCGGTCCTACCACGGCCATGCTCGCGCTGCACTCCGCGCAGGAGCGCATCGCCAAGTGGGCAGAGAAGAACGATATCGACCTGGTGCTCATGCACGGTCGCGGCGGTGCCGTGGGCCGTGGCGGCGGCCCGGCCAACAAGGCCGTGCTGGCGCAGCCCAAGGGTTCGGTCAACTGCTTCTTTAAGCTTACCGAGCAGGGCGAAGTCATCTTTGCCCGTTACGGCAACCGCACGCTGGCTCAGCGCCATGTTGAGTCCGTTGCCGCCGCAACGCTTTTGCAGTCGGCCCCGAGTGTCGAGAAGACCAACACCGAGACCACGCAGAAGTTCTGGGATATGGCCGAGAAGCTCAACACCGCAAGCCACGAACGCTATCTGGACCTGCTTAACACCGAGGACTTTACACCGTGGTTCTCGACCGTGACGCCGCTGACCGAGGTCGGTCTGCTGCCGATCGGCTCGCGTCCCGCCAAGCGCGGTCTGGGCGCCAAGTCGCTCGATGACCTGCGTACCATCCCGTGGATCTTCAGCTGGAGCCAGGCGCGCATTAACCTGGCCGCTTGGTACGGTCTGGGCACCGCCTGCGAGCAGCTTGGCGATCTTGACCAGCTCAAGGCTGCCTACCAGGAGTGGCCGTTCTTCCGCACCTTTATCGACAACATCGAGATGTCGATCGCCAAGACCGACCAGCGCATCGCCAAGATGTATCTGCACCTGGGCGACCGCCAGGATCTGTCCGAGAAGGTCTTTACCGAGATGCAGCTCACGCGTAAATGGGTCCTTGCCATCGTCGGTGACGAGTGGCCGCTGCAGCGCCGTCGCGTGCTCGGCTGCGCCGTCCGTGTACGTAACCCCTACGTCGACGCCCTGTCCATCGCCCAGGTCCGCGCCCTTCGCGAGGTGCGTATGAACCAGGACGAGATGGCCGAGGAGAAGAAGGCCGAGTACATGAGCCTGATTCTTTCGACTGTGACCGGCGTCTCGGCAGGTTTGCAGAACACGGGGTAATCGATAGCCCTGTAGTCGTCCGGGCCCGCCATTAGTTTACTTTTAGGCACGTCCTCGGACATGCAAGAAGCCCTCGCTGCGCACTTCGTGCGGCGAGGGCTTCT
>CABUBY010000134.1 GCA_902489955.1 uncultured Collinsella sp. | reverse complement strand
GACCGAGCGCGTCAACGTCAATGGCCAGTACATGAAGGAGTACTGGGGCGAGGGCTCTGCGCGTGCCCGCAACTGGCAGCGCTACGACCTGGGTGGCGCCGCGAAGCTCAGCTTCGTTGAGGGCGTCGACTCCTACGTTCCTTACGCCGGATCCCTCAAGGACGGCGTGGGTGGTACGCTCTACAAGGTCAAGTCCACGATGTGCAACTGCGGTGCCCTCTCGATCCCCGAGCTCCAGGAAAAGGCACGCCTAACGCTGGTCAGCTCCACCTCCATCGTCGAAGGCGGCGCCCACGACGTAGTCGTCAAGGACTCCCAGCAGAGCGTCAGCTACCGCTAGGCGGCTTTCCCAAGCACCGCACCTTGCCGTTCAAACCGTCGCTCGCGTACCAAAGTACGCGTCGCTCCTCTTTCACGGCAATCTGCGGCACTTGGAAAACCCGATCATGCTTGGGCGGGTAACAATTAGCGGTTGATTCACAACCACGTTATTTAGATAAAGCGAGATGCCTGCAAGTCGCAGGCATCTCGCTTGTCGTATTTGCTATCATCAGTCAAGTTAACCTTAGGGTCGGTCGGCTTAGCTTTGTTTGCTACAAGTTCCGCACGCAAAGAAGAGCACTTAATGTGCTCTTCGTCTTGCGCAGGACTGTCCGCAGTAGCGAATAAAGCTAAGCCGACCGACCCCAGCTAAGATTAAAGGAGCTGATATGTGCGATTGCACAGATCATAAGGACGAGATCCCTGCCTACGACGCGCAGGCCATTGAGTCCCGGTGGATGAAGGCCTGGGAGGACTCCAACCTCTTTGCCGTCGACACCGACGACAGCAAGCCCAAGAAGTACGTGCTCGAGATGTTCCCGTATCCGTCGGGCGACCTGCACATGGGCCACGCGCGCAACTATACCATCGGCGATGCCATGGCCCGTCAGGCCCGCATGCGCGGCTACGACGTGCTGCACCCCATCGGCTTTGACGCCTTTGGCCTGCCTGCCGAGAACGCCGCTATTAAGCACAACACGCAGGCTGCCGCCTGGACGTATAAGAACATGGACCAGGCGCTCGCCACGATGAAGCGCATGGGCTTCTCCTACGATCTGGATCGCATGGTCAAGACCTGCAGCCCCGACTACTATCGCTGGGGTCAGTGGATCTTTGAAAAGATGTGGGAAAAGGGCCTGGTCTACCGCAAGAAGAACCCGGTCAACTGGTGCCCCAACTGCAAGACCGTTCTGGCCAACGAGCAGGTCACCGAGGGCAAGTGCTGGCGCTGCGGCACCGAGCCCGAGAAGCGCGACCTTGAGCAGTGGTACTACAAGATTACCGAGTACTCTCAGGAGCTGCTCGACGACCTGGAGAAGCTCCCCGGCTGGCCCGAGCGCGTCAAGCAGATGCAGGCCAACTGGATCGGTCGCTCCGAGGGCGCCGAGGTCGACTTTACCCTGTGCGACCGGGATGGCGAGCCCATCGAGGGCGACGAGGGCAAGATCACCGTCTTCACCACGCGTGCCGATACGCTCTTTGGCGTTTCCTTCTTTGTCCTGGCTCCCGAGTACGCCGGCCTGCACGAGCTCGTCGAGGGCACGGAGTACGAGGAAGCCGTGACCAAGATCGTCGAGGACTCCAAGCATATCTCTGCCGTCGAGCGTGCCCAGGGCACCATCGAGAAGCACGGCGCTTTTACCGGCCGCTACGTGGTGAACCCCGTGAACGGCGAGAAGGTCCCCGTGTGGGTTGCCGATTATGTCGTTGCCGACTACGGTACCGGTGCCGTCATGGCCGTTCCCTGCGGCGACCAGCGCGACTTTGAGTTTGCCCGCAAGTACGACCTGCCGATCGTTCCGATCATCCTGGACGATGACGACCGCGCTGCCGTCGAGGCCAGTGGCGAGACCATCGATACCTTCCATGCCGAGAACGTCGACTGGGATTGCGCCCACGCTGCCGAGGGCACGCTCGTCCAGTCCGGTAAGTACACCGGCATGCGCGGCGGTAAGCACTCCGAGGGCGAGGCTGCCATCGTGGCCGACCTCGAGGCCATGGGCTGCGGCCGTCGCAAGGTCGAGTTCCGCCTGCGCGACTGGCTCATTTCCCGCCAGCGCTATTGGGGCAACCCCATCCCGGCCATCCACTGCGAGCATTGCGGCATCGTGCCCGTGCCCGAGGATCAGCTGCCGGTGACGCTGCCCGAGAACCTGGACCTGGGCGCCGGCGAGACCCTTGCCGAGTGCAAGGACTTCTACGAGACCACCTGCCCGGTCTGCGGCCGCCCGGCCAAGCGCGAGACCGATACCATGGACACCTTCACCTGCTCCAGCTGGTATTACCTGCGCTATACCGATCCGCACAACACCGAGCTGCCCTTCTCCCGCGAGGCGGCCGACCGTTGGATGCCCGTCGATAACTACATCGGTGGCATCGAACACGCCATTCTGCACCTGCTCTACAGCCGCTTCTTTACCAAGGCGCTGCGCGACCTGGGCCTGCTGAGCGTGGACGAGCCCTTCACCAACCTGCTGTGCCAGGGCATGGTCAAGGACGAGAACGGCGATACCATGTCTAAGTCCAAGGGCAATGTGGTGCCCCCGAGCTCGGTCATCGAGCCCTACGGCGCCGACACCATGCGTCTGGCGATCCTGTTTATCGCCCCGCCCGAGAAGGACTTCGACTGGGATCCCAAGGCCGTCGAGGGCGCCAACCGCTTTATCAAGCGCGCCTGGCGTATCGTGTGGCAGCTCGTCCAGTCGGGTGACGCCAACGTGGCCTTCGACAAGTCCGTGCTCGACGAGACTGCGATGAAGCTCTACCGCGAGCGTCACCGCACCATCGCCAAGTGCACCGAGGACTTCGATCGCGGCCAGTTCAACACCGCGATCTCGGCCGTCATGGAGCTCGTCAACGCGGCGAGCGCCTACCTCAACGCCACCGAGGGTGCTGAGCGCGACAAGGCTTTGTGCTACGGCGTGGCCAAGGATATCGTGAGCGTCCTTGCCCCCATCTGCCCGTTCTGGGCCGACGAGCTGTGGCACGAGGCCCTCGGCTGCGAGGGCAACGCCTACACCGCCGCCTGGCCCGAGTTCGACCTGGCCGAGTCCGTTGAGGACACGGTGCAGATCGTGGTCCAGGTGCTTGGTAAGGTCCGCGGCCGCGTCGAGGTGGCCCGCGATGCCTCCAATGAGGATATGCAGGCTGCCGCCGAGGCCGCCGTCGCCAAGTGGCTCGAGGGCAAGACGGTCGTCAAGGCCATCTGCGTGCCCGGCAAGCTGGTCAACCTGCTGGTCAAGTAAGCGCTGCGCGTAAAGCTGACATGCAATAAACGAGGGACGGTCCGGTTGGGTCGTCCCTCGTCTTGTGTTGTATGCCCTTCTTAGTCATTGCGTCGCAACGTTTTCTATGGGATGTGTACCAGGTCCCTAAAGTAAACGTTGCCCGTTGCCTCTTCGAACATCCAAATGTTGAGGTAGATGTCGTTGAGGTCGTTGTTCACATCAAAGTCCGGGTCGTCGAAGGTGCCCACAAAGGTGAGCATGGCGCGCGTTTCCTCGCCTGCTGCGACCTGCTGGCGCATGCGCACATCGCGGACCACGCCGTTGACGTAGGCATAGGAGTCCACATCGCCAAACATCATGTCGACACCGGTGTTGTTGGTCACCGTAAAGATGAGCGCAGCGTCGCCGTAGCCGTCGGTGTCCTTGCCCACGCAGGTAACATGGACGTTCTCGTCTGCTTCAAGGTCGATGGGGAACTGTTCTTGGGGGTCGGGGTCCAAACCTTGGGGATCGATGATGTCCTCGTCTATTTTGTCGAAGCTCACCGGGGGTTCGGTTTTTTCGATGGCTTTGGTGCTGCCAGGATTCGGTTCGCATGTTCCGGTTTTGCTGTTCGTTTTGCCGCAGCCCACGAGGGCCAACGAGCACGTTGCGATGGCGAGCGCAGTCATGCAGAGGGTGCCTAGGCGTTTCATGGGTGCCTCCTTGCCGTAGAGGATTTGGAAAGGTTCGTCGTTGCGCGACTTACTGGCCGGCTTGTTGCGGAATGTCCCTTAGCGTAAGTCTGATCGATAAGGGCTCGGGGAGGAGTGCCCTTGGGGTCCGAACAGACCTGTGGATTGGGACGCATGGCCCGTTTTGGGACTGTTGAGGGCGCGTCGCATGGGGTTCCTCGGTCAATTGTCCTATTCTTGTGGAGAACCTGTGCGCACGCTGACCTGCAGATTCGTGCTGTGCTTGCACGTTTCCGCAGCTATTGGTATAGTTTGCTTGCAAATGAAGTTGTAATTGAAAGAAGTGGGGTTTCGGCCCCGCTTCTTTTTTGTATGGATGGAGGTGCCGCAATGGTCAAGACCAAGACCGAGCAGGCGATCATCGACGCGCTCGAGGCCGTCGCTCCCCAGCACGATGTCGATATCGTCGACGTCGAGCTCGTGGGTGCCACCAAGGCCCCCTGCGTGCGCGTGCGTATCGAGGGTGCCGAGGGTCAGAGCCTGTCGCTCAACGACGTCACGGCCAACACCAAGTGGGTCGGCGATGTGATTGAGGAGCTCGACCCCATCTCTTCGAGCTATACGCTCGAG
>CABUBY010000133.1 GCA_902489955.1 uncultured Collinsella sp. | reverse complement strand
AGCCTACGCAACAGATCCGCGCTCTCCACAACGGGCGAGCCACAGACCACTAATACCTTACAAGCCACGGACCTCGCCTATCCCTCAAACGAAAGCACGCGGGCCAGATCCAGCTCCTCGTAGCTGTCGATAAAGATATCGCAGTTGGCGCGCACGTCATCGCGCTTCATGCGGCCGTGCGGGTCATAAATACCCACACGCTTAAAGCCTGCGGTACCCGAACTCTTAAGGCCAAAGACGGCGTCCTCAAACACCCAAGCGCGCTCAAACTTATGCCCATGGCGCTCCTCCAGGCGGCGCAGCGCCAGCTCGTACACATCGGGGAATTGTTTGGAGCGTCCTGCCTCGCCGGTGGTGGTCACAAACTCCATGTAGGCATCGAGCCCGGCACCAGCGAGCGCGGACTGTACCAGCTCGGCCGGCGTGGACGTGGCCACGCACATGGCGATGTCCGCCGCCTTCGCCTGCTCCAAAAATGCCAGGAGCCCCTCGCGCGGAGGCACCTTGGAGTACCCGTCAATCAAAATCTCACTCAGCTCGCGATACAGCTCCTCGCCATTCGCGCCAATGCCCCACGTGTCGTGGTAGGCCTGGCATTCATCCTCCAGCGACAGGTGCTCAAATTGGGCAAAGTCATCCACGGTCACGTCAATCCCGTGACGATGCAATAACTCGGGCTGCGCATAGCCCCAAACAGGGGTGCTATTTACCAGCGTGCCATCGCAATCGAAAATTAAAGCAACGTTGGGGGCGGCGGTCTGGGACATAAACGAACCTTTCGATGTCAAATGGTAAACATCCTGCTAAAAACGTTTTACCAAACGTCAGCCTAACAGTTTTGAAACCCTAATTGGTAAAACTGTCAAGAGTTTTACCACGGCAATTCTGCCAGTGGTATAAACATGTCGCTTACCGATTAAACGCCCCCGCAAATCCGCTTTCGTCCATAAAACTAACGCACAGGTGTTATCGTAGTTTCTGCCGAAAGTTCCACCGAGCACGCGAGGTGGAACGAATCACAGAAACTTCGCCGTCCCTTCGATTCGTGCAGCCTTGGACCTTTCGCATCTAGTCACCAAGGCAACACGCTGCCGCGTCATGATGGGATCAAACGTGAGCGATACAAAGCTAAAGCCAACGGCTAAAAAGCCCGCTACCCGTAAAGCCGCCCCGCACGCACCGGAACTCTCCAAGGACGATGTCTATCTGTTTGGCATTGGTATGTGGGAACGCAGCTGGGAAAAGATGGGCGCTCATCCCGACACGCAGCAGCGCACGCGCGGCTGGCGCTTTTGCGTTTGGGCGCCCGACGTAAAAAGCGTCCATGTCATTGGCGAATTTAACGACTGGGATGAGGAAGCCAACCCGCTGTTGCCCGTGCATACGAGCGCTATTTGGGAAGGCTTTATTCCTGGTGCCGAGCAGGGCCAGCTCTATAAATATCTCATCGAGACCAACGAGGGCGAGAAGCTCTACAAGGCCGATCCGTATGCCTTTAAGGCCGAGTGCCCCCCGGGTACCGCCAGCGTGCTGTGGACCCTCGATGGCTACAAGTGGAACGACGCCGCGTGGCTCAAGCGCCGCGCCGGCCACAACCACATGTCGCAGCCGCTTAACATCTACGAGGTGCATATTGGCTCGTGGAAGCGCCACGGCGACGCGCCGCAGGGCGAGCCGGACGAGTACGGCAACTACCCCGGTCCCATGGATCCCTTCCCCGCGCAGCGCGGCGAGTTCTACACCTACGACGACCTGTCGGTGGAGCTCGTGGGCTACGTGCGCGACATGGGCTATACGCATATCGAGGTCATGCCGCTCATGGAGCATCCCTTCGATGGCTCCTGGGGCTACCAGACGACCGGCTACTATGCCGCCACGTCGCGCTACGGCAACCCGCAGCAGCTCATGCACTTTATCGATGCGTGCCACGAGGCGGGCATCGGCGTGATCATGGACTGGGTGCCCGGCGGTTTTTGCGCCGACTCCCACGGTCTTGCCACCTTTAACGGCCACATGCTGTTTGAGCACGAGATTCACCCCAACTGGGGCACGCATAAGTTCGACTTCGCCCGCGGCGAGGTCCGCTCCTTCCTTGTCTCCAACGTGCTGTACTGGCTCGAGAACTTCCACGTGGACGGCATTCGCATGGACGGCGTGTCCAGCATGCTGTACCTCAACTTTGGCATCGACGATCCCGGCCAAAAGAAATTCAACAAGTACGGTACCGAGGAGGACCTTGACGCCAGCGCGTTTATCCGCCAGGTCAACTGCGCCGTGGAGGCGCACTACCCGGACGTGATGATGATAGCCGAGGAGTCCACCGCGTGGCCGCTCGTAACCTACCCGCCGCAGGACGGCGGCCTGGGCTTCCACTACAAGTGGGACATGGGCTGGATGAACGACACCCTGCACTACATGCAGACTGATTTTCCGTGGCGCCCCGGCAACCACGGACTGCTCACGTTCTCCATCATGTATGCCTTTACCGAGAACTTTATCTGCCCGCTGAGCCACGACGAGGTCGTGCACGGCAAGTGCTCGTTGATCGGCCGCATGCCGGGCGACTGGTGGCGCCAGTTTGCCGGCCTGCGCACGCTGGCTTTCTACCAAATGACGCACCCCGGTGCCAAGCTCAACTTTATGGGCAACGAGATCGGCCAGTTTATTGAGTGGCGCTACTACGAGTCCATCCAGTGGTTCCTGACCGAGGAGTACGAGACCCACCGTCATCATCAGGCGTTTATTAAGGCGCTCAACCACCTGTACACCGACGAGCCCGCCCTATACGAGCGCGGCTACACCGACGACGGCTTTACCTGGATCGACGCGGACAACTCCAAGCAGTCCATCGTGAGCTTTGTGCGCCAGGGCGAGGATATCGACGACGATCTGGTGATCCTGATCAACTTTGACCCGGCGAGCTACGAGAGCTTCCGCGTGGGCGTGCCGCGCGAGGGTGACTGGGAGGTCATCTTCGATTCCGACCGTCCCGAGTTCGGCGGCAGCGGATACGCCGGCGAGGAGCCCTACACCTGCTCGAGCGAGCCCTATCCCTGGAACGGGCAGATGGACTCCATCGAGATGAAGGTGCCCGGCCTGGCAGGCGTGGTGCTCAAACGCCGCGGTCCCAGCAGCTATAAGCCGCCCGTGATCGAGAAGCCCAAGAAGGCGGCGCATAAGCGCACGTCCTCGGTAAAGCCCAAGCCCGCGGCTGCCAAGAAGGCTCCGGTTAAGGCGAAGACCGCCAAGCCCGCTGCCAAGGCTACGGCTAAGCCCAAGGCCAAGAAGGCAACCAATAAAAAGGCTGCTCCCAAGGCTAAGGCAGGCGCTGTTAAAGCATCCGACAAGGATGCGTAACAAAGCCGTTACAGCTGTAATCACCCGCCCCGCGGGGGCGTAGGATACAAGTCAAAACCGTTCCGGGAGAAACATCCCCGGGGGAACGTATGAATAAGATCTTCGACAACAAGCAGGAGTTTACCGAGCTCTATCGCGATGCTGTCATGAGCATCAGTGGCAAGAGCGTCGAGGCCGCCAGCGACCTCGACCGCTTTAACGCCCTGGCCAAGCTCGTGGCCGAGAAGGCACGCACCGTTGCCACCAAGAGTGACGCCCGCGCCACCGCCGAGGGCAAGAAGCGCGTGTACTACTTCTCGATCGAGTTTTTGATCGGCCGCCTGCTCGACAACTATCTGCTCAACTTTGGCGTGCGCGACATGGTCGCCGAGGCACTCGACGACATGGGTTTCGACCTGTCCGTCATCGAAAACCAGGAGCCCGATCCGGCGCTGGGCAACGGTGGCCTGGGCCGTCTTGCCGCATGCTTTTTGGATTCGATGGCAGCCGAGGGCATTGCCGGCTACGGCAACGGTATGCGCTACCGCTACGGCCTGTTTAAGCAGGAGATCGTCAACGGCAGCCAGGTCGAGGCCACCGACGAGTGGCTTACCCACGGCTATCCCTGGGAGGTCCGCCGTCAGGACAAGGCCGTGACCATCAAGTTTGGTGGTCACGTTGAGGGCTTTGAGGAGAACGGTCGCACGTTCTACCGCACGTTGGACACGCAGGACATCCTGGCCGTCCCTTATGACATCCCCGTCGTGGGCTATGCCGGCGAGACCGTCAACAAGCTGCGCGTCTGGGCCGCCGAGCCGGTCGAGGAGCACTTTGACCTTGAGGCCTTCAACCGAGGCGACTATGCCCTGGCCGATGCCGAGCGCGCCGAGGCCGAGGCCATCAGCGCCATCCTCTACCCCAACGACGCCGGCGAGCACGGCCGTCTGCTGCGCCTGAAGCAGGAGTACCTGTTTGTCTCGGCCGGCATCTACAGCCTGCTCGACACCTTTGAGAAGGAGCACGGCGAGAACTGGGAGCTGCTGCCGCAGTTTGTGGCCATCCACACCAACGACACGCACCCCGCCATGTGCGGACCCGAGCTCATGCGTATCCTGATCGACGAGAAGAAGCTCGAGTGGGACGACGCCTGGAACATCGTGACGCAGGTCGTGAGCTACACCAACCACACCATCCTGCCCGAGGCCCTGGAGAAGTGGCCCATCGGCATGTTCTCCAAGCTCCTCCCCC
>CABUBY010000132.1 GCA_902489955.1 uncultured Collinsella sp. | reverse complement strand
CAACTACTCCACGTATCTGGAGACCAAGGCCGCGCGTATCGAGGCACAGGGCAATCGTGACGCCAAGCTCGCCAAGCGCATGGAGGCCGAGCTCGAGTGGGTGCGCAGCTCGCCCAAGGCTCGCCAGGCAAAGAACAAGGCCCGTCTGGCTCGCTACGAGGAGATGGAGGCCGAGGCCCGCGCAAGCCAGAAGCTCGACTGGACCGACATCCGCATCCCTATGGGCCCGCGTTTGGGCAACAAGGTGCTCGAGGCCCATCATCTGCACAAGGAGTTCGATGGCCGCGTGCTCATCGATGACCTTTCGTTCACCCTGCCGCGTAACGGCATCGTGGGCGTCATCGGCCCCAACGGTGTGGGCAAGACTACGCTCTTCAAGACCATCGTGGGCCTGGAGCCGCTGACTTCGGGCGAGCTCGAGGTGGGCGAGACCGTCAAGATCTCCTATGTCGATCAGAACCGTTCTGGCATCGACCCCGACAAGAACCTGTGGGAGGTCGTCTCGGATGGCCTGGACCACATGATGGTCGGCGAGACCGAGGTCCCCAGCCGCGCGTACGTGGCGAGCTTTGGCTTTAAGGGCCAGGACCAGCAGAAGCGCGCTGGCGTACTCTCCGGTGGCGAGCGCAACCGTCTGAACCTGGCGCTCACGCTCAAGCAGGGCGGCAACCTGCTGCTCCTCGACGAGCCCACGAACGACCTCGACGTCGAGACACTGTCCTCGCTCGAGGCGGCGCTGCTCGAGTTCCCGGGCTGCTCGGTGGTCATTAGCCACGATCGTATGTTCCTGGACCGCGTCGCCACGCACATTCTGGCGTGGGAGGGCACCGACGAGAATCCGGGCAACTGGTATTGGTTCGAGGGCAACTTTGAGGCCTATCAGGCCAACCGTATCGAGCGCCTGGGTGAGGACGCAGCCCAGCCGCATCGTATCCACCGTAAGCTGACGCGCGACTAGATCGTTGCGCGGTTTTCCAAACCGCGTAACTGCTCGACGCTGCGCGGGTCGCAAGCACCCCATCTTGCCGTTCAAGCCGTCGCTCGCGTACCGAAGTACACGTCGCTCCTCTTTCACGGCAACCTGGGGCACTTGCGGCCCGCTCGCTGTTGGCTACGCAACATCAACAAATAAAAACGGCTCAAATCCTGATTTGGATTTGAGCCGTTTGTCGTTACTGCTCGGGTTCTTCGACTTTATCGATGGCCCAGGTGGATCCGAGGCCACCGGTGGTGTTGCGGCGGATGCGCACGGTAACTTCGTGGCGCTCGCCGGCCTGCGTGTAGCGCAGGGGGAAGCTTGCGCGGTTTCGCGCGGCCTCGATGGTACCGCGCTCGCGGGCGATCCAGTAGTACTCGCCGACGATGCCGAGGGTATCGGCGCCGTAGGGGAGATAGGTCGACAACTGGTGCAGAAGCGGGCCGGGGCAGAAGACCTCGGTTGCGAAATCGACGGGGAAGTCCTCAGGGATGGTCGGTGCTGCGGGTGTGGGGACAGGTGCTGCAACGGGGACCGGAGCCGGTGCAGGTGCGGGAATCTGGTCACAGGCAGATGCGGATGCGGACTCGATGGCAGGTGCAGGCTCAGGCGTTGTTTCCGGCTTAACTGCGGAATCCGTCGGTTCTACGGAGACGGACGTGTCTGCGGTCTCGGTTTTGGCATCGGCTTCTGGGGCGTCCTCCGCCTCGATAGACGGCTTTGCCTCGATGGGCGTGGATGCCATGGTGGTGATGCCGGCGTTGACGTTCTCGGGGTCATAGACGACCGTGAGCGAGATGGCGGGCTGCGGCGTCTCGGGCTCCGGCGCCGACTCGGTAACGCCTTGATCGGCGGGCTCGTCGGACTGATCGTCCTCGGCCTCGTTGTCAAAGACATCGCTGTTTTGGAACGCAGGCGTCTCGGGTTGGTCAGCGGCTTCTTCGGTTGTCGGCTTGGGAGCCTCGTTGAGCTCCGCAGTGGCGTCCTGCTCTGACATGACTTTGGGATCGGTCGTGGCGGCGATTTCGGTTTCGGCTTCCGCTGTTACCTCAATAGCGGCTTCGATCTCTGTCTCGGGCTCGGGTTCCGGCGCGGCTTCAACCATGGCTTCGGGCTCGGGACGCTTAACGTGCTTGGGGCGCACGGCCTTGAGGTCCTTCTCACCGCGTTTCTTCTTTTTGTAGGACTGCTTGGCGCCTTTGGCAGCCTTGGGCTTGTCCTCGCCCTTGGCAAGGGCGGCATCCCAGGCATCGTTGGCGATGACGGTGGCATACAGGCGGCCGCCCTTAAAGACGGTCAGCTTGATGCAGTCGTTGAGCTCCTCGAGCAGCTCGCGCGTGGACTCGAAGCCCAGGTCATAAGCGGTCATGTCGCCGGCGGCGAGCGCCTCCTCGACCTGTGTCATAAACGTTTGCTTGCCGCACCCAATCGCGTCGCGCAGCAGGCGATACAGATAGATGTGGTTGCCCAGCGAAAGCGTGGGCCTAACTATTGTCTTGCTCATGGCAAATCTCCTCTTTACACATGTAAAGCATCTTACCATCGCATAGCGTTCGCCATGGCGGCGCCCAAGGCAAACGGGCGCGAACCGCTTTCGATTCGCGCCCGTTGTACAGGTCGGTTATCTATGAGAGGCAAATGTGCTTAGTTGCCCGATGCCGTGTCTTGGCTCGAGTTGTCAGATGCCGTGCCGGACGCGGTTCCGCTCGAGCTGTTCGAGCTGTTGGTGTTGCTGCTGTCTGCTGTGCCCGTTCCCGAAGCGGTGTCGCTCGTCTGGCCGCCCGTGCTCGGCTGCGAACCGTCAGTCGTTTGGCTTGAGTCGGTCGTGCCGGACGGCGCGCCACTGTTGGCCGTAGAGGAATCGGTGCCCTGCGATTGGCTTTGGGTGTTCGAGGACGAATTGGCAGAGGTAGAACTGTCTTGCGTGCCGTCCGCCTGTGCCTGCTGATCTTGCGACTGGGTGTTGCCATTTGCATCGCTCTCGGTCGTGCGCGACGAAAGGATTGGCTCGGGGCGCTCGCCCAGACCCTCACCGGCGGTGGTTATAAGGATGGCGCCGGTGCAGGCGATGACCGCGACGATGGCGATGGCGATCGAGAAGACGATGACCTTCTTTTGCGTCTGGCTGCGCTCTGCCGCGGCCTTGGCGCGCAGGCTGTTAGGGGCGACGCGCGCCGTGGTCGCGCGTCCCGCAACCTGGCGCATTTCCTGCGTGGTCGCGGCGCCACCTAGGTGCTCCTCGACATCGGGCTCAACGGGCTCGTAGGCGCCGGCAGGGTAGTCGACAGCGGCATGCGTGCCCTTGATTGCTTCGGCGCTGGCAGAGATAAAGTGGCGGTAGACCTGCGAGGACACAACGGTGATGACCGAGCTCACGGCGGCACCAATTACTGAACCAGCGATACCAATCTTGGAGGCAAGCGCTACGCTCGTGGCAGCAGCTGCGGCGCCGGCGATAATCTGGGGAATGGAAATGTCATCGAACAGGCCCTTTTTGGGCGCGATGGCCATGGTCTGTCCGATGGAATGGTTCTCGTGCACGCCGTTGTTGAGCGATGCCGGCGTCATGACGCGCGTGCGCGGCGCGTCGGTGTACTTGGTTGTCATACGGGGTCCTCCCGGTGTAAATCTGCTTCGTTTCGTGTAGCCATCAGGGTACCCACCAGATGTGAATCGTACGTGACATTTAACAGATACCATCAACTCATCAATAGCTCACCAAGTTGGTGGGATGCGGTTACACCCGGCGGTTGAACTACAATAGGGCTTGCTAATTGTGTTGAATAGCGTCTACGCACGGGAGCATTCTTATGAATCTTCACCTTTCTCAGTCTGATGGCTTTTTGCGTGTGGCGGCGGCGTCGCCGCAGATTCGCGTGGCCGATGTCGAGGGCAATGCCGAGGTTGCGCTGGCGGCTGTTCGCGAGGCTGCCGAGCGCGGCGTTCGCGCGCTGGTGCTGCCCGAGCTTAACTTGTGCGGCTATACCGCGGCCGATCTGTTCCATAACCGCACATTACTGCATGCTTGCGAGACTGCACTGGCACATATTCTCGATGAAACCCGCGAGCTGCCGATTGTCTTTACCGTCGGTCTTCCCGTTGCAGTTGCCGAGAATATCTACAACTGCGCTGCCGTGTGCTGCGCGGGCGAGCTTTTGGGTCTTACGGCCAAGAAGTATCTGCCCAACTATGGCGAGTTCTATGAGCGCCGTTGGTTTGCTCCGGCGCCCGCAGATCCTGTGTGGGTTGAATTTGCCGGTCAGGGTCCGGTTCCGCTGGGTTCGGGACTTGTCTACCGTTGCTGTGATGAGGGCGCCGAGGACCTGGTGCTGGGCGTTGAGGTCTGTGAGGACCTGTGGGTGCCGGCGCCTCCTTCGACCGAGATGGCGCTTGCCGGTGCGACGGTGATCCTCAATCCGTCGGCTTCGGACGAGATTATCGGCAAGGCGGATTACCGCCGCAGCCTCATTTCCAACCAGAGCGCGCGCCTGTACTGCGCCTATGCCTACGCGGACGCAAGCGAGGGCGAGTCCACGACCGACATGGTCTTTGCGGGCGAGAACCTCGTCTACGAAAACGGCTCCAAGCTCGCCGCGACCAAACTGCTTACCTGCGATATGGCCATC
>CABUBY010000131.1 GCA_902489955.1 uncultured Collinsella sp. | reverse complement strand
ACTCATTAATGAACGAATCGTAATCGGAACTACCGGTATTGGCGTTGTTCACCGTGGTGTCGATGGTGGTGTTGGTGTTGGTGGCCTGGCTGCTGGAATTGCTGCCGCTTACGCCCTCGCCCGAGAGCTTCTCGGCGGCAGCGGCCTTATCGGCCTCAAGCTTGGCAAGCTCGGCGGCATTTTCCTGCTCGGCTTTTGCCTGTGCCTCGTTGCGGAGCTGCTGGGCCTGCGCCAGCGCATCCTCGGCGTTTTTCTGCTCTGCCTCAAGCTGTGACTTGGCCTGCTGGAGCTCGGCCTTGTTCTGCTCAAGTTCGGTTTGCATGTTATTGAGCTCTTCGATCTCGTCGACGCTCGAGCTCGTGATCTGGTTGGTGTATTTGCAGGTCGTGATGAACTCACCCAGGCTCTGCGCGTTGACCAGGAAGCTCACGATGGGATTGGTGCCCTTCTGATACTTGTACAGATCGCGCATGGCAGAGCTTGCCTTGGCCTGCTGCTCGGGAAGCTTAGCCTCGATTTCCTCGATGCTCGCCTCATTGGAGTCAATCTGCTTTTGCAGGTCATCGAGTTTGGTGCGGGCGTCGTTGTAGGCGCTCGTGGCGGCTTCGATCTTCTGCTGGGCTGCGGAAAGCTGGTCCTGCGTTGCCTGCGAGGCGGCATACGCCGCAACGGGGGAGAGCATCGGCGTGGCCGTCAGCGCAACGGCGAGCGCGGCGCTCGTGATGATACGAGCCGGCTTCGACGCAATGAGCGCTGCGGTGCGATGATTCGAATGCTGCATCCAGTCCCTCTGCAATCAATCGTAGGTTATGGTTCGAACGGTATTCTACTACTGCTTTCGACCTCAACTTGAACCTTAAAGGTTCCAAAGGGTCAAGTTGAACTTGAGGCTTTGGCTTTGACCTGCAGTTATGATGAATTGTTGAGAAACCATAGAGTTCAACTTTAACGTTACGGGGGCCTGTTTAAGAGGGGTTTGGGGCTGTAAAAGCTATCTCAACGTGGGGTTTTACAACTACAGCGTGCCCTCCTGGCGAGCCTGCTCAATCTCTTCGAGCGCCTCGGCGGGGGTGAACGAACAGGCGCCGTCGCCGAGTTTGACTACCTGGATATCGTCGCCGATATGGACCTCTCCGCCCTTTAGTACCACGCCGAAAACGCCCTCGTGGGGAAAGATGCAGTCGCCGGCTAGATAGTAGATGGCACAGCGTGTGTGGCAGACCTTGCCGATCTGACTGATTTCGACAAGCACCTCGCTGCCAAGCTTGAGCTGCGTGCCCAAGGGGAGCGAGAGCAGGTTGATGCCCCGGGTTGTGAAGTTCTCTCCAAAGTCACCCTCGTGTACGTCGAGCCCGCGTGCCTGCGCCGTCTGGATGGACTCCGCGGCTAAAAAAGAGACCTGGCGGTGCCAATGTCCGGCGTGCGCATCGGTAGCGAGGCCAAATTGCTCGATGACGGTGTCGCGTCCATCGGCGACGGGCGACTTGCGAGTGCCTTTGTGCTCCGACGTGTTGATTGAGACGATACGAGCAGGCCCGTTGTAAGCATCGTTTGCGGTGCGTAGGGGAGCTGCCGTCCGGGCACGATCCGCAAGTTCGCGCTTGGCGGCGTCAATGATGGGGTTGTTGATCGGATGAGCCTGGGGCACGGTGCACCTTTCGACGGGGCGGGCAACATGTTGAATCCTACAACAATGGTAGGTTCATTGCCCATTGTCATACAACGGTGAGCGCCGCCTTCGTGCTGGACGATTACGTCGATTGCCATAGATACGGTGGAGCTTTGGGCGCCGGCGGTTTGGCACGCTAGAATAAATCAGTTGCGCAAAGACCGCCCGTTGTGTGGGCAGTTCATGATAGGAAGTTTCCATGGCATTGCAATTTACAGAGCGCGAGTTCATTCCTGTGCTGCTCGGTGGCGACATCAACGCCTATTCGGTGGCGCGCGCCTTCTACGAGGAGTACCAGGTCAAGAGTCTGGTCTTTGGCAAGTATCAGACGGGTCCCGCGTACCGCAGCCAGATTATCGACTACACGCCCAACGTGGATATCGACACCATGCCCGTGATGCTCAAAACCGTCAACGGCATTGCCCAAGCGCATGCCGACAAGACGATTGTCCTTGTGGGCTGTGGCGACAACTATGTTGCCCTCGTGGCTCAGGCCAAGGATGCCCATGAGTTGGCGGATAACATCGTCGCGCCTTACGCTCCCTATAGCATGCTTGAGCAGTGCCAGAAGAAGGAGATCTTCTACGAGCTGTGCGAGAAGCATGGCGTGCCCTATCCGCACACGTTTACCTTTACCAAGGCGATGCTCAATGCCCAGGGTGAGGCGCCTGCCGAAGTGCTCGACCAGATCGATTTTCCTTACCCGATGATTCTGAAGCCTTCTGACGGCATCATGTGGTGGCAGCACGAGTTCGAGGGCCAGAAGAAGGCCTATGAGATTGCCGACCGCGCCGAGCTGGAACAGGTCATTCGCGATTCGTATGCCAGCGGCTACACCGACGATCTGATCTTGCAGGATCGCGTGCCCGGCAACGACGAGTACATGCGCGTGCTCACCAGCTATTCCGACCGCAACGGCAAGGTGCGCATGATGTGCCTGGGCCATGTGCTGCTCGAGGAGCATCAGCCTCACGGTGTCGGCAACCACGCCTGTATCATCACCGAGCCCAATGACGAGCTCATGGGCGGCGTGCGCAAGTTGCTCGAGGACCTTCACTTTGTGGGCTATTCCAACTTTGACGTTAAGTACGACGAGCGCGACGGCTCGTTTAAGTTCTTCGATTTCAACACGCGCCAAGGCCGCAGCAACTACTACGTCACCAACAGCGGCTTTAACGTTGCCAAGTATGTGGTGGACGAGTATGTGTTCAACCGCCCGTTTGAACCGGAGTTTGTGACGGCGCAGGACGAGGCGCTGTGGATGGTCGTCCCCATGGGCGTCGTCGACAAGTACGTCAAGGATCCCGAGCTGCGCGCTAAGGTGCATCGCTTGGACAAGGAAGGCAAGGGCGCCGACCCTTCGTTTATGAAGGGCGACTTTGTCTTTAACCGCTGGCTGCGCATGTGGCACACCAAGCTGCGCCACTTTAAGCTGTTCAAGACGTATTACAAGTAGATGAGCGCGGCGCCCGTCCGGTTTACATCGGGCGGGCGCGGGTATGATACGCGCAATTGCGCAAGCGTCACCAAGGAGGCGGCGATGGAAAAGCTGGGAGTTATCGGCGGCATGGGCGCCGAGGCCACGTCGTATTACTACGACCAGGTGGTGCGTCATACGGCTGCTGCCTGCGATCAGGAACATATCGACATGGTGGTACTCTCCAAGTCGACCATGCCCGACCGCACGTTGGCCATTAAGACCGGCGAGCATGCTAAGCTGCTGGCGACCATGAAAGAGTGCGCCCAGGCACTCGAGTCGCTGGGCTGTGCACACATTGCCATTCCCTGCAACACGTCACACTACTTCTATGACCAGATCCAGTCGTTTACGAAGGTGCCGATTATCCATATGCCGCGTGAGTCGGTGCGCTATGCTCTGGCCGGTGCGGTGATGGGGGAGTGCGAGTTCGACCCCAACCTGAGTATGCCGGCCGAGCCGGTGCACAAGATTGGCATCATGGGCACCGACGGAACCGTGGACGCGGGCGTCTACGGCCGCGAATGTAAGGCTGCGGGTGTTGAGGTCGTCTATCCCAGCGAGAAACGTCAGAACGATGTGATGTCGCTTATCTACGATGATGTGAAGGCCGGACGTGAGCCCGATATGGATAAGTTCGACCGCGTGATGTGGGAGTTCGCCCGTAGCGGCTGCGACCGCGTCATTCTGGCCTGCACCGAGCTCTCGGTGCTACAGAAGTACCGAGAGATGCCCGAGATCACCCTCGACGCCATGGATGTCCTGGTGCGCGAATCCATCATCCGCAGCGGCGCCCCCTACCGCCTCTAGCTTTCGACCTGTCAAAAAGGGACAGGTTAATTTTGGTAGGTTTTATCTGGTGAAACAGTAAAGGCCTCGGCTCGTTTGGTGCGAGCTGAGGCCTTTTGCGTTGGGCGGTTGCTGTCGGTGGTGAACTAGAACAGGAAGCCGATGGCGATGAGGGCGATGCTGACGATGAGCACGGCGATGTCCAGACCCTTGATGGGATAGCGCTTGTACGAGCTGGCGCGCGTACGCAGATAGAAGCCGCGCTGTTCTGCCGCCAAGGCTGTGGCATCGGTCTTGCCCACGCTCGAGATGAGCAGTGGCACGCACAGTGGCAGCATGAGCTTAAGCTTCTTGATGGGGTTCTTGGTGTCGTACTCGACGCCGCGTGCGGTCTGCGCTTCCATGATGGCGTTCATCTCCTGACCAAACACCGGCACAAAGCGCAGCGCCGTGGTAAAGGTGAAGGCATAGCGATACGGTACGTGCAGCACCTCGACGCAGGCGTTGGCAAGGTCGTTGAGCTTGGTCACCATGAGCATGAGGATGAGCGGCAACGCCACACCCAGCAGGCGCAGACAGGCCTTCGATCCTGTGATGAGGCCCGTGTCGGTGATAAAGCCCCACATAACGTTGCCATCGCGCATAAAGGCCAGCTGGAGCACCAGCATGATAAGCGCGAGCGGAATCAGCAACTTGAGCAGCGAGA
>CABUBY010000130.1 GCA_902489955.1 uncultured Collinsella sp. | reverse complement strand
ATCAAAGCGGTCAACGCCGTAGACCTCGGCCAGATAAAGTGCGGTCTCGGCAACACCCAGCGAATGCACATAGCGCTTGCGCTTATCCTTCATGCGAACATCGAGCAGCTCTTGAATGCGCTTGAGCAGCGCGCGCTCATCGCCCTCAAACTGATCCTCTACCGACAACGTAGACCCCCATCACTCAAAATCTTCTTGGCCCAAATCGGCATATAGCCTGCGTTTGCGAATGTAGCCGAGCACGGACTCGCTCGTAAGATAGCGCACGCTCATGCCGCGGGCAACTCGCTTACGAATGTTCGTCGAGCTGATCGCCAGCGCCGGAATCTGAATATAGCGCACGTCGAACGGCAGCCCCGACTCTTTGATTCGGGCACGCGCCGTATCGATATCAAAGCCCGGTCGTGTCGCCGCAATAAAGGTAGCAAGCTCAGCGATTCGTTCGGCATCATGCCAGGTCACAATATCGATAATCGCGTCGGCGCCCGTAATAAAGTAGAGCTTTACCTGCGGCGGGTAAAAGTCGCGAAGGGCATGAAGCGTATCGGCCGTATAGGTTACGCCCGGGCGGTCGATCTCGAACCGGCTCGCCAAAAAGGCCGGGTTCGCAGCGGTGGCGAGGACCGTCATGGCATAACGGTCCTCGGCAGGCGTCACCGGCTTGTCAAGCTTAAAGGCAGGAGAGCCCGCCGGCATAAAGAGCACAGCGTCCAAGTCGAGCGACTCGCGCGCCTGCTCGGCGGTCACCAGGTGCCCGTAATGGATGGGATCAAAGGTGCCACCCATAATACCGAGCCTAAACTCCTGCCCGTCCTCTAGAGGAAGCTCGGGCAAACCGATTCCACCGCGCAGCGACATGGCTTACTCGCCCTCCGGTGTCTCGGTATCGTCCGCGGCATCCGCCGCATCAACAACCTCGACGCCCTCATCCGCAGCATCGGTCACGTCAATGGCCTCAACGGCAACGTCCTCGCCAGCATCCTCGAGCTCCTCGTATTCCGAGAAGTCCTCAGCGCCCTCAAAGTCAAAGGCGCGCTGGCAAATGCGAACCTCGTCGCCCGCACGGCAACCGGCCTTCTCGAGCGCATCGTCAACACCCATACGCGCAAACTTATGCTGCAGGTAAATGACGGCTTCCTCGTTTTCCCAGTCGGTCTGAATGACCATGCGCTCGATGGCACGACCGACCACGCGGAAGGCACCGGGCTCTTCCTGGACAATGCGGAAACGCTTCTCGCGCTGCAGGCGGCGGCGCTCCCATTCATCGTCGCGCAGAACGACCGGCTCATCGGAGACAGCCAACTCGGCGCGCAGCTTAGCCACCTGCTCGCCCACGGCAAGCATCAGCGTGTTGAGGCCGGCGCCCGTCACGGCAGACACGGCAAAGAACATATGTCCATCGTCGAGCGCTGCGCGCTTGAGGTCGGCAATCTTATCGGCCGTGCCCGGCGCGTCGCACTTGTTGGCAACAACGATCTGCGGACGCTCCGAAAGCTCGGCGCCATACTGCTCGAGCTCGCGGTTGATGATGCGATAATCCTCGACCGGATCGCGATCCTCAAAACCACCCGTCATGTCGACGACATGCATGATCAGAGCCGTACGCTCAATGTGGCGCAGGAACTGGTGACCCAGGCCCTTGCCCTCGCTCGCGCCCTCGATCAAACCGGGAACGTCGGCAACGACGTAAGAATATTCGCCGGCACGCACCATGCCGAGATTCGGCACGAGCGTGGTAAACGGGTAGTCGGCGATCTTGGGGCGGGCGGCACTCATGCGCGCGATGAGAGATGACTTACCCACCGAGGGGAAGCCCACGAGCGCCGCGTCGGCCATGAGCTTCATCTCCAGCTCGATCCAGCGCTCCTCGGCCGGCTCGCCCAGCTGGGCGAACGCGGGCGCGCGGCGCACCGACGTCACAAAGTGCGTATTGCCGAGACCACCGGCGCCACCAGGGGCCACGACAACGCGCTCGCCATCATGCACCAGATCGGCAATCTCGAACATCGGGGTCTGCGTCTCGGGGTCGAGCTCGCGCACCACGGTACCCATAGGGACCTTGAGAATCAGGTCCTCGCCGCTCTTGCCGTTACGACGGGCACCCTGCCCGTGCGTGCCGCGCTCGGCGCGAAAGTGATGCTTAAAGCGGTAATCGATCAGCGAAGACAGCTGAGCATCGGCCTGGATGACGACATTGCCGCCACGACCGCCGTCGCCGCCATCGGGGCCGCCCTTGGGGACAAATGCCTCGCGCCTAAACGACATGCATCCGGCTCCGCCGTCGCCGCCGCACACGTTAATGCGGCTGATATCGGTGAACTGTGACAACAGAATCGCCTCCTACAAAAAAGAGGGAGACCCTTGAATCCTAAAACTCAAGTGCCTCCCACATATGTGCTCTATGAAGGGTGAATTACGCGTTCGCGAGCGGGCGTACGCTGACCCTGTGCTTGATACCCTTGTGGAACTCAACGGTACCGTCGACCAGCGCGAACAGCGTGTCGTCCTTACCACGGCCAACGTTCTCACCCGGGTGGATGTGCGTGCCGTGCTGACGGACGAGAATCGTGCCCGTGGTTACCGTCTGGCCGGCATAGCGCTTCGTGCCAAGGCGCTGACCGCGGGAGTCACGGCCATTACGGGAGGAACCGAGTCCTTTTTTGTGTGCCATTGTGTATACCTACTCTTTCGTTACGAGTGTAATCTACTCGGCGACGGGAGCCTCGGCAACAGCCTCAGCCTCTGCCTTGACAGCCTTCTTGGCGCGGGAGGTAGCCTGAACCTTCACGATCTTCAGCTTGGTGAGCTGCTGACGGTGACCCTTCAGACGACGATAGCGCTTGCGCTTGTGGAACTTGAAGACCAGCTGCTTCTCGCCCTTGAACTGCTCAACGATCTGAGCGGTAACCTTGGCCTTGGCCAGCTTGTCGGGATCGGTGACGATCTTCTTACCATCGTTGAGGAAGATAACCGGCAGGGTGACCTTGTCGCCCTCATTGCCCTCGATCTTCTCGACGGTGATGACATCGTCGGTGGCGACCTTGTACTGCTTGCCGCCCGTGTTAACGATTGCGTACATGTTTACTTGCCCTTCATGCATCAGTTAGTGCAACAGCCGAATATAGTAGCAGGCGAAAATACCCCCGTCAACGAGTATGTGGAGCAAATCCACAAGTTCGCACAGGTATGGGGCTGACGAGTCGGCCCTCGTCGTCCTCGCATGCTTGATTCTGACGCTCGACATCGTAGGAGCAGATGGTCACGAGGTCTTGCATACCGGTGGAAACAATAGGTGCATCCACGCCCGGGGTCAAGCCCTGCAACAAAACATCAGCAGCGGAAAGCAAAATTTCCGGACGCATGGAGCCCTCGTTGTCGGCATGGGTGTCGAGCATGAGGACCAGATGGTCCTCATGCTCCCCCGCCGTGAGCTCATAGCCCACGAGCGTGTGATCCAAATCCAAGCGCTTGCTCTTTTTTCCGCGCGCGTAGTCGATGCCATGGTCCGCGCGCAGCGTGTCGAGCGCACGACGCACCTCGTCGGCGCTTACGGGCGCCTCGGGATCCAAGTGCAGGTCGATGCGATACGACAGGCGCGTGAGCTGCGCCGTCAACGCCGGCGTGCGCACGTCGATGTACGCCGCCTCGATGGGCGCCAGATCGGCCGGAGACGCCGCAGCCAGGCGCCCAAACGCCTCGTCGAGCGCCACGAACTCGGTCATAAACAGGTCATACCACTCGCAGGTCGACGACGTACCCACCGGTAGCGCCGAAGAGAAGCCCACGCGCATGTGCGGAGAAAAGCCCTGCGTGACGGCATAGGGAAGTCCCGCACGGCGCACGATGCGCTCAATGGTATGGATCACTTCGAGATGGCCCAGGTACTTAAGGCGATCGCGCTTGCCATAGCGAACACGAAGTCTAAAGAGCGAGGGGTTGTCGGTCAGGCGCTCACTCATGCGCGATCACCCATCAATACATTCTTGGCGTGGAGCGTGGGGCAGATCCCGCAGCCGGTGCACGACGTGCGGGTGCAGTCGGGAGTCGTGACGCCCTCGAGCGAGCGACGGTACTCGCGCTCGAGGAAGCCGCGCGTACAGCCAGGGCTCACATGCTCCCACGGCAGGCGCCAATCCAACTCGTAGGGCAGGTGCACGAGCTCATTGAGGTCGATGCCGTTTTTGGCAGCAGCTTCCTTCCAGTTATCGAGCGAGAAATGCTCTACCCAGGCGTCAAAGCGAGAGCCCGAGCGCCAAGCGTCGATGATGACGGGCGTCATGTCACGACCGGCGCGGGACAGTGCGGCCTCGATGAGCGAGGTCTCGGCATCGTGGTAATGAACGCGGACGGCACGGTTGCGAACGCTCGTGATGAGCAGCTTCTGGCGACGCTTGACGTCGTCGTAGTCGAGCTGCGGGCACCACTGGAACGGCGTGGCAGCCTTAGGGATAAAGACCGAAACCGAGATCGACACCGAGATCGAGCCGCGACGAGCCTTGGGCACCACGGAACGACCGAGCTCCAGCACGTGATCGGCCAGATTGGCGATGGCCACGATGTCCTCGTCGCGCTCGCCGGGAAGGCCCATCATAAAGTAGAGCTTCATGCGGTTCCAGCCGGCCTCGAAGGCCGCCTTGGCCGCGCGGTCCACGTCCTCCTCGGTCACGTTCTTGTTGATGATGTCGCGCATACGCTGACTGCCGGCCTCGG
>CABUBY010000129.1 GCA_902489955.1 uncultured Collinsella sp. | reverse complement strand
CATCGTACGTTAACGTTGACACCGCAACATCGCTCGTAACATGTAGAATAGCCGCCCGGTTAGCGCCAGGCGGCTATTCTCGAATTACATCATGGGAGACAATATGGCAGATTCCAGCAAAAAGATGCAGATCGTGTTTGCCTCGGCCGAGTGCGCACCGTTTGTTAAGACCGGTGGCCTGGGTGACGTGGCGGGCTCGCTGCCTGCGGCACTTGTGCGCGCCGGCGCCGAGGTCATCGTGATGGTCCCCAAGTACGCCACCATCAAGGACGAATACAAGGCGCAGATGGAGCACTTTGCCGACTTTTACGTGAGCCTGGGCTGGCGCAATGAGTACTGCGGGCTGGAGAAGCTCGAGCGCGACGGCGTCACCTATATGTTCGTGGACAACGAGCGCTACTTTGCGCGCGACTATCCGTACGGCTTCTTTGACGACGGCGAACGCTTTGCGTTCTTCTCCAAGGCCATCACCGAAAGCCTGCAGCACCTGCCGGCCGGTTTTGAGTGCGACATCCTGCACTGCAACGACTGGCAGACGGCGCTGGCGCCCGTGTTCTTGCGCGAGTTCTACCAGGGCCTGCCGCTGTACGACCGCGTCAAGACCGTGTTCTCGATCCACAACGTAGCGTTCCAGGGCCAGTTTAGCGACACCGTGATGGAGGACATCCTAGGTGTGGCGCATATTCCGGCGGCAGCTACGCAGTTGCGTTGCGACGCCTGCAGTATCAACTACATGCTGGGCGCGCTGCACTATGCCGATGCCATCACCACGGTGAGCCCCACCTATGCGGGCGAGATCCAGACGCCCGAGTTTGGCGAGGGCCTGGACGGCGTGCTGCGCGAGCGCTCCTATGCGCTGCAGGGCATCCTCAACGGCATTGACGTGGCGGCCTTTGACCCGGCAACCGACAAGCGCATTGCCGCCAACTACACGGTTGACGACCGTTCCGGCAAGGCCGTGTGCAAGGCCAAGCTGCAGGAGGAGCTGGGCCTCGAGGTTCGCGACGACCGCCCGCTTATGGTGATGGTCACGCGCCTGACGCGCCAGAAGGGCATGGACCTGGTCATGTACGCACTCGACCGCATCCTGTCCGGCGGCGTTCAGGTGGCCGTGCTGGGTACCGGCGACCGCGACTACGAGGACGGCCTGCGCTACTTCCAGGACAAGTACCCCGGCACCATGGCCGCGCGCATCGAATTTTACCCGGCGCTGTCGCAGCGTATGTACGCCGCCGCCGACATGTTCCTGATGCCTTCGAAGTTTGAGCCCTGCGGTCTGTCGCAGATCATCGCCATGCGCTACGGCACCCTGCCCATCGTGCGCGAGACCGGTGGCTTGAAGGACACCGTTATCCCGTATAACGAGTTTACCGGCGAGGGTACGGGCTTCTCGTTTAGCAACTTTAATGGCGACGAGATGGGCGACGCGGTCTTCCGCGCGGCGCGCCTGTTCTGGGATAACCGCGACGCTTGGAACCAGCTGGTCACGCAGGCCATGAGCCAGGACTTTAGCTGGACGCGCTCGGCCGACAAGTATCTGGACCTGTACTTCTTTATGCACCCGGAGATCGAGCGCCCGGCGGCGGTTGCCGACGAGCCCGTGGTTGTGGCTGAGAAGGCTGCTGCCGAGCCTGAGGCGACCGTTAAGGAGCCCGCTGCTGCTGAGGAGCCCAAGGTCGAGAAGAAGCCCACTGCCGAGGCCGAAGTTAAGCCCGCGGCGAAGCCTGCCGCCAAAAAGACGACGACTCGTAAGACGACGACTAAGAAGGCCACGACCACGAAGGCCACTGCTAGCAAGACTAGCGCCGCTAAGGCAACTACTGCCAAGGCATCGACTACGCGCAAGCGTACGACCGCCGCTTCCAAGAAGACCGCCGAGGCCGAGGTCGCTCCCGAGGTAAAGGCAGAGACTGCCACCGCCGAGGCTAAGCCTGCGGCAAAGGCTCCGGCCAAGACCGCTGCCAAGAAGACGGCCGCGACCACCAAGAAGGCAACGGCAGCAAAGAAGACCACGGCAACGACCTCGACGAACACGAAGGCTGCTACGACGAAGGCCGCCGCGAAGACGACCCCGAAGGCTGCTGCAAAGCCCGCCGACAAGGTCGAGGAGGCGCCCTCCGAGCCCAAGGCCAAGGCAACTGTCGAGGCAAAGCCGGCTGCCAAGACCACCACGCGCAAGCGCTCTACGACGACGGCCAAGAAGACCACGACCAAGGCTGCAGCTCCCAAGGCAGAGGCTAAGGTCGAGGACAAGCCCGCAGTAAAGGCCGAGCCGGCGCCGAAGGCCGCAGAGGTCAAGACCGCTCCCAAGGCTAAGGCAAAGACCGAGCCCACCAAGGAGACCCCGGTCTCCCCCGCCGCTCCAGCCGAGGAAAAGGCTCCGACCAAGAAGACCTCCGTCCGCAAGGCAACGGCCACCCGCAAGCGTCACTAGTCTGGACGATTAAAACTTAATCCAACGCAAAAGAGGGCGCCCCAACCAGGCGCCCTCTTCTTGGTTGAACTTCTCTATTAAAAAGAGGACCGGTTTACTACGACAAAATAGCTCTGGCCGACCACGGAGAGTATTCTATGAAATTGGCAACGCTTCTACCTGCGGATTTAATATCACCAAATTGACCGTGGTTGAGATCATTCAATTCGTCGTAGTAAACCGATGTACTTTTGTTTGACTACAAATAGTATCCGCCTGGGCGTTTTCGAATATCGCGATAATTTGGATGGTAAAACGATTTTCTAGGACAACCGTTCGCCGATGGTAAACGGATGTTGTTTATACAGCCTATGTACAAAAGATATACTTACATCCTGTGCGTAAAGCCCATGGCCCGCAGGCCGTGATTCTATTGAACTGGACCGTATTATGAGATTGATTCACAACAGCCGTCTGCCGCAGTTTCGTACTCCGTTTGGCGCTGTGACCACTGGAACTTCCGTTTCGATATCGGTGATTTTGGAGGATGCCGACCCCAAACAGGCAACGCTTACCCTGCGTACCTGGGTCGATGAAATCGGTGAGTCTCTGTATCCCATGACGCACGAGGGCGACGGCATATTTACCGTAGAGCTTGAGTGCACTGAGCCCTGTCTTATCTGGTACAGCTTTATCTGCAATATCGAGGGCCAGCCCGAGGTCCGTTTGGGCGCACCGCAGGGTCGCACCGGTGGCGAGGGCGTAACCTACAACTACGCCGAGGTCCCGTCGTTCCAGATTACCGTTTACAAGCACCGCGAAGTGCGTCCCGAGTGGTACGAGCGCGGCATGGTCTACCAGATCTTCCCCGATCGCTATGCCCGCGACGAAAACTGGCACGAGCGCACGCTGGCCGAGGTCCAAAAACCGCGCAACGGAATCCAGCGCCGCATGGTCGAGGACTGGAACGAACCGCCCGAGTACGAGCGTGCCGAAGACGGCTCCATCAAGACCTGGGATTTTTACGGCGGCTCGCTCAAGGGTATCCAAAATGACCTGCCCCGCATTGCCGAGTTAGGCTTTACGGCCATCTACCTCAACCCGATCTTTGAGGCCGCGAGCAACCACCGCTACGACACGGCCGATTACACCAAGATCGACCCGATCCTGGGCACCGAGCAGGACTTTACGGAGCTGTGCGAGGCAGCCGAGAAGCTCGGCATTTCCATCATCCTGGATGGCGTCTTCAACCATACGGGCGATGACTCGATCTACTTTAACCGCTACGGCAACTATCCCGGTGTCGGTGCGTGGCAGAGCGAGGACTCGCCGTGGCGCGATGCGTTTTACTTCCATGAGGACGGTTCGTATGACTGCTGGTGGGGCGTAGGCAACATGCCCGCCATCAACGAGAATTCCGAGCTTGTGCGCGAAAAGCTTCTGGGCAAGGACGGCGTGATTCGCAAATGGCTGCGCGCCGGTGCCCACGGCTGGCGTCTGGACGTGGCCGACGAGCTTTCCGATGACTTCCTGGCTGAGATCAAAAAGGCCGTGCTCGCCGAGAAACCCGACGCGCTGCTGCTCGGCGAGGTCTGGGAAGACGCCTCCAACAAGATTAGCTATGGCCATTTGCGCCGCTACCTGCAGGGCTCTGAGCTGGACTCTGCTATGGATTACCCCTTCCGCGACATGGTCATCGGCTTTTTGATGGGCTACAAGAACGCCTATCAGGCTGCCGAGGACATCGAGACCCTCCGCGAGAACTACCCGCGTGAGGCATTGTCCTGCGCGCTCAATCTGCTTTCGAGCCACGACCGCCCGCGCATTATCTCGGTACTCGGCGGTGGCCCCGACGAGTCGCAGCTGCCCGAGAGCGAGCGCAGCAAATGGCGCCTGGACGATAACTCCATGGGCCTGGCCAAGAGCCGCTTTTGGTTGGCGACGCTCATGCAGATGACCTTCCCGGGTGTGCCCTCGATTTATTACGGCGACGAATACGGCTTGGAGGGCCTCACCGATCCGGGCAACCGCCGCACCCTGCCGACCAAGGACCAGCTCCACGATTTCGATACGCTGGCCATTGTTAAGAACGCGTCTGCCGTCCGCCGCGCGCTGCCGTTTATGGTCGACGGCGAGATCAAGGCCTTCGCGCTCAACGACGACGTCTTGGCCTACACCCGCACGGGCAAAGACGGCGAGGCCGCGACGGTTATCATCAACCGCAGCCTGCGCAATTCGCACTGCGTGACGATCCCGGCGCTCGGCGAATGTGCAAGCGACGTGATCAGCGGCCACGAGTGCGAGATCCACAACAGCACGGTTACGCTCGACCTGTACCCGCTGGGCTCTTCGATCATCTATCACCATGCCGAGAA
>CABUBY010000128.1 GCA_902489955.1 uncultured Collinsella sp. | reverse complement strand
CCCGCTCATAGCCGCTCGTGTTGTAGACGATCGGGATGTCCAGCCCGCGCTCCCGAGCTGCGGCAATCGCGGCCGGCAGCAGGTGAGCATAATGCGTCGCCGTCACCAGGTTGATGTTATTGGCACCCTGCTCCTGCAGCTCCAGCATAATCTCGACCAAGCGCTCGGGCGAAATCTCAAGGCCAAAATTGCCGGTCGAGATCTCGTGGTTTTGGCAGTAGATACATTTGAGCGAACAGCCGCTAAAGAAAATCGTACCCGAGCCGGCCTCGCCCGAAATGGGCGGCTCCTCCCACATATGAAGCGCCGCGCGGGCCACCTTGAGTGTGTCGTTAGCACCGCACACGCCGCGCGCGCCCTCATCGCGCGCCGCACCGCAACGGCGCGGACACAAATGGCAGGCGGGCGAAAAAAGTTCGGTCAACGACGTCGGCATAAAAACATGCTCCAAAACAATGATTCAGCAGCTCAAACGCAAAGGGACCAACCGCACAGACGGTTCGAGCCCAAGGCGCCGTAATCGTCCGACACGATTTTTGTAATGTCAAGACTGGAATCGACAAAGTGCCGCTTTATGATGTAGGTATTCCGCCCCCCGCGGAGCAACTGGGTGAACCGTCGCGTTTATTTAGGGAGCCCACACAGTCGTACCTAGTACAGGTATCCTTCGTTGTTAAGGACGCTGGAACAGTCGATGAGGGCACCCACCTGTTTTAGGTGGGTTCATTTTCGTAACGTGGGGGGTGGTTTTCTTTTGTCGAAAATCGCCATTACTGTCCATATGGATCCCCACCGGCATCCCGACAAGCCATCGACAACATCCCAATATCTGGTAAGCGCGTGATTATCGCTGCGCGCAATTCCATGCACCCCCCTTGGTCGAGTATCATGGTTCGGCTATGCCCTTTGCGCTTAGCAACCTTTGACCTTTTCCTTCGACGCTTGGCGGTTTTTAGATTCATGGCTTCATCCCCGAGCTACATACCGTACCTATGCGTGGCAGCGGCGGCCTTTATCACGACCTTCCTCACGGTGCCCCTGGTCAAGCGCTTGGCAATTAAGCTCGACGCCGTCGACTATCCTTCTAAGCGCCGCATCAACACCAAGCCCATCCCGCGTTTGGGCGGAACGGCGGTGTTTTTGGGCCTGGTCGTTGCCTGCATTGTGCAAATCCTAGGCACCTGGCACCTAGGCTGGCCGCCCGTCCTGGTGCCGCACCCGCGCCTTCACATTAGCTATCCCATGCTGGCCCTCTCCTTTACCGTCATCTTTGCGACCGGCGCTATCGACGACGTCATCCAGCTCAAGCCCAAGCAAAAGCTGGCTGGACAGGTCCTCGCTGCGCTCATCGCCTGCGTGGGCGGCCTGCGCATCGGCGTCATCGTCAACCCGTTTGCCCCCGGCGAGATCATGCTCGGATGGCTCGCCTACCCCATCACCGTGATCTATCTGGTGGCATTCACCAACATCATTAACCTCATCGACGGCCTCGACGGCTTGGCCACGGGCATCTGCGGCATCGCGTCGTTCACCATGTTTTCGATGGCCGTTCTCTCGGGCCGCATCGACGCCGCCGCGCTCTCCATTGCGCTCTTTGGCGCCTGCCTGGCCTTTTTGCGCTACAACTTCAACCCCGCAAGCATCTTCTTGGGCGACTCGGGGTCGCTGCTTCTGGGCTTTGCGCTGGGCTCCATCTCGTTGCTCAACGTGAGCCGCACCGCCGCGCTCACCTCGCTTATAATCCCGCTCATCGTTGCCGGCGTGCCCATCATCGACACGTTTAGCGCCATCGTACGCCGCAAGCGCGCCCACATTAGCATCGGGCAGGCCGACAAGGGCCACATCCACCACCGCCTGATCCAAGAGGGCTACAACCAAAAGCAGGCAGTGCTCCTCATCTATGCCTGGTGCATCATGCTTTCGGCCGGCGCCGCCGCGATTAACCAGGTCGAGGTGCCCATGCGCGTGCTCATCTTTACCGTACTCGCCATTGGCTCGGCGGCCTTTGCCAAGCACCTGCACCTGTTTGAGCCCGTGCTGCGCCACCATTACAACAAGCGCACGCACGAGGACGAGCTCGTCACCCCCGACGATCCCGCCTTTAAGCAGGAGGAGCAGGCGGCAGAAGAACGCAAGGAGGAGCGCCACCACAGGCGCTAGGGTAAGCTGCCGAGGATGCGCCCAGGCGCCGCCGGCCAAACGCGCAGCCACGCCGCGCCCATCGCACATGCCGCCGCTCTCCCGCCCCTCGCCTACTTACGACCCGCCCCTCCAATAAACGCGTTATCATCTTGACCCATGAACATACGTTAGGAGCAATCATGCCAAACGAGAACAGCTACGAAGTCGCGCTGCAAAAGAGCAACGCCATTCGCGAGGGCCTGGCCAAAACGCCCGAAAAGTTCACCATGCTCACCGGCGACCGCCCCACCGGCCGTCTGCACCTGGGCCACTACTTTGGCACTCTCAAGGGCCGTGTTGAGCTACAGAACATGGGCGCCAAGACCAACGTGCTCATCGCCGACTACCAGGTTATCACTGACCGCGACACGACCGAGCACATCCAGGACAACGTGTACAACATGGTCATGGACTACCTTGCCTGCGGCATCGACCCCGACAAGACCATGATCTACGCGCACTCCGCCGTGCCCGCCGCGAACCAGCTCATGCTGCCGTTCCTGTCGCTGGTCTCCGAGGCCGAGCTGGCGCGCAACCCCACGGTTAAGGCCGAGATGGAGGCCTCGGGCCACGAGCTCACCGGTCTTTTGCTCACCTACCCTGTGCACCAGGCCTGCGACATCCTGTTCTGCAAGGGCAATGTGGTGCCCGTCGGTCGCGACCAGCTGCCGCACATCGAGCTCACCCGTACCATCGCCCGCCGCTTTAACAACCGCTACGGCAAGGTGTTCCCCGAGGTCGACGCGCTGCTGTCCGAGACCCCGCTGCTGCCCGGTCTGGACGGTCGCAAGATGAGCAAGAGCTACGGCAACGCCATCAACATCTCGATGACCGCCGAGGAGACGGCCAAGCGCATCAAGAAGAGCCAGACCGACTCCGAGCGCATGATCACGTTCGATCCCGAGAACCGTCCCGGCGTGTCTGGCCTGCTTTCGACGGCCGCCATCTGCACCGGCCGTTCCGAGGTCGAGATTGCCGAGGAGATTGGCATGGGCGGCTCTGGCCAACTCAAGAAGTACGTGACCGAGGCCGTCAACGAGTACTTCGCACCGATCCGCGAGCGTCGCCAGCGCTATGAGAACGATCTGGACTATGTGAAGGACGTCCTGCACGAGGGCAACCGTCGCGCCAACGAGATCGCCGAGCAGACTCTGGCCGAGGTTCGGGACGCCATGGGCATGGTGTACTAGACCGATCTGCTGGCTTGAGCTTTCGATTGCTTTAGGGCGGGCGCTACGGCGTCCGCCTTTTTTGGAACCGGACCGCTTCGGCTCCGTCCATCACACTCCCCCGACAAACAGGAACAGGCCCGCTGGCAGTTAGTTGCCAGCGGGCCTGTTCCCGAAGTACACCGTTGAATCGCACAGAGGGGAGGAATGCGAATCAAACTCAACAGGGCAGGCTTTTTCATCGCCTATTGCCTGCTCCGTTGCTGAATACAATATAGTTCACCGTGGTTTACTTTCTAGTGTGAAACTACCTCACCATACCTTCTCCATAAGTTAGCTCAGGTAAACTAGAAGCACCGCAAAGGGGACAGGCACCTTTGTGGTGGTTTTGGCGCGAGCAAGCCGTTAAAGCCCGGCCGGCCAACGACAGGCGCCCAGGTCGACGTGCATGGGATCGGTAAACGTCACGCCCTCCCCCATTAAGAGCTCACGCTGAGCATCGGGGCCGCCAAACGCAAAGCCCTCGCAAATGCGGCCATCGGCAAACACCACGCGATGGCAGGGAATCTGACCAGGGCGCGGATTGCTGTGCAGCGCATAGCCCACAAAGCGCGCGCTCCGCGGACGACCGGCGAGCAGCGCCACCTGACCGTAGGTGGCGACCATCCCCTCGGGAATCTGCTCGACTACCTCGTACACCCGCTCAAAAAAGCCCTTAGATGCCATCGCACGCTCCTTTCAACCCGGTAAAGCATAAACCACCACAAAGGTGCCTGTCCCCTTTGTGGTGGTTTTGGCAGGTGGGCTAGTTAACGGGCTGGAAGAAGGCTACGGCTACGGCGCCGGGGCCTACATGGGTGCCGATGGTGGCGCCGATGGTGTGAACGGGCAGTTCGCCCTCGGTGTGGCCAGCCCACAGTGCCGCGCTGTCCTCGATATACTTCTTGAGCACCGCATCCGAAAGGCCCGTATAGCCGAGCGCCAGCGGCATGGAAAAGTCGATGCCGCCTGCCTTTTCGACCTTCTGGTTGAGCAGGTTACGTCCGTTCTTGGAACCGCGCGCCTTGCCCAGCTGCACGATCAGACCGTCCTCGGCAGCCACAACGGGCTTTACGTTGAGCAGCGTGCCCACGGCGCCGGCAGCAGCAGACAGGCGACCGCCGCGCACCAGGTACTCCAGCGTCTCGAGCAGACCAATAACCACCACGCGGTCACGGACGGCCTCGACAGCCGCCGCGATCTGGGCCGCGCCCTGGCCCTCGTCCACTAGGCGCAGGGCATACTCGACCAGCACGCGCTCACCCAGGGTAACGTTATTGCTATCAACCACATACACGTCGCCGCCCGGCGCCTCGGCAAGTGCGGTACGGGCGCTCTGATTGGTCCCCGAAAGTTTGGCACCCACGGTAATAATCACCGCCTCGTCGCCGGCCTCACGTGCTTCGGCAATCGCCTGCGAA
>CABUBY010000127.1 GCA_902489955.1 uncultured Collinsella sp. | reverse complement strand
ACAGCAGGTGCCCCGTGCCCTCGATGGCGGCGCGCAGGCGATCGTCCTTAATGCGCAGATCGTCGATCGTGCGCGTCTTGTACGTGGCACCGTTGCGACGTGCGGCATCAACGGGTGCCGCCAATGCAGTGCCGTCAGAATCATGAGTGATAAGCGGAGTAAACATCGAGGGCTCCTAATGGCTGGAATAGCAGGTGGTGTGGGCGGCGCGGAAGCGGCAGTGCTCGCGCATGCGGCAGATATTGCAGGTGGGGCGGCTCTGGGCGTCGTGGACTTCGCCGTCGAATAGGCCGATCACCGCGGTCACGCTTTTGGTGGGCATGAGCAGGCTGGTCGGCGTGACGGTAAGCCCGATGAGCCGCGTGGCGTTGAGCGCATTCACGATCGAGCGCTGGGCCGTAAGCGGGCAGTCGCCGTAGCCGGGACTGAAGCGCCAGTTACCGGCGAGTTCGTGTGCGGCGGCCGCAGCCTTGACCTGCTGGTCCATCTGCTCGACGGCGGCTTCTACATAGGCAGAGCATGCGGCGTCGAGCACGGCTCCCTCTAGGGGCTGCTGGGCTCCCGTGGTGCGCAGGCGACGCTCGGCTTCCATGCCGAGGGTGCAGGCCATGAGCGCGGCAAAGCGGGCGTCTTTGAGATGGCGATAGATATCGCGACCGCGCAGCTCAACGTTGGTGCCGACCAGACGGATGCTGGGCTCTCCCTGCTCATCGACGTTCGCGGCATCGACGGCAAACACGCGGCGCACGCCACGGGGTTCAATGTCCAGCTCCAGACGCTCAACGACAAGCTCAATACGTCGTGACAGCTCGGACTCAATCTGCTGGCCGCCGTAACCCAGATACCGCAGCATCTCGGCACGATCGACGCGGGGATGGTGGGCATCATCGATACGGTAAAGCGCCGGCGACGCAAGGTCGGCCGGCACTTCGACAGCGGTTGTATCGATGTGCGGTTTTTCCATTACCCCAGGCGCTCCATAATGGTTGCGGCGATTGCAGGACGATTCATAGTGTACAGGTGCAGACCGTCGGCGCCGTGCTCCTTAAGGTCGCAAAGCTGACGGGCGGCATAATCTACACCGGCTGCCTGCAGGCTCTCGGGGTCGTTCTCGTACTTGGCGAGAATCTTGATGACGGGGGAGGGCAGCGACGCGCCGCACATAAAGACCATGCGGCTGATCTGCGACTTGCCCATAAACGGCATGATGCCCGCGGTAATAGGCACGGTGATGCCGGCCTTGTCGGCAAGCTCGCGGAAGCGATAGAAGCACTCGTTGTCAAAGAAGAGCTGCGTCACAAAGAAGCCCGCGCCGGCGTCTTGCTTTTGCTTGAGGTGCTCGACCGAGAGGTTAAGATCCTCACAGGCAATGTGGCCCTCGGGGTAGGCTGCGGCGCCCACACAAAAGCCGGCGTCGACGAGCTCGGGGATGAGGTCGCGGGCGTAGGCGTAGTCCGAGGCGGGCTTGTCGTCCTCGGTCGCGCCAGCGGGCAGATCACCGCGCAGGGCCAGGATGTTTTCTACGCCGGCGGTGCGGTATTCGTCGATCTTGGCGGCGATATCGGCATGCGTGCGGCCAACGCAGGTGAGGTGCGCTACCGAGGGCGTGTCGAATTCGCTCGAAATCATATGCGCGATGGGGGCGGTGGTGGCGCCGTTGCCCGAGCCGCCGGCCGAGCAGGTGACCGAGACAAAGCTCGGCGAAAGCTTGCACAGATTGCCTGCCACTTCGCGAGCCGTGTCGAGGGTCAGCTCGCCCTTGGGCGGGAACATCTCAAACGAAACGGGTGCGGTGCCCTGGGATGCTGCCTGCTTAAAAACCTCGTCGACGCGCATATCGTGCTCCTCTAGATACGTAATAGTGTGATGTGTTGTAAGGATTCTACAGCACCACTGTGCCACGGCGGAGTTTCACTCGCTATTTGGGGATACCAATCAAAGATGCCTTGCTATCGACATTCCCTATAGCAGAGCGGCTCATTTTGACACGGGCTATAAAGACTGGTATCTGATGCGAAATACCAGTTAATAGAGCCCCATCCCAAATTGACTACCCTTAAACCATGGGGAGAGGTCTGCAATTTATGCAGTTGATTGGCTGTTGAGGGTGGCAACGCCGCCTCGATAGGGTAACCTCATTGATTGGTTTCGCGACAGCAACATAACGGTAATGTCGCGGAAACACGGCGAGTCTAAGCTATGACTCGTTCGTTAGTAATCAACACCGCTTCTCACGCGGTGCCGATACGAAGGGAGTTCCGTATGGCCGAACTTACTGACCGCTTCGGGACCATGGTGTTCTCTGAGGAAGTCATGAAGGACTACCTCCCCAAGGACATTTGGAAGCGCCTTGCTGCAACCCTCGAGGGCGGTGAGCCGCTCGACCTGGATGTGGCCAACGCCGTTGCCCATGCCATGAAGGTCTGGGCCATCTCCAAGGGCGCGACGCACTACGCGCACTGGTTCCAGCCGCTTTCGGGCATTACTTCCGAGAAGCACGACAGCTTCCTGGAGCCCAACCACGACGGCACCGCCATTACCAAGTTTACGGGCAAGAACCTCATCCAGGGCGAGCCCGATGCCTCCAGCTTCCCCAACGGCGGCCTGCGTGCTACCTTCGAGGCCCGTGGCTACACCGCTTGGGACCCCACCAGCCCCGCCTTTATCAAGGACGATGTCCTGTGCATCCCCACGGCTTTCTGCTCCTACACGGGCGAGGCCCTGGACAAGAAGACCCCGCTGCTGCGCTCCATGACCGCGCTCTCGCGTGAGTCCAAGCGCGTTTTGGCGCTGTTTGGCAAGACCCCCAAGAAGGTTGTTCCTTCCGTGGGTGACGAGCAGGAGTACTTCCTGATCAAGAAGGACGCTTACCGCAAGCGCAAGGACTTGGTCATCACCGGCCGCACCCTCTTTGGCGCCGCTCCCTGCAAGGGCCAGGAGCTCGAGGAGCACTACTTTGGCGCTATCCGCCCCACCGTCTCGGCCTATATGAAGGACCTGGACGATGAACTGTGGGCGCTTGGCATTCCCGCCAAGACCAAGCACAACGAGGTTGCTCCCTGCCAGCATGAGCTTGCCCCCGTCTATGGCGAAGTCAACGAGGCCATCGACCAGAATCTGGTCATGATGGAGAAGATGAAGCTCATCGCCTCCCGCCACGACTTGGTCTGCCTGCTGCACGAGAAGCCCTTTGAGGGCATCAATGGTTCGGGCAAGCACAACAACTGGTCGCTTGGCACCGAGTCCGAGAATCTGCTCGATCCGGGCGACACCCCGCTCGACAACCTGCAGTTCATCGTCTTCCTCACCGCGGTGATCGAGGCCGTCGATAACTATCAGGAGCTCCTGCGTGCCTCCGTTGCCTCGGCCGGTAACGACCATCGTCTGGGCGCCAACGAGGCTCCTCCGGCGATTATGTCCATCTTCCTGGGCGACCAGCTTACCGAGGTCGTCGAGAAGATCATCGATGGCAAGGCTTCCGTCCATGCCACGCGCGGCGTGCTCGACTTGGGCGCCGATACTCTGCCCAAGCTGATGCAGGACAACACCGACCGCAACCGCACCTCCCCGTTTGCCTTCACCGGCAATAAGTTCGAGTTCCGTGCCTGCGGCTCCGAGCAGAACGTCTCCGACTCCAACCTGGTGCTCGATGCCGCCGTGGCCAAGTCGCTCAAGTCCTTCGCCGACGCGCTTGAGGGTACGCCCGAGGATGAGTTCCAGGACGCTGCGCTCGAGTACTGCAAGAAGGTCCTGACCGACCACCAGCGCATCCTCTTCTCCGGTGACGGCTACTCCGATGAGTGGCCCGTCGAGGCCGAGAAGCGCGGCCTTGCCAACAACAAGACCACGGCCGACGCCCTGCCCGCCTTTGTTTCCGATAAGGCCATCGCACTCTTTGAGGAGACGGGTGTCCTGACCAAGGCCGAGGCTCAGTGCCGCTACGACTGCAAGCTCGAGAAGTACAACAAGCTCATGAACATCGAGGCTACCACGATGGTTCGCGAGGCGCGTCGTACCTATCGCCCGGTCATTACCGCCTATGCCACCAAGGTCGCTAAGGGCCTTGAGACTATTCGTGCTGCCGGTGCTGAGGCCGCCATGCAGTGCGAGCAGAACACGCTCAACAAGCTCTGCAACGGCATCACCACCATCAACGACTCCATCAAGGCGCTTGACGCCGTGCATCAGAAGGCTGAGGCCCTCGATGGCCAGGAGCAGGCCAACGTGTACGCGCACGAGGTCGTTCCCGCTATGGATGCGCTGCGTGCCGCCGTGGACGCCATGGAGGAGATCGTGGCAGCCGACTACTGGCCGGTCCCGACCTACGACGACATCCTGTTCTACGTGTAGGGCGTAACTGACATATCGTCACGGTATTGAGCCGGGGTCCGCATCATGCGGGCCCCGGTTTTTGTTTGCGAAGGACGCTTTGAAGCCCGTTTTGCCGCCGATTTGCCTAGGTATAAAGGGCTATGGGCAAAAAACGTCAAATATGAGTACTGTCACAAGTCCTGTAGCATTATCTTTTTGCAAAATATGCAGTGTTACACAACATATGTCCAAGTACTTAGCTGATAAACGCTTGCAATTCTTCCGCCGTAGGACCCCTGGCGTCTAAATCGCCTTCTGATGGCATGAAATCGCTGTTACTAAAATGGTAACAGTACTCATATTTGCCATTTTTTGTCCACAGGCCTTTGGATGACAGTGTGATTTAATACCCTTGGGGTTCGAATCCCGGCATTTCGGTAGCAAAAAGCCCGCTACCGCGAGGGTAACGGGCTCTTCAATTCAAATGGTGCCCCCAGCGGGATGTCCGCGTGCGGCTGGCGCCGCCCGCTTCCG
>CABUBY010000126.1 GCA_902489955.1 uncultured Collinsella sp. | reverse complement strand
ATATCGCCAGCGGCCCCGCTTTTGCACTATACGCTATCCCCTACTCGGCATCCTCGACCTCATACGAATCCGCCTCGGCGGGCTCATCGTTTGCCCCTGTCGCAGCCCCGCGCGCCTCGTCAAACGCCGCCTTCATGGTCTTGTTGCCCCAGGTGAGCTTGCGAATGGTAAGATCGTCGGCCTTCTTGTTGGCTAGACGTAAATTGTTCTCGGAGGACAGCAATGCCTCCTTGGTTTTCTGCAGATGGCTAATCGTCTTGTCAATCTCCTCGATCGCCGTCTGGAACTTACGGCTCGCAAGCTCATAGTTGCGGCCGAAGTCGTTCTTGAACTTCTCCATCTTGGCCTCGAAGTTCGTGACGTCGATGTTCTGTTGCTTGTACTCCGCCAGCTCCTGCTTATAGCGCAGCGAACCCATGGCGGCGTTGCGCAGCAGCGTGATCATGGGAATGAAGAACTGCGGGCGGATCACGTACATCTTCTCATAGCGGTAACTCACGTCGACTATCCCTGCGTTATAGAGCTCGCTTTCGGGCTCGAGCAGTGTGCAGAGCACCGCGTACTCACAGCCTTTCTGGCGACGATCGTGATCGAGTTTCTTAAAGAAGTCCTCGTTTTTGTGCTTGGTCGCGGTCTCGTCGTTCTCGTTTTTCATCTCGAACATAATCGAAATGACCTCGTTACCGCTTGCGTCGCACTCGCGGAAGATAAAGTCGCCCTTGGTGCCCTCGGACGCATCGTTATCCTTCTCGAAGTACGCGTTAGGAAACGCCGTCATGCGCAGACGGTTAAACTCGGTCTCGCAGTGCTGCTCGAGCGACTCGCCCACCATCTTGGTGGACAGGCGGACCTTCATGTCCTTAAGGCGCTCAATCTCTTCGTCCTTGTAGCGAATCAGGTCATCGCTCGCGCGCTTGGCCTGCGCAAGCTCGAGCTCGTGTGCCGCCTTGACCTGTTCCTCGCGAGAATCGCGCACCGCCAGCTCGCTCGTCAGTTTGGCACGCGCCTCATCGCGCTCTCGCTCCGCCGCGGCGACCGCCTCTGACAGGTTCATTTTTGCCATCAGTTCCTGCTCGCGCAGCTGGGCACGCAGGCCCTCGGCCTCTTGCTCGGACTGAGCCTTTGCGGCGGAAAACTTCTCTTGCACCTTCGCGCGATAGTCAGCAAACGCGCGCTCGGCCTCGCTGCGAGCGGCATCGAGCTCACGCTGCGACTCTGCCGCGGCAGCGGCAAGCGCCATCTCCTGGGCCTTGTCCGCCGCGGCAAGCCTGGCCTGCAGCTCGGCAATCTGAGCGTCGCGTGCAGCTAAATCGTTTTGAGCAGCGTTGCGCGCCGCCGACTCGGCAAGCTTTGCTTCGTCATCTTTGCGCCCAAGCTGCGCACGCAGGCTATCAATCTCACGCTGGAGTTCGGCATTCTCTTTTTGAGCATTGGCTCGTGCCTCAACCGCCGCGCGCTGGCTTGCACTCTCGCGCTCTGCGGCAGCGCCCTCGAGCTTAGCGCGCAGCTCGGCAAGCTCAGCATCGCGCTTGGCAACCTCTTGCGCCAGTTTCTGATCCGCAGTGTTCTTCTGCTCGACAAGCTGAGCGTCGCGTTGAGACTCCGCCTCCTGCAGGGCAGACGCCGAACGCGAACGCTCAAGCTCCAGCGCCTGCTCGCCCTCGCGTCGAGCCGCCGCTACGCGCTCATCAAGATCGCGCGAGAACTCGGCATCGCGCACTTGCTTGACGATATCCGCATAGCCGGACGCATCGACCTTAAAAACTTCGCCGCAATGCGGGCACTTGATCTCGTTCATAGCAGCTCCTCGATGGACGCAAATTTCAACCGCCTACACTCTACCGCGCCACGCGGACAAAAAAGGCGCCGCCGCCATAATGGCAACGGCGCCAGAACCACCACAAAGGTGCCTGTCCCCTTTGTGGTGGTTCGAGAATTACAGTCCAAAGAAGCCCAGGATTTGATCGCGGCTTACGGGTCTGTAGTCGTTGGCATCAAGGCCAACGTCATAGCGCAGGATCGGGCGCTCGCGATCGCGGTTGCGTGCGTTGGTGCGGTCACCCCTGCTGTGGATATGCCCATGCAGCATAATGGCGCCACGTGCCTTGCCGTTCCAGCTGAGCATGGGGTAGTGGCTCATAACCAGACGATGGCCCTTGGCATAGCCGGGAGCAATCTCCAGGTAATCGCGCACGTCTTCCCAAATTTGCGGGGCGTCGGAATCTTCCCAGTCGCCGTCATGGTTACCGCGGATGAGCGTCGCATTCTTGCATTCGATACGCTCGCGCAGGCGCACCGCCTCCGCCATGGGCAAGCGATACGTAAAGTCTCCCAGGATATAGAGGCGGTCGTCCGCAGCCACGCACTCATTGATGGCATCGATGACCTTGCGGTTCATCTCCTCGACCGAATCAAACGGTCGATCCATGTCGTGCAAGATATTCGTATCGCCCAGGTGCAGGTCGGCGGTAAACCACATCATCGTCTATGCCCTCATTTCGCAATGCATCCAACTCGTGCTAAGTATACAGACACAGCGATGCGGCGGTTAGCCAAAGAGCCCGCCGAACAGTCCGCGGCGGCGCTTGTCTTGCTTTTTCGAAGCGTCACCCTGGGCGTTCTTGCCCTGCCGCTTCTTACGATCCCGCTCCAACTCATCGTCATCGAGTAGCGTATCCCACTCAAACGGATCGTCTGTCAGATCGAACAGGTCATCGTCATCAAACATGGCAGTCTCCCATACCGATTAGCGAGCATCCACCACATAGAGCCCAACGCGCACCTGATGCCACGGGCTGCGCTCGGGGGCAACCTGTTGCACGCGGGCCTCAAATACGTCCTCGTGGCCGTAATACATCATCAAGGACAGTGGGCCGACCTCGTTTCCCGGAACATAGCCAAGCTTGGTGTTGCCGTAATAAATCGCAACCGCCTCAGGGTCATGGGGATTATCGCGCTCGGCACACAGCGTCAGCTTATCGCCCGCTTTAAGATCGCCCAAGACCAAGGCGCCATCGGCATACTGAAATCCTGCAATGTGAAATGACAGAAGAACACGCGAAGGCTCGTACATAGCAACTCCCCTAACGGCCGGATAAACCGGTGTGTAACCTTATTGAGAAGTCTACGGTCCCGTGCGGACACAAATTCATCCTGTCTGCGTCCTTCAATCGTTTGCCTCAACGCTTGCGCGACAGAACGCTTGCAGATAAGATAGGAACACGGATGGCACCCGTTGCCGCGGGTCTTGCCAACTCCGATACACGTTTTCATCGTGAGAAGTGGCCGTCTTCGCTTACGCGGGGGCGGCTATTTCATTCGGCCGATAAACAGACCGAGTTCGATAGCCGCAATCAACAACGCCAATAACGAAATAACATCGCTTACGTTCATACCAAATCCCTTCTAAAGGGAGTTGGCCCATCCGTGCTCCATAACAGTAGTCTAACGCAAAATGCAGGTAATAGGAACACTTGTTCGTATTACCTGCGCCCTTTTCTAATGCACAAACATGCGCACGAACTTGTGCTTCCAGCTTGCGTAGGGCGCATACCGAAACGGCACGTCCAGCCAAGTTGCCTTGTTCACGATACTCTTCTTGTGGCTAAACGTATCGAAGCTCTCGCGTCCATGGTACTGCCCCATACCGCTCGCGCCCATGCCGCCAAAGCCCATATGGCTCGTAGCCAAGTGCATGATCGTGTCGTTGACACAGCCACCGCCAAAGGGCACGTAGCGCACAAAGCGTTGCTGAACCGCACGATCCTGGCTAAAGATATACAGGGCCAGCGGCGTCGGACGATCCGTAATAAACGCTTCGGCCTCGTCTAGGCTCTCAAACGTCAGCACCGGCAAGATGGGACCGAAGATCTCCTCCTGCATCACGGCGTCATCGGGGGACACGCCGTCCAAAATCGTCGGCTCGATCTTGAGCGAAGCCTCGCGCGCGGCACCTCCAAACACGACCTTATCGGGATCGATCAGCCCGCGCACGCGCGCAAAATGCTTGGCGTTGACGATATGCCCGTAATCCTCGTTGTCGAGCGGGTGCTCGCCAAACATGCGACGGACCTCCTCCTTGATGAGGCCCAACAGCTCGTCGTGCACGCGCGTATCGACCAGCAGGTAGTCGGTCGCCACGCAGGTCTGCCCCACGTTGAGCCATTTACCAAAGGCGATACGCCGTGCCGCGACCTTCAAATTTGCCGTCGCATCCACGATGCAGGGGCTCTTTCCGCCCAGCTCAAGCGTCACGGGCGTAAGGTTTTTGCTTGCGCGCTCCATGACGAGTTTGCCGACCGGAACGCTACCGGTAAAGAAGATCTTGTCCCAGCACTCATCGAGCAACGCTTCGTTTTCGGCACGCCCGCCTTCGACGACCGTCACCAAGCGCGGAGCAAATGCCTCTTCACAGATTTGCTTGAGCACCGCGCTCGATGCCGGAGCATAGGCGCTCGGCTTGATGACCACAGTATTGCCCGCGGCGAGGGCGCCGGCGAGTGGCTCGAGCGTCAGCAAAAACGGGTAGTTCCACGGAGCCATGATGAGTGTGACGCCATAGGGCACGGCCTGCGTCTTGCACACACTCACGGCGTTGGCGAGGTCACACGGACGCAGACGCGGGCGACTCCATCGAGCCACATGCGCAATCTGATGTCGAATCTCGGAAAGCGAGGTGCCGATCTCACACATATACGCCTCGTCATGTGACTTTCCCAAATCGGTCTTGAGCGCATGGGCAATATCGGCCTCGTGGGCCCGTACCGCATCGCGTAAACTCACGAGCGCACGACGCCGAGCATCGACATCAAACGTGGCATGCGTCTTAAAGTAGGCGCGCTGGTCGCCGATGA
>CABUBY010000125.1 GCA_902489955.1 uncultured Collinsella sp. | reverse complement strand
GACGACGCAGGTGGAGCTTGAGCCCAGGCCGCGGGCGACGGGCACGTCGGTCTGAATGTCGATAGCGACGGGGAAGGCCGGCTCGCCCCATGCGGCCAGTGCATCCACAAAGCTCACGTAGACCAGGTTATTCTCGTTTTGGAACTCCTCGGGGCAGCCCGTGATGGTGAGCTTGTCGGCGCGCTCGAAGGTGAAGTGCGAGTAGAGGCTGACGGCCATGCCGAGGGTGTCGTAGCCGATGCCTAGGTTGGCGCTGGTTGCTGGGACGGTGATTTTGATCATGTGGGTCCTCCTGGGCGGGTCTGGCCGTTTAGTTCGCTGCTCGGGCAGTCCTGGCTCGCTCGGAAAGCACATTAAGTGCTTTCCGGCTCGTGCGGAACTCGCGACGAACTAAACGGCCAGACCCGCTCGCATGCTCGTCATCATCCCGAAAGCTAAATAATTAGAAGGTGCGCCGGCTTTCGCCGGCGCTTAATAAGGGATCTAGTTGGTGCTCATTCGTTTTGCTGCAGACTCGACGTAGCTCGCCATCTCGTCGACGTCGCAGACGTCTTCGAAGCGGACGGGCTTGGATTCGAGTTCGGCGAGCTGGGTCGGGGCGACCGTGTTGGTGGCCTGCTCGAGTACGCGCATAGCCTCAAAGTCGTCCTCGGGAACGTCGAGCCCCAGGGCGTCGCAGCAGGCGCGCGGGAACTTGTAGGGGCTGGCGGTCGAAAGCAGTACGCGGGCCTTGGCTCCCTCGGCGGGAGCGGCCTTTTCAAAGACGTGATAGCCGCAAGCGGTGTGCGGGTCGATTACGTAGCCGTTTGCATCCCAGCAGCTCTTGATGGCAGTGCGGACCTCGTCCTCGCTGGCCCAACCGCAGCCAAAGACGCTCTGAATCTTTGCCAGCAGGTCGGCGGGAACCTCGTAGCGACCAGTCTGTGCCAGCTGCTCCATAAGGCCGGCAACAAGATCGCAGTCGCCATCGGACAGGAAGTACAGCATGCGCTCCAGGTTGGAGCTAATAAGGATGTCCATCGACGGCGAGATGGTCGTGAAGAACGGGCGGTTGCGGTCGTAGACGCCGGTGGTCAGGAAGTCAGCCAGCACGTTGTTCTTGTCGCTCGCCACGACGAGCTTGGCGACGGGCAGACCCATGCGCTTGGCGTAGTAGCCGGCCAGGATATCGCCAAAGTTGCCGGTGGGCACACAGAACTCAATGGCGTCGCCGGCCTCGATAGCGCCGGCGCGCAGCAGCTGCGCATAGGCGGCAAAGTAGTAGACGACCTGCGGTACCAGGCGGCCGACGTTGATGGAGTTGGCGCTCGAAAGCACCGTGCTGGCAGCCTCCAGACGCTCGGCAAGCTCCTTATCGGCAAAGATGCGCTTGACGGCGCTCTGGGCGTCGTCAAAGTTGCCGCGGATGCCGCAGACGGCGACGTTATCGCCCTCCTGCGTGGACATCTGCAGGTTCTGGACGCGGCTGACCTTGCCCTCGGGATAAAAGACGGTGATGCCCGTGCCCGGCGCGTCGGCAAAACCGGCGAGTGCGGCCTTGCCGGTGTCGCCCGACGTGGCGGTGACGATCATGATGCGCTCGGCGCCGCCGTCCTTGGCGGAAGTGCGGGCCATCAGACGGGGGAGCATCTGCAGGGCGACGTCCTTGAAGGCGCTTGTGGGGCCGCCAAAGAGCTCCATCACATAGGTCTGAGGGGCGTCGGCGCCCGGCGCGGCGTCGAGTTTGACGAGCGGCGTGACCTCTTCACTCGCAAACGTGCCGCGGTATGCCTCGTCGACACACGCCGAAATTTCTTCGGCCGTGTAATCATTCAGTAACATTCCCAACACATCTTGAGCGATTTCAAAGTACGATTTATCTGCAAGCGAGCTGATATCGACCTGCTGGGTGTCGAGCTCGTCCGAGACAAACAAACCCCCGTCGGGAGCGATGCCGGTGCGGATTGCCACCTTACTTGAGCACGATAAAGTGCGTCCTCGTGTACTATGATAAGTTCCCATATAACACTGCTCCTCGGATGCCTTGGTCCCAATCGGTGAAACCATGGTATCAGAGCGCGCAAAACAGGTTTGCAGAGGCTTTTAGAAAGGTAACCTCAAGCCCATGATTAAAATTGCCAAGTTTGGCGGCTCGTCGGTCGCCGACGCCGAACACTTCAAGAAGATCAAGGCCATCGTCGACGCCGACCCTGCCCGCCGTTTTGTGGTGGTTTCCGCCTGCGGCCGCCGCTTTAAGGGCGACACCAAGGTGACCGACCTGCTCTACCTGGTTAACGCGCACGTTAAGTATCACGTGTCGTGTGAGGAGCTGCTCGAGGACATTGGCCAGCGCTATTTTGATATCGCTGACGAGCTGGAGCTCACCTATCCCATCCGCGAGGAGTTCGCGGCCTTTGCCGAGCGCGCCCGCTCGGGCGGCTACTCTACCGAGGAGCTCGTGAGCCGTGGCGAGTACTTCACCGCTCGCCTGATGGCGGAGTACCTGGGCCTGCCGTTCTTGGACGCCGCGACGGTTGTGGCGTTCCATCATGACGGTACGCTCAGCATGAATCGCACCTCCGAGCTGGTGCAGGAGTACGGCCAGCAGGGCGGCTTTGTTATGCCCGGTTTCTACGGCGCGACGCGAGAGGGCCAGATCAAGCTGCTCGACCGTGGTGGCGGCGATATTTCCGGCTCGATCTTGGCTAAGTGCCTGGGTGCCGACCTGTACGAGAACTGGACCGACGTCTCGGGCTTCTATTCTGCCGATCCGCGTATTGTTCCCGAGGCTCAGCCCATTGCGCGCGTTACCTACGAGGAGCTGCGCGAGCTTTCGTACATGGGTGCGAGCGTCCTGCACGAGGAGGCCGTGTTCCCCGTGCGCGAGGCCGGCATTCCGCTGGTCATCAAGAACACCAATGCGCCGCAGGACCCCGGCACCATCATTAGCGAGACGGCTGACGAGGGTGAGGCAGAGCCCATCATTACCGGCGTGACCGGCAAGCGCGGCTTTGTCGCCATCAACGTTGCCCGCGACCGCACCAAGCCCCGTGTTGGCTTTATGCGCCGTGCGCTTTCGGTCTTCGAGCGCTATGACGTTTCCGTCGAGCACATGCCCACCGGTGTCGACCGCTTTGGCGCCGTGGTGCAGGAGCGGGACGTTCACGATTCGCTGTACTCGCTCGTAGGCGACATTCAGCAGGAGGTCGAGCCGCTCGAGATCGAGGTTGTCGAGGGTCTGGCGCTCATCGCTACCGTCGGCCGTAACCTGCGCGGCCGCGCAGGTATCTCGGGCCATCTGTTTGGTATGCTTGGCCAGGCCGGCGTGAGCGTGCGTATGATTTCGCAGAGCTGCGACGAGATCAACATCATTATCGGTGTCGAGGAGAAGGACTTCGACCTGGCGATTCGGACCATTTACCGTGCCTTCTCCGACGAGAACGGCATTGTGAAGGTCTCCGACCTGGAGGCTTCCGCGCCGGTCGATCCCGCCCTGGCTGCGCTCCACAAGTAGCTACTATCTCGCTAGATTTTTGGGACTCGCCTCAAAAATCTACGGCGGGGCGTTTCGTTTCGGTTTCGTTTCGACGGGGCGGGTTTCGTGCCTGCCCCGTTCTTGTATAAACTGGGCAAGAATATCTGGCCTGCTTGGCGTGCGGGCGATAGCCACAACCTTTAAAGGGGGAAGCATGAAACAGTACACGGTTGCTATTTTGGGCGCGACGGGAGCCGTGGGCACCCAGATGCTTGAGTGCCTCAACGAGCAGGAGTTTCCGGTCGGTAAGCTCAAGCTGCTGGCGAGTGCGCGTTCCGCGGGCAAGACCGTTGAGTTCCGCGGCGAGCAGATCGTGATCGAAGAGGCTTGCCCCGAGGCCTTTGAGGGCTGTGATATTGTGCTCGGAGCCGCCGGCGACGATATCGCGAAGGAGCTACTGCCCGAGGCCGTCAAGCGCGGTGCCGTCGTGGTCGACAACAGCCATGCCTTCCGCATGGATCCCGAGGTGCCGCTGGTCGTGCCCGAGATCAATGCCGACGATATCAAGTGGCATCACGGCCTTATCGCCAATCCCAACTGCGCGACCATCATCGGCCTGGTTCCTACATGGCCGCTGCACCAGCTTGCTGGCGTGAAGCGCATGATCGTCTCGACGTATCAGGCGGCTTCGGGCGCTGGCGCTCCCGGTATGGCCGAGCTCGAGGCTCAGCTGGCCGCCCTGGGCCGCGGCGAGGAGATTCCCGAGCCGCGTGCATTTGCCGCCCAGCTGGCGAGCAACCTAATTCCGCAGATTGGTGGCGTCAAGGAGGAAGGCTTTACCTCCGAGGAGATGAAGCTGCAAAACGAGGGCCGCAAGATCATGCACCTGCCCGAGCTGCGCGTGAACTGCACCTGCGTGCGCGTGCCCGTGCTGCGTTCGCACTCCGAGAGCATTACGCTCGAGTTTGAGCGCGACATTACGGTTGACGAGGCCCATGCTGCGCTGGCTGCTGCTCCCGGCGTCAAGCTGGTTGACGATATGGTTGCCGAAGATGCACACGACCGCTTCCCCATGCCGATGGATACGTCCGACCAGGATCTGATTTGGGTCGGCCGCGTGCGTCGCGACATCTCGAACCCCGAGGCCGCGCGCGGTATCACCTTCTGGTGCTGCGGCGACCAAATCCGTAAGGGCGCGGCAACCAACGCCGTCCAGATCGCTAAGCTGCTCTGCGAGTAGTGCGACCTTGTCCGGCGGGGGCCGGGCTTAGTTTTCAGAACGTCCTCGACCATGTGTGGCGCCTTGTCCTGCTCCTTCGGAGCCGCGGACAAGGCGCCACACTGGTCTGACGCTCCTATTTGGCAAGGTGTTTTTTAGAATCCATTTTGCGCTCGGCCTCG
>CABUBY010000124.1 GCA_902489955.1 uncultured Collinsella sp. | reverse complement strand
CGGTCTTTCATGCAGCAGGGGCTCTCAATGTTTTTATGTCCTGCTCATATCGTCTGTGCCGGCACTTTGGGACACTCCTTGTCATTGGTGCAAAGCAACCTCTCCTCATTGCACCAAGTGGCGTGTGCCGTTAAGCGGAGAGGTGTATTGTTGACCCATCGTTTGGGCATACAATGGCTATTGGTCTGCTGCGGTGAAGGTCTGTCCGCTCCGCAGCTTTTTTCTACGGTTAAAGGAGTATGTATGTCCGTTGAGGTCATGAGGTCTGTGATCGAGGCCGCCGAGGGCCGCGTGCCCGTCGACACGCTGTTTATCAATGCGCAGATTGTCGACGTGTATGGCCAGCGTGTGGCGCCCGGCAGCGTTGCCGTCAAGGACGGTGTGATCGTCGGCGTGCTCTACGATGGTCGCGACGATGCCGCCGGCACCTACGAGGCTGCCGAGGTCATTGACTGCCAGGGCCGCTATCTCGCCCCCGGCTTTATCGACGGACATCTGCACATTGAGTCCTCGAACATCCGTCCCGCCGAGTATGCGCGCATGGCGGCGACGCGCGGTACCACCACCGCCATTGCCGACAGCCACGAGATCGCCAACGTGGCGGGGCTCGACGGCCTGCGCTTTATGATCGAGGACGGTCGCCGCGCGCCCATTTCCATCAAGTACATGATGCCCTCATGCGTGCCCGCGCTGCCCGATGAGCAAGCGGGCGCTGTGATTACCGCTGCTGACATGCAGGCGTTTTTTGCCGAGCATCCGGGTGACGTTTTTGGCCTGGGCGAGATGATGAACCTGCCGGGCGTCTTTATGGCCGATCCCGAGACCTGCGCTCGCATCGATGCTGCCAACCAGACGCCGTCCAAGCAGGTCGACGGCCATGCGCCGCTCGTTGCCGGCAAGGACCTCAATGCCTATGCCGCGGCGGGTATTATTGCCGACCACGAGTCGACGATTCCCGAGGAGGCGCTCGACAAGCTGTCTCGCGGCATGTACGTGATGCTGCGCGAGGGTACGTGCAGCCATGATCTGGCCAACCTGTCGCCGATGCTGCTGGAGAATCCCGCGCGCGCCCGCCGCTGCTGCTTTGCGACTGACGACCGCGCTCCTTCCGATGCGCTTGCAACCGGCATGATCGACAATGCCTGCCGCGTGGCGATTGAGGCCGGTATCGACCCCGTGGTCGCTATCTCTATGGCGTCCCTCTCCACGGCCGAGGCGTTTGGCCTGGATCACGGCTGCCGCGACCCGCACGAGCTCCGCGGTGCGATTGCCCCGGGCAAGCGTGCCGACCTGCTGGTGCTCAATGACCTGACGTTTGCCACGGCTCCGCATCGTGTATATGCCGCCGGTGCCCTGGTGGCGCAGGACGGCACCTTTGTGGGCGAGATCGCACCCGAGATGGCCGAGGTTGCGGCCCTTGCCGATGAGCTGCGCGCCTCCGTTAAGCTGCCGAAGCTTTCGCTCGACGTGTTCGACTATGCCTTTAAGCCGGGCGAGGCCGTGATCGACGTGGTGCCGGGCAAGGCCATCACGGGTATGGCTCGCCCCGAGAGTGCCGAGGGCCTGCGCCGCATTATGCTGATCGAGCGCCACGGCCGCGGCGTGTCGCTGCAGGCCGAGGGCGCCGATGGCGACGGCCCCGCTGGCCTGGGCCTGGTCGGCAAGCATATCGGTCGCGGCTGGGTGCGCGGCTTTACCATCACGGGCGGTGCCATCGCCTCGACGATCGGCCACGACTCGCACAACGTGTGCGTGGTGGGCGACAGCGCGGCTGATATGATGGCTGCCGTCGAGGCCGTGGGCCAGGGCGGCCACGTGCTGGTGCGCAACGGCAAGGTCGTGGCGCGTATTCCGCTGGCGCTCGGTGGCCTTATGAGCGAAGGCACGGCCGAGGACGTTGCTGTGCAGCACGACGACTTTATGGTCAAGGCGCGCGCCATGGGTATTGAGCCGCCGCTCGACCCCATCATGGGCATCATCTTCCTGCCCCTGCCGGTCATCCCGACGCTCCGCATCCGCCCCGAGGGCATGTTCGACGTCACAACCTTCACCTACGCCGACTAGTCATCGGGGACGTTCTTAAACGACTAGTCATCGGGGACACTCTTTGGCGCGCTGCCTGACGCCGCGGCCGTAGGACCTCTGGCATGTGTGAGCTATTTGCCAGGTCCTTGTAACGTTTACGCCCGCGGAGTCTTATTTGAGCTCCCTTTGGGTACGTTGGAATCGGATACGCGTTTGATTCCAACAAGCCCGAAGGGAGCTTTTCTATGTTTAAACTGATTGCATCCGATATGGACGGCACACTGCTTGACGAAAACGGCCAGGTGCCTCCCGAGACCTACGAACTGATTCTGGCGCTACACGAGCATGGCGTGCATTTCGCTGCATCGTCAGGTCGTCGCTACGATCGCCTGTGCGAGTTCTTTGCGCCCGTTCGCGACAAGATGGACTTTGTCGCCGCTAACGGCGCCCAAGTCTACGCCGACGGTAAGATGGTGGACCGTGAGGTGTATTCCCACCTGGCGATTCGAAGGCTCGCCCAAGCCGTCAGGACGTTTCCCAATCTGCATCTTGCGCTCTTTGACCGAACCAAGTCCTTCCTGCTCGATGACGAGTGCAAGTTCGTGCGTGAGGTCGATAAGGACCTTCCCAATGCCGAGCGCATTTGGGAGCTGCCCGATCCCAGCGTAAATATCATCAAGGCGAGTATCTTTTGCGATGACGGTGCCGTTATGGACAGTGCCTACGTACTGCAGCGCGAGCTTGGCCAGCTCTTTACCTTTGCGCCTTCTGGAAACGCATGGATCGATGCCATGCAGCCCGGTGTGTCGAAAGCCTCGGGAATCGAGCAGCTCATGGAGCACTATGGCGTCGAACGCGACGAGGTCATGGCGTTTGGCGACTCGATGAACGACTACGAGATCATTCGCTTTGTCGGCACGGGCTGCGCGATGGAAAATGCGCGCCCCGCGCTCAAGGCGGTGGCCGATCGCGTGGTGGGTTGTAACCGCGACCACGCCGTCCAGCAGGAGCTCCGTCGCGTGCTGGAGAGTCTCTCCTAATCCGGCAGATGGGGACGTTCCTTTTCTGCCGACAGTGGGGGACAATCCTTGCAGCTTTTTGCGAAGAGTGTCCCCAACGACTAGTCATTCAAGAACGTCCCCAATGACTGTTTTAGCTACCCTGCCGGGTTGCTGCTGCTAGGCGAGAGCGGCCATGATGGTGCGGGCGACGCCGTCGTGGTCGTTGTCGTATTCGGTGATGGCGTCGGCGGCCTCGCGGTCCTCGGGCTCGGCGTTGATCATGGCCATGCCGTGGCCCGCTGCCTGCAGCATGGGGATGTCGTTGATGTTGTCGCCGAACGCCCAAGCGTCGGCGAGACGCTCGCCCAGGTGCTCGCAGAGCCACGTGAGGGCCGTTCCCTTGGTGGCGCCCTCGCCCATGACCTCGATATTCATGGCGTACGAACGCGTGACTTCAATGCCTCCGAGCGTGTCGAGTTCCGCCGCGATGGCGTCGCGATCAGCCGGGTTGTGCCAGTACATGGCGATGCGCTCGAGCGTCTCGACCTCGTCGATCTTGCTGTCGATATCCATGTCGATCGGTGTTCGTGTGCGCTTGAGCGAAGCCGCGATGTGGGGGTCGCCGCCGCAGAATTCGTCCAGGCGCGTGTAGAGCGAGCGGGGGAGGAAGCACTGCCCATCCGCGAAGATATCGAAGGTCACATCGTGGCCGGCGGCGATGCGATGGATGCGATGGGCAATGCCGCAATCGAGCGGACGGCTCAAGATGCACGTGGCGCGCGAGGCGTCGGTGGGCACATCGTCGTCGAGCTGCCAGACGCTGGCGCCATTGGCGCAAACGGCATAGTGCACGGCGGTATGGGCGAGGATGGGCTCAAAGATGCCCGACAGCGGACGTCCCGTGCAGGGCACAAATTCAATCCCGCGTCGAGCGAGCTCGTCGAGCATCGCCCAGGTGGCATCGCTCATCTGCTTATCGCTCGTCAACAGCGTTCCGTCCATATCGGAAAACACAATCATTTGATGCAGCCCTTTCTGCTGGCATAAAAAGCGTGGCCGAGGGCGATGATGCCCTGGCCACGCTCGGGTTCTATAACGGTCCGCGTCCTAGCGATCGGCGAGCGGCTTGTACTCCAGCGGCTCGATAACCGGGCGATACGCGGGGCGAATAATGCGGTGCGCGCAGAAGAGCTCTTCCATGCGGTGTGCCGACCAGCCGGCCATGCGGGCGACGGCGAATAGCGGCGTAAAAAGCGTCTCGGGTACGCCGAGCATCTTGTAGATAAAGCCCGTGTACAGGTCGATGTTGGCACAGATGGGCTTGGTCATGCCGTGGTCGCGCATCACCTGCGGTGCCAGGCGCTCGATGCGCTCGATGAGCGCGAACTCCTCGCCCAGGTCCTTCTTGGCGGCAAGCGTGCGCGCGTAACGGCGGCAGACCTCGGCGCGCGGGTCGCTCAGCGTGTAGACGGCGTGGCCCATACCGTAGATGAGACCCGTGCCGTCGAAGGCCTGCTTGTCGAGGATCTTGCCCAGGTAGGCTGCGACCTCGTCCTCGTCCTCCCAATTGGAGACGTGCGCACGGATGTCCTCGTGCATGGACACGACCTTGGCGTTGGCGCCGCCGTGGCGCGGGCCCTTGAGTGAGCCGATAGCCGCGGCGTAGGCGGAATACGGGTCGGTGGCCGAGGAGGACAGCACGCGGCAGGCAAACGTGGAGTTGTTGCCGCCTCCGTGTTCGGCATGCAGCATGAGCATCACGTCGAGCAGCATGGCTTCGTCGCGGGTGAATGCCATGCCGCCGCGCAACACCTGCAGGATGGTCTCGGCGGTGGAGAGACCGGGTGTGGGGTGCGGTACATGAACCTCGGAGCCGCGGCGCTTGGCGACCGAGGCCATATGCGCGAAGGCGG